>CAZLYT010000758.1:0-21492 GCA_964563515.1 uncultured Candidatus Competibacteraceae bacterium | reverse complement strand
TCACCGGCAATGACACAATCGGTGCTGCTCGACACGCTGCCTGCTACCCTGGCCCCCAGCGCCTCCAGGCGCGCCTTGGCCTGGTGCCGGGTCAGGGTGGCAAGCGTGCCGGTTAGCACGTAGGTCTTGCCCTGCAGCGGGAGCGGTCGATCATGCGCCACGCCTGCAGCTTCCGGCCACGCCACTCCGGCCTCTCGCAGGCGCTCGATGACGCGAAGGTTGTGCGGCTCGCGGAAGAAGGCGTGGATGTGGGCAGCCACCACCGGACCAACGTCCTCAACCGCCTGCAGCGCCGACTCTTCGGCCTGCTGGATGGCGCTCAGGGAACCGAAATGGCGCGCCAGCTGCGCAGCGGTGGCTTCACCTACCTCGCGGATGCCAAGGGCGAACAGGAATCGGGGCAACGTCGTGTTGCGGCTGCGAGCCAGGGCCGCCAGAAGATTGTGCGCCGACTTTTCGCCCATTCGCTCCAGCGACTGGAGTGCGTCAGCGTCGAGCTCGTAAAGCCCCGCGGGATCCTGCACCAGGTCTCGGTCCACCAGCTGCTCGATCAGCTTGTCTCCCAGGCCGTCGATATCCATGGCCCGACGCGAGGCGAAATGCCACAACGCGCGCTTGCGTTGGGCACCGCACACCAGAGCGCCGCTGCAGCGGGCGACCACCTCACCTTCGGGCCGCACCACCGCCGAACCGCAAGCGGGGCAGCGGTCGGGCATCTGGAAAGGCTCGGTATGCTTCGGCCGTCGCTCGGTGAGCACCCGCACCACTTCGGGAATGACGTCTCCCGCTCGACGCACATAGACGGTATCACCGACGCGCACATCCTTGCGCTCAACCTCCGCCGCATTGTGCAGGGTGGCACTGGTCACGGTCACGCCGCCAACCTGCACCGGCTCTAGCTTCGCCACTGGCGTCAGCGCGCCGGTTCTGCCCACCTGAACCTCGATGCCCACCACGGTGGTGAGCGCCTCCTGGGCCGGAAACTTGTGGGCGATGGCCCAGCGCGGTGCCCGCGACAAAGTGCCCAGCCGGTCTTGATCGGCGAGCAGATCCACTTTGTAGACCACGCCATCGATCTCATAGGGGAGATCGTCTCGCCGTTCGCCGAGCGCCCGGTAGTAGTCCAGGCAGCCCTCGACACCATTGACCCGCTCGCGTTGGGGACATACCCGGAGGCCCCACTGCGCCAGTTGGTCCAGCAGCTCACTCTGGCGCGCGGGCAGCCGGGCACCGCCGCGCTCGCCGAGACCGTAGCAGAAAATACTGAGCGGTCGCGCCGCGGTGATGTGGGGGTCGAGCTGTCGCAGGCTACCGGCGGCAGCGTTGCGCGGGTTGGCAAAAGTGCGCTCACCGCGTTCGGCGGCGCGGCGATTCAGCGCTTGGAAGCCTGCTTTGGAAATGTAGACCTCGCCCCGAACCTCCAATAGCTGCGGCCAGCCCTTGCCGCACAGCCGCAAGGGCACGCTGCGGATGGTGCGGATGTTGGCGGTGACCTCTTCGCCGGTGGTGCCATCCCCACGGGTCGCGCCACGTGCCAAGCGCCCGTCCTCATACACCAGGCTCACGGCCAAGCCATCCAGCTTGGGTTCGGCGGCATAGTCGACCTGGTCCGCTCCCAGCCGCTCGCGGACCCGGCGATCAAAGTCACGCACTTCTTGCTCGGAGAATGCGTTATCCAGCGACAACATAGCTGCCGCGTGACGCACCTCGGGAAACTCGTCGGAGGGCGCGCCAGCCACGCGCTGGGTGGGCGAATCGGGGGTGACGAGGTGGGGATGCTGCTGCTCGAGCGTCTGCAGCTCCCGCATCAGGCGGTCGTACTCAACATCCGGAATGGTCGGATCGGCCAGCACGTAGTAGCGGTAGTCATGGCTGCGAAGCTCGTCTCGCAGCTCGGCCGCGCGTTGCGCGGCGTCCTTGGCTGAGGCCATCAACCGTGGCGCCGCCGCAGCTCGGTCACTCGCCGCCGGCGTTCGAACTCACTGACTTCCGCGCGCAGATGCTCCCGACCCTGAGCAGTCAGTCGATTACGGCGATCGTCGCACAGCACGCCCTGCAGTAGCTCGGCGACGCGGCCGGTCACCGACAGCATCAGGTCGAGCGCCACGGGCGCGCTGACCGGTCCCGGCAGCCGCATGAACGCCACCAGGCCGGGGGTGCGCAGACTCTCCCAGGAGGGCCAGTCAAAAACTCCCGGTTCCAGCACGTTGGCGAGGCTGAATACCGGTCGCCCCCGCGCCTGATCGTCGGGGTAGCAGTCAAGTGTCCCGTCGCGACCTTTGCGCAAGCTGAGCTCGCCCGCAACTCGCGCCAGCTCGTGGCCGCTGAAGTGCCGATCCTCCGCCGCCATGATGGTGAGTACGACGTTGAGCCGCTCGCCCTCTTCCTCTTCGGCGCCGCTGCTGCGCTCCAGCGCCGGGGCCCCGACTTCGTCCTGATTCTCGGTCCAGCCCCGGCCGGGTGAGCCCGGTTTCAGGTCGCCGAGCTCCGGCTCCCGCCGCAGCAACGGATCTTCCTCGTCCCCTAGGGGCTCCAGGCCGCCGTGGGATTCCAACAGATCGTGATCCGGCTTGCGCAGCCGGTCCACAAAAGAGCCCCGAATGCCCCACAGATAAATGCCGCCGATCAGCACCGCACCGATGGCCAGCAGGATCCAGCGCAACTCGTCCATCCAATCCTCTATGGAGCTGCTCGATCGCAGGAAACACGCATGGCAACCGTTGCGCGTTCAGTGGCCAGTTGGCGTGCCAATGCCGTGTCGCAGCGAACATCGTTGGCGAGCACTTCACGGCACCGGGTGTCGCAGTGGGCCGTGGTCAGCCGCTGCGGGCGGCAGCCATGAACGCGATCGGTGAGCGGAGCGCTATACAGCCGCAAGGCGCGCGGCCTCCTCGACGTCTACGGTTACGAGTCTGGAGCAACCAGGTTCGTGCATGGTAACACCCACCAGGTGGGCCAGTGCCTCCATGGTGGTCTTGTTGTGGGTGATCACGATGAACTGAACCTGTTGTGACATCTCTAGTACCAGGTCGCAGTAGCGCCCGACGTTGGCTTCATCGAGCGGCGCGTCGACTTCGTCGAGCATGCAAAAGGGCGCCGGATTTAAGCGAAAAATGGTGAACACCAGGGCTACGGCGGTCAACGCTTTCTCGCCTCCGGAGAGCAGATGGATGTTGCTGATGCGCTTACCAGGCGGTCGTGCCATGACTGCAACTCCCGCGTCCAAGGGATCCTCACCCACCAGCTCCAAGAACGCGGTGCCACCGCCGAAGAGCCTGGGAAACAGCTCCCCGATGCCGGCGTTGACCTTGTCGTAAGTGGCCTTGAAGCGTTGCCGGGTCTCCCGGTCGATGCGCTGCATAGCCGCCTCCAGGGTGTCCATCGCCTCGGTCAGGTCGGCGTGTTGGGCGTCCAGGTAGCGCTTGCGCTCAGACTCCAGCTCGAACTCCTGGATGGCGGCCAGGTTGATCGGGCCCAGCCGTTCGATGGAGCGCTGCAGTCGCTCCAGCTCTGCCTGCAAGCCAGCTTCCTCCAGCTCGGGGTCGAGCTCGGCCAGGGTCTGCTCCCGATCGATGCCAAGCTCGCCTAGCTGGTCATTCACCGCGTCTCGGCGAACCCGGGCCTCGCCCGCCCCTAGCCGGAGGGTTTCCAATCGCTCGCGCACCCCCTCCACCGCCTGCTCCGCCGCCAGGCGCTCGCGATCCAGCTCGCGTGCTCCTGCCTCCGCGGCGGCCACCGCCTCACGCGCCTCCGCCAGAGCTGTTTCGGTGGTGGTGCGGGCGCGAAGCAGCTGTTCTAGCTCCGCCTCGAGCTTTGGCAGTGGCGACTCGCTCTCCGCCAGCGCCCGCTCCAGGTCTGCCAGCTGCTGCGCCAGACGTTGGTGCTGCTCGCTTTGTCGCCCGACGGCGAGATTCAACGACGCCAAGGCGCTACGCCGAGTTTCCACCTCCACCGTGAGCTTGCCCGCTGCACTGGCCTTATGCCGGGCCTCATCGCGACGCTCACGCAGCGTCTGTTCAATCGCGGTCAGCTCGCTGGCAGCCTGCTGCTGAGCCAGGTTGGCCGCACTCAACACCTCCAGTTGCTGTTGCAGCCGATCGCGGGCCAGCTGCAACTCCTCCCACTCGTCGGCACGCTGCAGGGCGAGCTCGTCAGCCTCTTGCTGCAGCCGCTCACTCCGCCTGGCCGCTTCCGCCGCGCGCTGCTCGCGCGCGACCTCCTGGGCCCGAAGCTCGGCTTGAGCGCGGTGCGCCGCCGTACTCTCCAACTGGCACCGTGCCCGGGACGATTCCTGGGCGGCGAGATCCTCGCGACACCTCGCCAACGCCTGCTCGGTCTGCTCCAGGGTCGCCGAGGCCAGCGTCAGCTGCTCGCGCAGAGCGTCGATCTCGCGGGCTCGAGCCAGCACGCCGGCGGCAGGATCGACGCCGTGCTCCCGCTGTAGCCAGTCCCGCCCCACCAAGGTACCGTCCGGCGTCACCGCGACCTGGTGTGATTCCAGCTCGGCTCGAATCCGCAGCGCCTGCTCCAGGGACTCAACCCGCCGCGCGTGTCCGAGCAACCCTTCCAGGTGCCACGGCGCCTGTACCACCGCGGCCAGCGCATCGGCGTTGGCGGGGCTGCCGGCGCTCGGACCTATCGAGGTGTCGTAGAGGCTTATCCGGCCTTCCTGGGACGGGGCCAGCGCCCGCGCTGGCGCGTCCAAGCCGGCGACGCAGTGGGCGCCGACACGGTGACCGAGCACGGCCTCCACCGCCCCCTCCCAACCAGCCTCGACGCGGATGACCTCGGCGAGCCGCCGGCTGGCGTGCAAATCATTGGCCATACAGGCTTCAGGCTCCGCGCTGCCCTCGGCCAACGCTCCCTCCTGCAGGGTCTCCAGCGAAGCCAACCGTCCCTGGTCCCGCTGTAGGGCGCCGCGGTGCTGTTCGAGGGCACGCATCAGCTCCTGGTCACGGGCTCGTAGCCGCCCGTTGGCAGTGGCGATATCCGCCAGCTCCTGATCGAGCTGCGCCACCCGGGAATCCGCCTCGGCAAGTGCGCTAGCCGACTCGGCAGCCGTCTCTTCGGGACTAGCTCGGGCCAGTTCCTCCAGCTCCGCAGCGAGCCTGCGACAGCGCTCGTCGGTGCGAGTCAGCTGTCGCTCCAGGTGATCGATATGGGTGCGCTCCACCTCGGCGGCGCGCCGCGCATCCGCCGCCCCCCGGGTGAGATGCTCGAGTCGCTGCCGCGCCTGGTCGCGAGCGTCCTCGGCGGCGCGCAGCTCCGTAGCCGCTTGATCTTGTGCGCTGGTGGCGGCCGCCAGCTGGGGATGCGCGTGAGTCAGGAACTCCTCCGCGCGCTGCTGCTCGGCGCGATCGTGCTCGAGATGCCGATCGACCTCCTCCATAGCATGACGTGTGCGCGCCTCATCCCCCCGGCGCTGAGTCAGCAGTTCACGGGCGTGGCGAATGGACTGTTCGACTCGGGCCACCTCTGCCCCCGCGGCGTAGAAGGCGGCCTGACGCTCGTTCAGCTGCTCATTGGCGTCATGGAGAATCTCTCGTGCCCGTAGTGAGCCCGCTTCGGCCTCGCGTTGCCGACTCAGTCCGGCTTCCAGCTCCACCGAGATCGCCCGAACCTCACGTTCCAACTCGACTACTCGCTGCTCGAGCCCGCGCCAGCGCAGCGTCAAAAGGCTGCCGCGACGGGCCCGTTCCTCGCTTTTCAGCGCGCGAAAGCGCTCGGCGTTGCGAGCCTGGCGCTGGAGCTTTTCCAGCTGTTTGCCCAGTTCATCGCGCAAATCGTTGACGCGATCCAGGTTCTCACGCGTGTGGCGAATCCGATTCTCGGTCTCCCTGCGGCGCTCCTTGTAACGCGAGATGCCGGCGGCCTCTTCCAGGAAGCCCCGCAGCTGCTCCGGGCCGGCCTCCACCACCCGCGAGATCGTGCCCTGCTCGATAATGGCATAGCTGCGGGGGCCCAGGCCGGTGCCCAGAAACACATCCGTGATGTCCCGGCGTCGGCAGCGGCTGCCGTTGAGGAAGTAGGTGGACTGGCCATCGCGACTGACGACCCGACGCACAGCCACCTCCCGGAAGCGGGCATACTCCCCACCGAGCCGACCGGCACTGTTGTCGAACACCAGCTCGATGGAGGCTTGCCCCACCGGTTTTCGGCTGCTGGAGCCGTTGAAGATGACGTCGGCCATGGAGTCGCCGCGCAGTTGCTTGGCGGAGCTCTCGCCCATGACCCAACGCACCGCGTCGATCAGATTGCTCTTACCACAGCCATTGGGGCCGACAATCCCCACCAGCTGCCCCGGCAGGTGAAAATTGGTCGGATCGACGAAGGACTTGAATCCGGAGAGCTTTATTTTCGTCAGTCGCATGGCGTGCCGAAGGCGGCTTCCCAATGGGGATGCGAGTTGGTGTAATGCGGCGCCCGCGAATTGTGCGGGCGAAGCAATCGCCGATCAATGTTTTCTCCGACCTTCGCCGGCACTGGCCACGCCCGCGCCGCGGTCGGGGCCCACCATGGCGGCTTGCGAAAGAATGGAAATCCCGAGGATGCGTTGTCATGACGACCGCGCCAGCACGCTCGCTGGAAACTTTCGCCAATCCGAGTCCGGAGCGGGATTACACCATCCATATTCGGATACCCGAGTTCACCTGCCTGTGCCCCAAAACCAGCCAGCCGGACTTCGCCACCATGGACCTGGAGTACGTGCCCGAAGGCCACTGCCTGGAGCTGAAGGCGCTGAAGCTCTACATCTGGTCATACCGCGACCAGGGTGCGTTTCACGAGGCGGTGACCAACCAGATCCTGACCGACCTGGTGCGGGCGTGCTCGCCCCGATTCATGCGGCTGCGGGCGGAATTCAACGTCCGTGGGGGCATCTACACCACGGTGGTCGCCGAGCACCGCGCCCAGGGCTGGGTCGCGCCCAGCCAGGTGCAGCTGCCTTGAGGGGGCGCGAAACCGTTCGCGCCGCTATGCGCCCATGGTAGGCCCTTTTATGCGCGGGGCTGGCTATGCCGTCAGCGGTCTGCGGGCGCTGCCGCGACCGGAGTATCGCCGCTTCGTGGCGTGGCCATTGGTCATAAACATAGTGGTGTTCGGTCTGGGTCTCTGGCTGAGCGCAGAGCTCTTGGGCCGCCTCATCGACCAATGGGTGGGCGTAGCGGTGAGCTGGCTGCCCGGTTGGCTGGACTGGCTGGGGGTGCTGGTGACCGGGTTGCTTTGGGTGGTGTTCGCCTTGGGCGCGCTGATTCTGGTGTTCTACACCTTCACCGTCGTGGCCAACTTGTTGGGGGCACCATTCAATGGACTGTTGGCAGAGCGGGTGGAAGCCACCCTCACGGGCAGGCCGGGCAGCATCGAGATTCCGCTTTGGCGGGAGCTTCTGGCGACGCCAGTGCAGGAACTGCGCAAGCTCGCCTATTTCCTGCTACGAGCGGTGCCACTGCTGGTGCTGTTTCTGATCCCGGGGGTCAACGTCATCGCCCCGTTTGTGTGGGCATTGTTCAGCGCGTGGATGCTGGCCCTGCAGTACGCGGACTATCCTATGGCCAACCACGGCATCCGCTTCCCTGACCAGCGCGCCATGTTGCGTGCCGAGCCCAGTCTAGCGCTGGGATTCGGCAGCGGTGTGCTGTTGCTCACCCTGATTCCCGGGCTCAACTTCCTGGCCATGCCGGCAGCAGTGATCGGCGCCACCCAACTCTGGGTGGAGCACCTTCGAGACGGAGCACCTGCCCGTCGCCGCTCCTGAATGTGAATTCAAATATTTTTTAGAACCACTTGAATTCTTTCGACCGCTTCCGAGAGCCGCTCTACTGACGTGGTATAAGCGAAGCGCAGGTGGCGTCGGCCCGCGGCGATGCCGAAATCGCCGCCGGGTGTGACTGCCACGGCGCCCTCCTCCAGCAACCGCCAAGCCAGGGAGTGGCTGTCATCGGTCAGGGACGCGCTGTCGGCGTAGACATAGAACGCACCGGCGGGCACCACGGGAACGCCGAGTCCGATCTGGCGCAGCACGGGAACCAAGAAATCCCGCCGTTCCTGAAACGCCTGTCGGCGTGCCTCCACGATCTCCAGGGTGGCCGGCGTGAATGCCGCCAGCGCCGCATGCTGGGCCGGAGTGGGCGGCGCCAGGAACAGGTTCTGCGCCAGCTTCTCCGCCTCCCGTTGATAGCCTTCGGGCACCACCAGCCAGCCCAACCGCCACCCGGTCATACCAAAGTACTTGGAGAAGCTGTTAATGACGAAGGCGCCCTGGTCCTCCACCAGTGCCGAGGGCGTGGTGTCGTCGTAGACCAGACCGCGATAGATCTCGTCGACGATCAGCCCACCACCACGGGTCCGGGCCAGGTGGCCGATGGCCAGGACTTGGTCGGGATCGGCCAAAGTCCCAGTGGGATTCGAGGGGCTGGCAAGCATGGCGGCCGCCGTGTCCTCGCTCCAGTGCTGGTCCACGAGCTCGCCGGTGAGCTGGTAGTTGCTCTCGGGTCCGACCGCGATTTCCCCCGGGATGCCCCCGAGCAACCTAATCAGATTGCGGTTGCAGGGGTAACCCGGGTCCGCCAAGAGCACTCGCTCTCCAGGGTTCAGCAGCAGCGCGAGCGCCACCTGCAATGCCCCGGAAGCTCCCGGCGTCACCACAATGCGCTCGGGTCTGACCTCGACGCTTTCGTGCTCCTGGTAATGCCGGGCCAGCGCTTCGCGCAGCTGCGGCAGGCCGGCGGCCGCCGTATAGCGGGTGCGGCCTTCGGCGAGCGCTCGCTGGCCAGCCTCCACGATGGGCGCCGGCGTGGGAAAATCCGGCTCCCCTACCTCCATGTGCACCACGTCGCGACCCATCTGGTCCAAAGCCTGGGCCCTCGCCACCAGATCCATGACCTGGAAGGCTGCGATTCCTGGCATTCGATGGGCCAATCGCCTAGCCGGCGAGCTCATGTTCTAACTGGGTTGGGACTCCACATGACGTGAGTGTGGCCGCAGCGGCAGGCGGGCGGCAAGTGACCGGAGCCGGTAGCAGGGAGAATTCGAGGGCAACACCTTCGCTCCCGACCAGCATCGATTGCGAGCCGAGAGCGTGGGCGGTGGTGCTCAGAAGCGGCGCAGCTCTTCGTCTTCCTTGATGGTGAGATCGTCGAGCCCCTCGCTGGATTCGACGCCGCGGGAGAGGCGAATCTGCAGGGCCACGTTGTTTTTCGAGTCGGCGTTCTTGACCGCGTCTTCCTCGCTGATCTTGCCGCTCTTGAAGAGGGTGTACAGCGCCTGATCGAAGGTCTGCATGCCGACGTTGACGCCCTGAGTCATGGCGTCCTTGATCTGCTCCAGCTTGCCCTTCTGGATCAGGTCGGCGACATAGGGAGTATTCAGCAGCACCTCTACTGCCGGGACGCGTTTTCCGTCCAAGCCGAGGATCAGCCGCTGCGAGACCACAGCGCGCAGGTTGGCGGACAAATCCAGCAGCAGTTGCTCGCGGGCGGATTCGGGGAAGAAGTTGATGATGCGATCCAAGGCGCCGTTGGCGTTGTTGGAGTGCAACGTCGACAGACAAAGATGGCCGGTCTCCGCATAGTGAATGGCGTGGCGCATGGTGTCCTCGTCGCGAATCTCGCCGATCAAGATCACGTCTGGCGCCTCGCGCAACGCATTCTTCAGCGCGTTGGCGTAGCTCAGGGTGTCGAGACCCACCTCGCGCTGCCCGACCACGGAACGCTGGTGGTCGTGTATGAACTCGATGGGATCCTCGATGGTGAGAATGTGCCCGGTGGCGTTGCGATTGCGGTGATCGATCATGGCCGCAAGCGAGGTGGACTTACCAGAGCCAGTGGAGCCCACCACCAGGATCAAGCCCCGCTTCTCCATCACCAGGTCGCCCATAGTGCGCGGCAGATGCAGCTGTTCGAAGTTGGGAATCTCGCCGCGGATGTAGCGCACCACCATGGCGACCTCGCCCCGTTGCCGGAACACGTTGGCGCGAAAGCGGCCGACGCCACCCATGGAGATGGCGTAGTTGCATTCATGCTCGCGCTCGAAGTCACGGCGATGATCGTCGTCCATCACCGAGTAGGCGATCTTCTCCACCCCCGCCGGCGGGATGGGTTTGTTGCCGATGGCGCGCACCGTACCCTCGATCTTGATATGAGGCGGCGCGCCCACGTAGAAGAACAAGTCTGAGGCGTCTTTATCCACCATCAGTCGAAGGTAGGGGCTTATATCCATGGTCGACCGCTCGCCTGTCGTTGGTTGGTGATGTGGGGCCGTGATCCTCGGCAGGGGCCACCGCATCTGGGTGTCGGTGCCCCGGCGGCAGCGCTTATACTTGCGGGCCCGCGTGGCTGGCGAACCCATAGCAGCACGCATGCCAGCGGCGCCCCGGATGGCAATTGGAGGACACGCGTGGGGAAACACTCTTACGACGTAGCGGTCATTGGGACCGGACCCGGCGGCGAGGGCGCTGCCATGCTGGCCGTGAAATACGGCAAACACGTGGCGGTGGTGGAGCGGCACCGGATCGGTGGCAGCTGCACCCACTGGGGAACGATTCCATCGAAAGCCCTGCGCCATGCCACCCAGCGCCTGGACGAGTGCAACCGCACCCAACCCCCCGGGCGGCGGGAACGCCCCAGCTTCCCGGTGCTGCTGCGCGATGCCGAATCGGTGATCTCCAAGCAAACTGCCATGCGCACCGAATTCTATGAGCGCAACGAGGTCGACGTGCACATCGGCGAGGCGCGCTTTTCCGATGCCCACAGCCTGAGCGTGACCGCGACCGATGGCGAGGTCAGCGAGTTACATGCCGACAAGGTCGTTATCGCTACCGGTTCGCGCCCCTATCATCCCGAGGACGTGGACTTCAGCCATCCCCGGGTGCTCGACAGCGACACCATCCTGTCACTCGACCACACACCCCGCAGCATCACCATCTACGGAGCCGGAGTTATCGGCTGCGAGTACGCCAGCATCTTCCGACTGATGGGCCTGCGGGTGAATCTCATCGACACCCGCAGCCAGCTTCTGGCCTTCCTGGACGACGAGATCGTCCACGCCCTGAGCTACCACCTGCGGGATCAGGGCGTCATGATTCGTCACGGCGAGGAGTACGGCTCGGTGAGCGCCGATGACGAGGGGGTCACGGTGCACCTGGTCTCCGGCAAGCGCATTCGCAGCGAAGTGTTACTGTGGGCCAATGGCCGTACCGGAAACTCCCAGGCCCTGGCACTGGAGAACATCGGCCTCGAACCCAATCATCGCGGCCAGCTGCAGGTCAACGAGAACTATCAGACTGCCGTCGAGCACATCTACGCGGTAGGCGACATCGTCGGCCACCCCAGCCTCGCCAGCGCGGCCTACGACCAGGGACGCTTCGCCGCCGCCCACCTGGTGCAGGGCTACTGCGACCACCGTCTGGTGGAGTATGTCCCCACCGGCATCTACACCTCCCCCGAGATCAGCTCGGTGGGCCCTACGGAGCGTGAGCTCACCGAGCGCAAGATTCCCTACGAGGTGGGTTACGCCTTCTTCAAAAGCCTGGCGCGGGCGCAGATCACGGGCAACCGGGTAGGCATGCTGAAGCTGCTGTTTCATCGCGACACGCTGGAGATCCTGGCCATCCACTGCTTCGGCGATCAGGCCTCCGAAATCGTCCACATCGGCCAGGCGATCATGTCGCAGCCGGGTGAATCCAACTCGCTGGAGTACTTTGTCAACACGACCTTCAACTACCCCACCATGGCGGAGGCCTACCGAGTGGCTGCCTTGAATGGCCTCAATCGGCTCCCGAAGTAAGGCAAAACCAGTGAGCGTGACGGCCGTGTCGAATGGCACCCTGCTGGTCCTGCATGGCTTCAATAGCGCAGGGGAAAACGAGAAAGCCCGCATCCTGCGTCAGCACCTTCAGGGCTGGCGGGTGCTGGCGCCAAGCTACAGCCACGACCCGAGGCTTGCCGGGCCCGCGCTGTGCGAGCTCATCCGCCGGGAGCTCCTGCCCCAGCGGCCGGCGGCTGTGCTGGGGACGTCCTTGGGTGCCTACTACGCTCGCTACCTGGGCCGGGAGTTCGACCTACCAGCGATTCTCGTCAATCCGGTGACCGACGCCGTCACCACTTTGGCGTCCGCCGTGGGCGCACAGCAGAACTTCCGCACCGGCGAGCGCTATCGTTTCATGCCCGAGCATCTTGCTGCGCTGGGCGACTATCAGGTCGCGGACGATCCGAGGGAGCGGTTGCTGGTGCTCTTGGACCTGGGCGACGAGCTGCTGGATTCTCCCGCCACCGCCACCCGCTTCGCCAATCACCCCGGGGCCCGAGTGGTCTGCTATGAGGGAGGCGAGCACCGCTTTGCGCACCTGGCGGAGGCACTTTCCGAGATCCGACCGTTTCTGAGAGGCGGCTAGCCTCTGCGCTTCCAAGGCCTCGGGGAGCCTAGGAAATCCTCCCACGCGGCCTGGGCCTGTCGGCTCTGGTAGTCGCCGTGGGCCAGCGTCCAACCGTCGATGAGCGCGCGGGTGGGACTCTTGGCCGACACGCCCGCCTCATCCAGCAGGCCGTCGGCCATGGCGAGATCGTTGAGGGCGCCGAGGCTGTCCTGAACCTTGGCCAGGGCGTCCTGAATAGCCTTGACCCTGTCGTTGTACAGACGGTTGAAGAACTGCAGCGCATAGCGCAGTTTCTTGGCACGGATGCGCAGCTGGTGTCTCGCCTCTGGCTCCAGCTGCTCAAAGTGTTCGCCGTGCCGCAGCATCCGTTGACGCAGCTTCCTAACCACGCCGGTGGCGATGGGGCCTATTGGTTCCGACAGGGGCGCCCCGTCGCTGAACGGAGGCGCCACCACACATTCCCCCAGGGTGAGCTGAAAGCGCGTGTAGCGCGGGTCATCCATGCGCGCCAACAGCTCGCGGTGGTGCGCCCCCCGCCGCACGCGGCCACTGGCAAATACTCGCTGCAAGCCGCGGTCCTCGGGACGCAACGCTCGCAGCGGCTCCAGACCCTCCAAGAACACATCCCAATCGCGGATCGGTCCCAGCCCCTCGTTGAGCCAACCAACCTCGGTGCGGAATACCTTCAGCGCATCGCCATCCAGGTACGGCTTGAAGGCGTTCAAGCAGGCCCGCAGCCGGCGCAGTGCCACCCGCATCTGGTGCACGCCTTCCACGTCACCCACAGTCACGGCGGCCTCGTTGGCATGAAAGTGACGCGCACACTCGGCCAGACTAGTTTTCACCGCGCTGCGTAGATCATCGGTAGGCTCCAGGTTCGGCGCTACCGCCTTGCTGCTCTGCGCAGCCTCGGCGGCGCAAAGCCGGTAGCCCTGCTCCGCCTTGTTCAGGGGCTCCACGCGCAGCGGCACCCGATCCAACAAGCTGCGGGCGAGCCGAAACATTTCCACCGGATCGCCGGCTCTAAGCTCCAGCTCGAGCTCACACAGGGGCCGCCGCTTGCGCCCGCAGCGAACCGCGCCCTGGTCCAACGCCACCTCGATTTCGGCGCCATTCTCACCATGCACGATCATCCGCCGCCGATTCATGTCGGTGACGAAAAGCGGCTCCAGTTCGCCATGATCGAGCTTCCTGCGCAGGAGCTCTCCCCAGGGTCCGTCGACGGGCAGCTTGCTGGCGTCGAGCTCACCCTTCTCCACCAGCGCTTCGTATTCGTCCCGCCGGTGCAGCCCACCCGCGTAGCTGCCGGCCCCCTTGAAGCACTGCACCCACGCGCGCCCCTCGCGACGCACCCGCAGCGCGGCACCAAGGGCTCGCAAGGCGTGGTTTGCCGTGTCGAAGTAAGTCGCTCGCAGCCGCTGCTCTGGCGCAGTGATCAGATCCGCCAGGGCCGGATGGTCCAGCACCGCGGGCAGATGCTTGCGATCGACCGCTAGCTTGAGCTCGATCTCCACGTGCAGCTATTCCTCCAACCAGGCCAGCAGGGGCGCCCACTCGCCCCGGTCGCGGCGTGTCAGGTAGGGTGACAAATCAAAGATGGTGCTGCCTTCCAGGGCCGTACGCACGTAGAGCTGGGTCTCGCGGAGACTGGTCAGCACCGGCAACCCGCTAGCACTCATGAAAGCGCTGAGGTGATCCCGCGCCCGCACCCGGCGGTCGACCCGATTGCCCACCAGCGCGACTCGCGCCCGGACCTTGCGAATACGTTTCAGGCTCTGCAACACATCGAGAAAGTCGGACGAGACCTCGGTATCCAGGGGCGAGGCCTGCACCGGCACCAGCACATGGTCGACATGGGAGACGGCGTTCTTCAAACGCTCTCCTCGGATTCCGGCGGGGCCGTCCAACACGATCCAATCCGGGGTAAAACGCAGCCGATGATCCTCGCCTTGGCGACCGTTCCAAGGATGAATGGTGGGAAGCTCCAGGGCCCTTCGCTGCAGCCAGCGCAGCGACGATTGCTGTCGATCCAGGTCGGAGAGCACGACCCGCAAGCCCTTCCTGGCAAAGTAGCCGGCCAGGTTGATCGAGATGGTGGTCTTCCCGCAGCCCCCCTTGGGATTGGCCACCAGCACGGTCTTCATCGTGCCCTTTACACCTATGTTTCGGGGAGCGGCAAGCCTTTCACGAGGCAGCCCGAGAGGCAAGCCCGTGTTGGTTCAAATACTCCGGATAGAGCGCGAAGGCCGGCCTCAGAATCGGCAGCAAGCGCAAGGTCTTCGGCACGTTGCCTTTGGCCACCACCTGACGCCGAGTGAGCGCGGTGACCAGATTGAGCTGGCCAAGCCAGAAGCGATGGGCCGTATCCGCCTCCATGGACATGGTCACCTCGGGCGCGGGGGCTCCCTCCTCGCCCAGAAACAAAGCCACCTCTTGGCCCCGAGCGTCGATGGTGATGGTGGCCGCCGGCTTTCGGTACACGAAGCGCACACACAGGCCCGAGTGCCGCAGCGGATCGCGGATGCCCGGATCCTCCTTCAGCACCTCGAAGAAGCCGCCGAGGATCCGATAGAGGGTGGCGCTATCGGCGAAAACCCGCTCCTCAGTGGCTTCTGTCGCGACCACTCGGCCCTGGTCGCGACGCGCAACCTGGTACCTGAGGGGCGAGGTTTCCGCTCGTAGCAGGCGCTGCAGAATCTCCGCAACAGCCTCGGCGGTAGGTTCACGGCGGTTGTAGAGCATGGCGCCATCTTCCATCGCGGTGCTGACGACCCGATCCTGCTGCGCCAGGTCGTCGTCGACACCGGCTTCCACGAGTGCAAACGGGAACCCGGCGAGGCCTGCCAACAGGCGATTGAGATCCCGCACCCGGGCCACCGCCGCTCGGGCGCTACGGTGCTCGAGTCGCCGGTCGATGCCCTGGTGGCGACGCAGCCAGCCCGCAAGTCCCTCCATTCCCGCGCGCCCCAACACACCTTCGAAAGCCGCCACTGGCCGGGCCCGCGCAGCCCCCATGGCCACGGCAAGATCCGCGTATCGGTCCGGGCAGGCCCCCAGGTTATAGGCCATCCCCTCCGGTAGCACCAAGGCGTTGGCGATGCCGTGGGGTATGTGGTAGACGCCCCCCAGGGCGTGAGCAATGCCGTGCACCATTCCCACCATGGAATGGGAGAACGCCACCCCCGCCAAGCAGCTCGCCACCAGCATGGCACCGCGCACCTCCAGGTCGTCGGGGTGGGCACAGGCCGCAGGCAGGTTTTCGAACACCAGCTTGACCACGTGCAGCGCCAGCGCGTCACTGGCGGGCGATGCCTCCTTGCCCACGTAGGCTTCGATGGCATGGGTCAGGGCGTCCATACCGGTGGCCGCGGTAAGGCGCGGTGGCATGCTCACCGTGATCTCGGGGTCGAGGATGGCCAGGCTGGCCAGGAACTGGGTCTCGGCAAAGGGCAGCTTGACCCGGTGCTCGGGGTCGGCCACTACCGCCACCTTGGTTACCTCGGACCCAGTCCCCGCCGTGGTTGGCACCACCACCAGCGGCAACAATCGGGTGTCACCGAGCAGGTAGGCACCCATGTGCTGTTCCACAGTACCCCCTTTGACCAGGAGGATGTTGGCCACCTTCGCGGTATCGATGACACTGCCGCCACCCACCGCGATCAGAAGATTGCAGCCCTCGGCGCGGCCCGCCTCGGCGCAGGCCTCCACCGTGGCAATCGTGGAGTCTGGTGGGACGTGGTCGAAAACCGCCCCGATCTCGACGCCACTACCCTGCAGACCCGCGGTAACGCGCTCGACGGCGCCTCCCTCCCGCAACACCTTGTCGGTGACCAGCAGTGCTCTTGCCGGCGCCCACGGTTCCAGGTGGCGCCCGGCCTCCCGCAGAATGCCGGGGCCGTAGACGACCTGGGTTGGAAGTGAAAACTCGAAGTAGTTCGGCAGCATCGTTCGCCTCCGCACCTACGGAATTACATCTCACCGATTGCGACCAGTATCAGCGTCGAAGCTAGTGGAGGCACTCTAGCGCCGTCCCTAGACTTCACGTGGGCATCCCAGGCAATGCCCTATATGATCGGCGCATGAGCTCGAATGCCCCCATTGAGGTTCGTCCCTTTGCGGATTCCGATCGCCCGGCTTGGGAGGCGCTCTATCGGTCCTACGCCGAATTCTACGGCGTGGGTCAGGATGCCGCTGCCAGGGCGCGAGTCTGGGCGTGGCTGCAGGACGAATCACACCCGGTGCGCGGATTGGGTGCCAGCGAGCATGGTCTGCTACTCGGAATTGCCCACTTACGGCGCTTTCCGCGACCCCTGGTGGCTGCGGAAGGCTTGTTCCTGGACGATCTCTTCGTGACACCTGAGGCCCGCGGCCGCGGCATCGCGCGCGCCCTGATCGAGGCCCTGGTCGAGCTGGCTCGGCAAGAGCGCTGCACCTTGCTACGCTGGATCACCGCCGACGACAACTACCAAGCTCGACGGCTCTACGACACCGTCGCGACGCGAACCATGTGGGTCACCTACGACTTGCTGCCTTGAGCGATGGGCCGTCTGAGTACCCGGCACTACTGCAACGATTTGGATATTGCTGCGCGGCAAGACGCCGAGGGGCCAATTACGGCTCGCGGCATGCCCGTAGAAAGACCATGACAAGCGTTGATGGGACACCGAGTTGCGTCACTGGGTAAAAGGCACCATCGTCGCCGTTGCCGTCGGCACCTTCGGTGCCACCCTAGCAATGACGCCGCTCGGAACCAAGTTCGAGCTCGATTTCGGACTACAGTGGCTGTTTCATCTACGGGGCCCTCAGAAACCACCCCCTGAGGTTGCGGTCGTCGCCATCAATTCCGACACCGGCCGACAACTGAATCTGCCCAAAATGCCTTCCGAGTGGGACCGAAGCATCCACATTCCGGTCTTGGAGCGCCTGGTCGATCTGGGCGCAGAAGTCATCGTTTTCAATATGGACTTGAATCGAGCCAAGCACCCAGAACACGACCAGCTGTTTGCCAGCAAAGTGGCCGAAAGCCAGAAAGTGGTGCTGTTCGAGCGCGTAATCGGTAAACGTCAGCCCATCATCGATGGCGACGGCCAGCGCAGCGGATGGTATTGGACCGAAGAGCAACTGCCGCCGCTACCCATCATTGCTCAGGGTGCTCGGGGCATAGGTCCCTTCCCACTCCCTAAAATCGACGAGCGGCTGTCGCAATTCTGGACCTTCAAAACTAGCGCCGGCGATGCACCAACCCTTCCTGCGGTGGCGCTGCAGTTTTTTGCCCTAAAGATATACCCGCGTTGGCGTGAAATATTGATGTCAACCGGAGACCTGGGCACCGCCGAACTGCCCGAGTGCGCCGAGGAGATTCAGAACGCGGAGCAATTACGTCAACTGATGGCTGTAGTGTACCGCACGTATCGCAGTGACCCCGGGCTCCGGAGCAGGTTCGCGGACAAAGTCTCCTTGGAAGCAGATGGCTCACTCCCCGGAGCCGACCGCCGACTGCTTTTGGCGCTGAACGACCTCTATGGCGGAAGCGAGAGTCGCTTCGTCAACTTCTATGGCACGGCGGGGACCATTCCCACCTACTCATATGAATCTATGAATGGTGTGTCCTGGTCGCCCGAATGGCAGCAGCCGCCTGATCTATCGGGGAAAATTGTCTTTATCGGCTACTCGGATCTGTACGATCCCGATCAACCGGACCGGTTCTACACGGCTTTTACCCGCGATGATGGCGTCGACTTGAGCGGCGTCGAGATTGCCGCAACCACCCTCGGTAATTTGCTGCAACGGCGATCGATTGAACCTCCAGTCAACGCGGTAGCGGCAGCAATTCCCTTCGCTTTCGGCTTCATGACTGCTTTCGCTGTGTTCAACTTTCCCGCGCTGCTGGCGGTTCCAGCCGCGCTGGTGGCGTCAGCAGTCTACACGCTCGGGGCACAGTATCTCTTCAACGAGTCCGATCTATGGTTCCCGATCGCCATACCGCTGCTGATACAACTGCCTTTTGCATTGTTGGTCGGTCTGCTCGCGCAATACATGCTCGAACGCTCGGAGAAGCTGCGGGTCGGTGCGGCCGTTGGTTATTATCTGCCAGAAAACGTCGCTAAGGATTTATTGGCCAAGGGACCTCAATCGGTGTCCCTGAACCGGGTTGTCTATGGCGCCTGTTTTGCCACCGACATGGCCGGATTCTCCACGATTGCGGAATCGCTGAGCCCCCAAGAGCTTGCCGACTTCATGAACGAGTACTTCGAGGCGCTGGCAGAGCGGTTGCGCCGCTACGAGGTATCGGTGACCGAGTTCAGGGCGGATGCCATCATGTGCGCATGGACTGCCGATAGGCGTGATCGTGATGTGAACCGCCGTGCGGCGCTGGCGGCCTTGGAGGCGCGTGACGCAGTCAGCAAATTCTCTCTGGCGCGCTGCGCGGCGCCGATGGCCCTTCGCGTCGGCATCGACGTCGGCTGGGTCTATGTCGGCCATGCGGGTGGAGGTGGCCACTTCGTTTACAGCATTGTCGGCGACACCGCCAACACTGCATCACGAATCGAGGGCCTCAACAAGCGCCTGGGAACACAGCTGCTGGCGACCAGTGAAGTGACTGACGAGCTTCCAGAGCTCCTGCTGCGTCCGCTTGGCCGTTTCGTTTTCGTGGGCAAACGCACCGGGACCGCCATTGTCGAACTCGTGGCCGAGAAGCACCGCGCCACCGAAGCCCAGGTCGCGCTGTGCGCGCGCTTCGCAGATGCGATGACGAGCTTCTCCGAGGCTCGGTGGGTGGAGGCCGTCGATCGTTTTGAGGCGGTTCTGGAGGAATTTCCCCAGGACCAACCGGCACAGTTCTTTCGCGATCTATGCCGCTCCTATGCCGCCGGTGGAGCGCCTGCTGAAGACCCCACGACCATTGTCTTGGGCTCCAAATAGCCTGTGCCGCGTTTGGCCGTGAGTTGGTTGCAGCGGCCGCTTGCTCCATTGTGCCGATGATTCAGGGGCTCAACCGTGCTATTTTCAGCACCGGGGCGCAATAACAATATTAGGGTTTGGGCAACCAGCTCACGGATAGGCGGCCGTCACAGCTCCCGAACAACAAAGGGCGGATGCAGGGAAGCTGCCAGACCGACGCTTGTGCAAGGAGAAGGACATGAGTTGGTGGTCTCCCCTGACCGCCTGCCGCCGGCGTGCTTGTGCCCGAGCCCGCCCCCCTCGCCCCTCAATGTGGCGATCCGGCGGCGGGTCCACCGCGGTCCTTCTGGCCTGCGTCACATTGCTGCATTCACCCCAATCCCCGGCGCAGCCAGCCTGCGATCCTCCCGCAGGCCGCCTGGTATCGAGTGAAGGTCAGGTGGAGGTGCGTCGCGCCGTGGGGAGCGGCTGGCAGGGCATCAGTCTTGGAGAGCCCCTGTGCCAGGGTGACTCGGTGCGCGCCGGACGCTTGAGCCGCGCCGCCGTGGCGCTCGCCAACGAGGCGGTTCTGCGCATCGATCAGAACACCACCCTGCAGCTGGTGCAGATCGCTGGAGCAGAAGACGAGCGGTCGGTGATCGACCTGATCAAGGGCCTGTTCCAGTCGTTCAGCCGCAAACCTCGGCTCATCAACGTCAGCTCCCCGTTCTTGAACGGAACAATCGAGGGCACCGAGTTCGTGGTGCGAGCCGGTGACGATCAGGGCTCCCTGGCGGTCCTGGAAGGTCAGGTCCGTGTCGAAACGCCCGACGGCAGCATCGTCGTGGCCGCAGGGCAGCAAGCCATTGCCGCTCCGGGCCAACCACCACAGATCCGCATGCTAGTCGACCCTACGGACGCAGTGCAGTGGTCCTTGTACTATCCGCCGGTTCTGTCGGTTTCTCAGGCGGAGCACGCCGAGCGTTCTGACGATAGCGTGGGTGAGACCATCGACAGCCTGGAAGACATCCCCGTGGAGCAACGGGATGCCGAGTTCCACCTTCGACGTGCGGCATTGCTGCTCCAGGTCGGCCGCGTGAACGAAGCCCGCGTCGAGATCTCCGCTGCCCTCAGCCAACAACCCGGCTTGGGGAGAGCCTATGCACTGCGCTCGGTCATCGAGGTAGTCCAGAACCAACGGGAGCAGGCGCTTGCTGACGGTCTCAAAGCCGTAGAGCTTGGCCGCGAGGCCGGATCCAGCATCGCGCTGTCCTACGCCCAGCAGGCTTTCTTCCAGATCCCCGAGGCGAGGGACACCCTGCTCGCGGCCACCGCGGAGCACCCGGATGACGCACTGCTATGGGCGCGGCTCGCCGAGGTCCAGCTCATGCTCGGGGACGACCGCTCGGCTGCTGAGGCCGCCGAGGCAGCCGAACGCGCCAGCACGGCTGACTCACAGCTCTCCCGCGTCAACCTGGTACGCGGCTTCGCAGCCCTTGCCGAGTTTCGCAACGAGGAAGCGCACCAGCATTTCGAGAACGCGGTTGCTCTCAGCTCAGCCGATCCGCTTGCTCACCTGGGCCTTGGGCTCAGTGAGATCAGTGCCGGCAACCTCGCCCGCGGCCGTCAGGAGCTCGAGATCGCGGTGGCGCTGGACTCCCAGTCCGCGTTGCTCCGCTCCTACCTGGGCAAAGCGTATTTCGAGGAGAAACGTTCGCCCTTGGACGCCGAGCAGTTCGGCATCGCCAAGGTGCTCGATCCTTTGGATCCCACGCCCTACCTCTACGACGGCATTCGCCGACAGACCGAGAATGATCCGATCGGCGCATTGCGGGATCTGCAGGAGTCCATTGCCCGCAATGACAATCGGGCCGTCTATCGTGGGCGCTTGCTGCTGGATAAGGACCGGGCTGCTCGCGGTACCAGTCTTGCCCGCGTATATAACGATCTGGGTTTTACGCAGGCAGGTATCAACGAAGCGACCCGGTCGCTTGCAGTAGACTCATCAAACACATCCGCCCATCGTTTTCTTTCGGACGTCTACCGCAATCAGCGCCGCAGCGAGGTAGCCCGAGTCAGCGAACTGCTGCAGGCGCAGTTGCTACAGGACAACAACCTCAATCCGGTCCAGCCGAGCATCAGCTCGACCAACCTGAACATCGTGACGCTGGGCGGACCGGCCAGCGTCGGTTTCAACGAGTTCACGCCCTTGTTTCAGCGCAACCAAACGCAGGTCAACG
>CAZLYT010000757.1:0-14710 GCA_964563515.1 uncultured Candidatus Competibacteraceae bacterium | reverse complement strand
GCGTCCTTCCTGCGCGATCAGCTGGGGCAGCAGGTCTTCCCGAGCTGGGTGCGTATCCATGAAGACCCGCACCTGCCACGAGCGCTCGGCAGCGCACCCTTCGATGCCGAAGGCGTGGCTACCGCAGCCCGCGATCTGGTGACCGGCGGCACCTTGGAAGGATACGTATTGGACAGCTACAGCGCGCGCCGGCTGGGGATGCAGACCACCGGCAACGCCGGTGGCGTCCACAATCTCGAGATCGACCCCAATGCAGGCGACCAGGTGGATTTGTTGCTGCAGATGGGGCGCGGCCTGATGGTTACGCAGCTCATGGGACAAGGAGTCAATCTGGTGACCGGTGACTACTCAAGAGGAGCAGCCGGCTTTTGGGTAGAGAATGGTGAGCTCGCCTATCCCGTGGACGAGATCACCATTGCCGGTCGCCTACAAGATATGATCGGCCACCTGGTGGCCGCAGGTCACGATGTGGATCGTCGCGGCAACATCCGTTCGGGATCGCTGCTGATCGAGCAGATGACCGTGGCAGGCGACTAACCCCTGTTCGGGAAACGTCGAAACGCTGGCTATAGCAGCAATGCCGTCGCCAAACCCAGAAAGGCCATGAAGCCGACGATGTCGGTGACGGTGGTTAGCACCACGCTGCCAGCCAACGCCGGGTCGATGCCGAGGCGTTTCAGCACCAGAGGGATCGTTATTCCGGACAATGCGGCCGCCAACAGATTCAACACAATGGCGGCGGCGATGATGCCGCCGATGCGCCAATCGTGGAACCAGGCTACCGCAACCAGGGCAATCACCACCGCCCATAGCACGCCGTTCAGAGCGCCGACCGCCAGCTCCTTGGTGAGCAGCCAGCGTACGTTGGAGGTGCTAACCCGCCCGGTGGCCAGCCCGCGGATGACCAGGGTCAGGGTCTGACTTCCAGCGATCCCCCCCATGCTGGCGACCACCGGCATCAATACTGCAAGTGCCACGATTTGCTCGATGGTGCTCTCGAACAACCCAATGACCCAGGCGGCCATGAATGCCGTGACCAAGTTGATGCCGAGCCACACCGCACGCCGACGCGAGCTGGTCACCACCGGCGCGAACATGTCGTCCTCCTCGTCCAGGCCCACGGTGCTGAGGATGGAGTGGTCGGCCAGCTCGCGGATCACGTCCACCACGTCGTCGATGGTTATGCGGCCGAGTAGGCGGCCCTCGCGGTCCACCACGGGAGCCGACACCAGGTCCCGGTCCTCGAAGATGCGTGCAATCTGGTCCTGCGACAGATCCACTGGGACCGCTTCCACCTCCCGATGCATGACCTCGGCCACGGTGAGATCCAGGGCGTTGGTGACCAGGGTCTCCAGGGGCAGCGTGCCCACATAGCGGTCGCTGCGGCTCAGCACGAACAACGCATCGGTGAGCTCAGGCAGCGCTCCACGCATGCGCAAATAACGCAACACCACATCGAGGGTGACGTCCGCCCGCACGGTTACCGCGTCGATGTTCATAAGGCCGCCGGCGGAGTCTTCCGGGTAGGAAAGGACCTCCTCCACGCGGCGACGATTCTGCCGGTCCATGGCGCGCAGGACTTCGGATAGCAGCGCGTCCGGCAGCTCCTGCAGCAGGTCCGCCAGGTCGTCCACGTCCATTTCGGCGGTGGCGGCGATGATCTCGGCGGAATCCATGCCGCCCAGCAGTCCGGCCCGCACCTCGTCGTTGACGTGCAGCAGGACCTCGCCGTCGAGCTCGCTCGGCACCAGCTCCCACACCGCCTCGCGTTGTGGCGGCGGCATCGACTCCAGCACCCCGGCGATCTCGGCGGGGTGGAGCGCATTGAGCAGCTGCTCCACTTGTTGTTGGGTGCCTTTGCCCAGCACCTCGGTGATCCGCTCGAGGTTGTGCTGGCTGACTTCGGGCTCGGTCGCCGGTTCGCTCATGACTACTCGGCTGGTGATGCAAGGGTAGGGGTCGGCGGCTTCCCGGCCGCCGCTGCGGTAGGCGACTCAAAGTGTACCGGCGACCAAGCGAGGGGTCCACGCGAGGCGGGACTATCTAACCCGACCTGGTCTGCTCGCGCCTTGCGCCGAGCGCGCAAAGGATCCGGTGCGACCACGCCAATAGATCAGGGCTTGCCTAAGCCGCCAGCATCTGCAACAGCTTGAGAAGGCGGTCGGGATCACGACAACGCAGAATGCGACGAATCAGCTGCGTTAGCTCGTCGGACTGGCTGTCGCGGATGACTTTCTTGACTTCGAGCAGGGAGCTCGGGTGCATGCTGAACTCGGTGAGTCCAAGGCCGAGCAGCAATTGCACATAACGCGGATCGCCAGCCATCTCTCCACACATAGAGACCGGAATGCGACGGCGGCGACCAGCGCAGATGGTGTCGTGGATCAGCCGCAGCACGGCCGGATGTAAGGGATCGTAGAGATAGTTGACCTCGTCGTCGACCCGGTCGATGGCGAGCGTGTACTGAATCAGGTCGTTGGTGCCGATGGACAGGAAGCGCAAGTGCTTGGCGAACAAATCGGCGGTAATGGCGGCTGCCGGCACTTCCACCATGCCGCCTACGGCGAGCTCGGCGTCGAAGGTTAGCGCTTCCTCTTCCAGCTGCCGCTTCACCTCTTCGATGAAATGAAGCACCTGAAAAACTTCATGAAGGCTGGAGAGCATAGGCACCATGACCCGCACCGGGCCCTGGGCGGCGGCGCGCAGCAAAGCGCGCATCTGCGGCAGGAACAAGTCGAGGTTCTTCAAGCAAAGTCGGATTCCGCGCAAACCCAGGGCTGGATTGGTAGCCAGGGGTCCGCCGGCGCGACCACCATCGACTTGCTTGTCGGCGCCAAGGTCCAGAGAGCGAATGGTGACCGGGCAGCCCTTCAGCTCGCGGACCACTCGGCTATAGGCCTCGAACTGCTCTTCCTCTCCAGGGGGCTCGTCGCGGTTCATGTAGAGAAACTCGGTGCGATAGAGGCCGACTCCTTCGGCACCGGACTCCAGCACCTGCTGCACATCGTCCGGCAGCTCGATGTTGGCTTGCAGACTGACTACCACCCCGTCCCGGGTGATCGCGGGGGCAGTGCGTAGCACCGCCAGACGAGCCCGATCGCGGCGCTGCTCCCGCTGGCGTCGTGCATAGTGTTCTGCGATCAGCGGATCGTCGGCGGTCAGCACCAAGCCCTGCTCACCGTCCACCACGACCGACTCGTCCTCCCGCAGGTAGCGCCGTGCCCCGCGCACGCCAATGACCGCAGGGATGCCCAGATTGCGGGCGAGAATCGCGGTGTGGGAGAGCGGCCCGCCGAATTCGGTGACGAAGGCGGCGATCCCCTGATGCTGCATCAATACGGTGTCGGCAGGGGTGAGGTCGTCAGCCACCACGACGCGACCTTCCAGCCGGGTGTCCTTGGGCTCGGGAGTGGCTCCATCACCGCCCCGTACCAGCACTCGCATGATGCGATTGATCACATGAATGACATCATCGCGACGCGTACGCAGATAGGGGTCGTCCATCTCATCGAAAACCTTCACCAGCCGGTCGCGCTGAGTCTTCAGAGCCCACTCCGCATTGCACTGCCGTTCCCGGATCAGCGCCACCGGAGCGGCCGCCAGGGTGGAGTCCTGCAACATCAGCAGATGGGTGTCGATGAAGGCGGTAATGTCTGCAGAAGCGCTTGCCGGAATGCGATCTCGTACGCCTCGCAGCTGAGTGCGAGCCTCCTCGACGGCGGTTTGGAAGCGCGTCACTTCCTCTTCGATGTAACGCCTTGGTATGGCGTACTCGCTGACCTCGAGCTGGTCGCGAAACAGCAGCTGAGTTCTACCGATGGCGTAGCCGCGGGAAACGCCGATGCCATGCAGTGCCAGGGTCACGGCCTGCCCCTAGTCTTCTTCGCCGAACCGTGATTGCACCAGCTCGGTGAGTCGGTCGAGCGCCTCCTGTTGGTCCGGTCCCTCGACGACGATCTCCAGCTGCGTCCCTTTGCCGGCGGCCAGCATCATGACGCCCATGATGCTCTTGCCATTGACCTGTCGTTCGCCACGGACCAGCCGTACCTCGGCCTCGAAGCGCGATGCCACGGTCACGAACTTGGCCGCGGCGCGGGCATGCAGCCCGAGCCGGTTCACGATCGTGATGCTGCGGCTTAACGCCATCCTACTCCCCATCGGTGGTGCGTTTCGGGCTGGAGAGTACGATGCCCTCGCAGCCGCCACTGACCGCCTTGTCGGCCAGCTCGCTCAAACCCAGACTCGGGTAGTTCAGCACCCGAATGAGCATTGGCAGGCTCACACCGGAGACCACGCTCACGTCGCCCTCCTCCAGCAGGTGTCCTGCGATGTTGCTAGGTGTCGAGCCAAAGCAATCGGTTAACACTAACACGCCATCACCTTGGTCGAGCGCGCGCCTGAACTCGCGGGCGCGCGCCACCAGTGGTTTCGGGTCTATGTCGGCGGCGACTTCCAGGGTGCGCACTGGCACCGGGCAGCTGCCATAGGTGGCGCAGGCGGTGGCGAGCAGCTGCGCTCCGATATCGTTGTGGGTAATCAGCAGCAAACCGACACTCACGCCAGCTCTCGATGCCGGGTAAGGACCTTGCGTCGGCTCTTGCGCAGCAACCGGGACAGAGCCTCCGACATGTAGACCGAGCGGTGGCGACCGCCGGTGCAACCTATCGCCACGGTCAGATAGCTGCGTCCACTATCCTCGAAGCTGGGAATCCAGCGCTCCAGAAAGCCATGGATCTGCTCCAGCATCTCGCGGACGACTGGGAAGCTCTCCAGATACTCGGTGACCGCGGCGTCGAGGCCGGTCAGCGACCGCAATGGCGGCTCCCAATAGGGGTTGGGGAGGCAGCGGACGTCGAACACGAAGTCGGCGTCCGCCGGCACCCCGTGCTTGAAACCGAAGGAAGTGAACTGCAACGAGATGGTTTCGTCCGGAGTCTCGTGGATGCGGGTCCGCACCAGTTGTCGCAGCTCGTGCACGTTGGTGTGGCTGGTGTCGATCACCAGATCCGCGAGCGCGGCGATAGGCTCCATCAACCGACGTTCGTATGCGATGGCATCCGCGAGGGAGAACTCGTCCCGACTCAACGGATGGCGACGCCGAGTCTCACTGAAGCGCTTGAGCAGCACCTCGTTTGCGGACTGGAGGAACAGGATCTGCACCTGGCTGCCCTCCTGCCGCAGGCGCTCGAGCACATCGCCGAAGCGTCCGGGTTCAGCCTGGGCATTGCGGGCGTCGATGCCTACCGCGGTGCCGGTCTCGCTGCGCAGGGTGCCGTTGCGCATGCTGTGGACAAAGGCGGGCAGCAGGTCCAACGGCAAATTATCGACGCAGTAGTAGTCCAGGTCTTCTAGCGTCTGCAGCGCGATGCTCTTGCCGGACCCGGATAGCCCGCTGACGATGATCAGACGCATCCCTGTGCTCCTGCGCTACCATGCATTGAGTCATGGATCAGGCTGGAACCTGTCCGGCGCGGCAACCTGACGGCCACTTCGGCCAGCGTGGCCAAGCTGTGTCCGGCAGCGGGGTCCAGCCACAGCCGAGGCAGCTCGACGCCGGCGATGGTCCAGAGATCGCGATGTCCGTCGAGACGTGTGTGGGCGGTGGCGGCCGGCACGGTCGCAAGCAGCAGCGCTAGAGCGATCCTGATCTCGGGCCCAGCGATCGCCTGCTCACCGAAGACCATGGCAACTGGAACCAACCCCAGGGCTCGAAGGTGGAGCAGACCTTCACCACCAGCGGGCCGGCAGCCAAGGAGTTGGTCGTGGTCTCGACGAATCTCCACCAGGTCGTCTGCCACGAGCTTATGGCCGCGGCTGATCAGCTCCAGGGCGAGCGTGCTTTTTCCCACGCCTGGCGGGCCGGTGACCAGCAAGCCACTGCCCATCACGTCCAGCAAGACACCGTGGCAAGTGGCCGCCGCAGGACTCATCGATCGGTGCCGCCGGGGGTCCAGTCCAGCAACAGCTCAAACAAGGCATCGGGCGTCTCGGCAGCGCGCAACGCTGCACACAGCTTGGGATCTCGGAACATCTCCGCGAGCTGGGCCAGGGTCTGCAGGTGGCGCTCGGGCGCATGGTCCGGAACCAGGAGACCGAACAGCAGGTCCACCGGCTGCCGGTCCAGGCTGTCGAAGTCGACTCCGACCTGCAACCGAAGTATCGCTCCGACCGCCTCGTGAATCCGCTTCGAGCGGGTATGCGGCAGTGCCACCCCGTGGCCGAGCCCGGTGCTGCCCAGTCGCTCTCGACCAAACAGACCGTCAAAAATCTCCACTGCGTTCAGGCCATCGGGCCCAGTCGCCAGCAACCCGCTGAGCCGCTCCAGCGCGCGCTTTTTACTTGCGACGTCCCGGGCGAGCGATACGCGCTCGGCCGTGACTAGCTCTCGCAGGTCCATGGCTACCTCGTCGGCTCAGGGGAAGCTTCGTGCCTTGTCGCTACGATGGTGATCAGTGCTCTTTTCCTTGTGCTTGGTGATCTGGCGATCCAGCTTGTCCGCCAGTATGTCTATCGCCGCGTACATGTCCTCAGCGGTGGAGTCCGCGTAGAGATCGTTGCCGGCTACGTGTAGCCGGGCCTCCGCAGTATGGCGCAGCTTCTCCACGCTCAAGATCACGTGCACGCTCACCAACTGGTCGTAGTGGCGCACTATGCGTTCGAGCTTGCTATCCACATAAGCGCGCAGCGGCTCGGTGATGTCCACGTGATGGCCCGTGAGATTGATCTGCATCGGCGGCTCCTCGGCTGGCTACGATAGTCGGCAAGTCTGCATACGAGCGGCGGGCACGAAACGTCTCGCATCCCGGTGTGGGCGCGAGCATGATTGCTGGAGGTCTTTCGGGATCGAGTGCCCCGTTCGGATAGCTGGACTCCAGGTCACAGCCAGATTCTCCACGACCGCCGGCCGCGATGCCAGCCTCCCGGCCGGCGGGTTCGCCTGGTGCAGCACTCATCTAGCGGCACGCTCGGGCCGACCAGCCGAACTGCTTCAGGGATTGGATCACCGCCTACCCGAGGAGGCGCTGATCAATCTGTCGCGGCCGTAGGGATCGATCTGCGTCTCCCTATATCAGCCGTTTGCGCTCGGTAGAGGAGGCAATGGACATGGCTTCTCGGTATTTGGCCACTGTGCGCCGGGCCACTTCGATCCCCTGGTCCCGCAGTAGCTGAGCAATCTTGCTATCGCTCAGCGGCTTACGTGGGGGCTCGTCGGCGATGAGCTTGCGGATCATGGCGCGTATGGCTGTGGATGAGCACTCGCCGCCGTCGGTGGTTCCCACGTGACTGGAGAAGAAGTACTTGAACTCGAAGATGCCTCGAGGCGTGTGCATGAACTTCTGGGTAGTGACTCGCGACACCGTGGACTCGTGCATCTCCACCGCTTCCGCCACATCGCGCAACACCAGCGGCTTCATGGCCTCGTCGCCGTACTCGAGAAAGCCGCGTTGATGATCGACAATGCAGGAAGCCACCTTGAGCAGCGTCTCGTTGCGGTTCTGCAGGCTTTTCAAGAACCAGCGTGCTTCCTGCAAGTGGTTGCGCAGGGTTTGGTTGTCGTTGCTGGTGTCGGCCCGGCGCACCAGCCCTGCGTACTGCTGGTTGATTCGCAGCCGAGGGGCGCTTTCGGAATTGAGCTCGACGCGCCAGCGACCCTCGCGCTTGAAGACGTAGACGTCGGGAATGACGTACTGAGGCTCTACGCCGCGCAACATGCTCCCCGGCCGCGGATTGAGGCTTTGGATCAGTCGCAATGCAGCCAGAATGTCGTCTTTCGATAGGCGGGTGCGTCGCACCAGCTGATTGAGATCCCGGCTGGCCAGCACTTCCAGGTGATCCCGGAGCATCACCCGAGCATCGGCCAGCCAAGGCGTGTCGGCTGCAAGCTGCTCCAGCTGCAATAACAGGCATTCGCCCACATTACGGGCCGCAACCCCCACTGGATCGAACCGCTGCACCCGGTGTAGGACGGCTTCGACTTCTTCGATCTCGGCGTCCAACTCGGGATCGAGCCCCTGACAGATCTCCTCTATCGACTGGGACAGATAGCCGTCGTCATTGACCGCATCGATGACCGCCAGCGCGATCTCCCGGTCCACTTCGCTCATGGGCGTGAGCTGCATCTGCCACAGCAGATGCTCGTGCAGGGTTTGCTCGCCGGAGCTGCGGTTATCGAGGATGTCGTAGGCCTGACTGTCGTCGGAGCGGGAGTACGAGGTGCTGCCGTCGAAGTTGTCGTAGACATCTTCCCAGCCGCTGTCCACCGGCAGGTCATCGGGAATGGTGGATTCTTCGGCCCCGCGATCCACCTCCCGATCGCTGTCCGAGTCCCGGTTGGCGGCCTCGAGGCGCTCCTCAGCGCGCGCGCGCTCGTCTGCAGCCTCGGTTTCGCCGCCGCCGTCATCCTCTTCCATCTCGAGCATCACATTGGAGTCGAGAGCAGTCTGGATCTCGGTTTGCAGGTCCAGTGTGGAAAGCTGCAGCAGTCGGATCGCCTGCTGCAGCTGCGGGGTCATTGTGAGCTGCTGACCCAACCGCAGCTGTAGCGATTGCCTCATGGTCGCGTGGCCTGCATGAGCGAGTAGGCGCGCCGCGGCGCGCGGGTTTCAGCACTAATCATGCCACTATATAAGCGTCTCGTTGGCTCGCTGGCAATGCGAGATTTGCTAAACGTGGGCAAGCGTGGGATGAGAGATCAATCCTGCTCGTAGCATAGCTGGAGGCGATAGGCCCGGTTCCGGTGGTCCGTCCAGCAGGCCCGAACCGAAGCCAAATTGGCACATTCAATTGCTCGCGCATCGCGCCTTGAATGAGACGACGCCAGACCCGGTCGCGGGTGCCCGCCGATCGGTCTGCGTCTGCCTAGAGCCGAAAATCTTCCCCTAGATAAACCCGGCGCACCTGCTGGTCACCGAGCAGCATGGCTGGTGCACCCTCGGCTATCACCTGGCCTTCGTTGAGAATGTAGGCGCGTTGGCATATGCCCAAGGCTTCCCTGACATTGTGATCGGTGATCAGAACGCCAATTCCACGTCCCGCCAAATGGCTTATGATTTGCCGAATATCCTGCACCGAGAGCGGGTCGACGCCGGCGAACGGCTCGTCCAGCAACATGAACCTCGGTGCCGCCGCGAGCGCCCGGGCGATTTCCACTCGCCGCCGTTCGCCCCCGGAGAGGCTGATCCCAAGGCTGTCTTGGAGATGTTCTACATGCAGCTCCTGCAGCAGCGACTGTGCCGACTCCATCCGCGAGTCACGGTCCAGGTCGGCGCGATTCTCCAACACTGCGAGCACGTTCTCCTTCACCGTCAGCTTGCGAAACACGGAGGGTTCCTGGGGCAGATAGCCCACTCCCAGGCGCGCCCGGCGATGCATAGGCAGTGTAGTGACGTCGCGATCGTCGAGCAGAATTCTGCCTCGATCACAGCCGATGAGGCCGACCACCATGTAGAAGCTCGTGGTCTTGCCGGCGCCGTTGGGGCCCAACAGCCCCACCACCTCGCCGCCAGCCACCGTCAGCGACACGTCGTTTACCACCTGGCGGCCACGATAGCTCTTGGCAATCTGCTGTGCCCGCAGCTGTGGCATCAATCGTTGCTGCTGGGGCGTGGCTGCAGGATGATTCGCACCCGGTCCTGTTCCCCAGGTCCCTTGAGCGCCCGGATCAAGTCACGATTGATGTCGTACTCGATCCGGTTGCCGCGCACGGTGTCCTCACCCTGGGTAATCCAGGCTTCGCCGGTTAGCACCACCATGCTGTCGGTGGCCAGATAATCGATTTGGTGGCCACCGCCCAGCACGTCCTGCTCGCTGCCTTCCGGCCGCTGCTTGAAGCGTGCCGGGGCACCGGTGGCAAGGGCGCTTTCCACACGTCCCTGGGGGCTGCGGATCTCCAGCCGCTCGGCCTCCAGGCGGAGCGAGCCCTGGGTCACCACCACATCTCCCGTGTAAATGCCGGTGTCGGTGGCCTGATCCAACTCGGCGCGGTCTGCTTCCACATTGACTGGTTGCTCGCGGTCGCTGTCCAGGGCCAGCGCTACCCACGGCAGCAGCAGCCAAGCGGCCAGCAAGGAGCTAACGAGTCGCGACTTCATGCCGTCCGCGGACCTCCGATAGTAGTTCATAGCGCTCATGTTCCAAGTCGGCTCTTAAGCCCACTCCCTGCAGCTGTTGCCCGGGCGCGGTGATCAGTACGGCGGCTTCGGTTTCCGCCTGCTTCAACTCCGGATACACCAGCAGCCAACGGGTTTTCAACCGACTACCGCCCTCGCCCCGCGGGCGCCACAGGTCGACATCCCCATCGAGCCTGAGCAAGGCCTGATCGGCCGCGAGCCAGCCCTTGTTTGCGCGGGCTTGAGACGGTGGACGATCGTTGTCGTAGAGGGTGAGTACCGGCTGCTCAAAGTCGGTACCGAGATCGCCGGCCGCCTCCGTCACGTGCGGGCTGAGCAGCCGGAAGGACGGCATTCCGGCGGCATCGGTTCCCAGCACTTCGATCTCCCACCCTTCCGCCACCTCCGCGGGTTCGGGTCGTTCGACTTGCCTCGCCAGCTGCCGTTCGACCCGCTGCAGATACCAGGTAGTTCCGAGAGCAAGCCCCAGCAGTAGCAGAATAGGCAGCGCGCCGCGCATGGCTTCTTCAAGCACCAGCTCGTTGCGATCGGGCCAGGACGATGAGGTAGCAGGTGCCCCGTGCCGCTCTCATCGCTCAGGCCACACCGGAACGCAGCAGGTCGTGCATGTTGAGAGCGCCCACCAGCCGGGCGTCGTCATTCACCACCGGCAGTGCGTTGATACGCTTGGTTTCCATGATGTGCAGCACTTCGGCGGCGAGGATTTCCGGATGCACCGTGGTGCATTGACGGGTCATGATCGCGGCCACCGGGGTCGTGCGGACATGGCTGTCGGCGTCCAGGGCGCGCCGCAAGTCACCGTCGGTGAACACACCGAGCACCCGTTGCTCGGAGTCCACCACGATGGTGAAGCCCATGCTCTTGCGCGACATCTCCACCAGCACCTCGGCCAGAGGGGAGTCCGGCGAACTGCGCGGTATCTGCTCGCCCACCCGCATCACGTCACCGGCATGCAGCAGGAGCCGTCGCCCGAGTCGCCCGGCGGGATGAGAGCGGGCGAAGTCCTCGGCGGTAAAGCCCCGTGTCTCCAACAGGGAAACGGCCAATGCGTCCCCGAGGGCGAGGGTTGCGGTGGTGCTTGCCGTGGGCGCCAGGCCAAGGGGGCACGCCTCTTTGCGCACACTAATGTCGAGCACCACGGAGGCGGCCTTCGCCAGGGTCGAGTCGGGCTTCCCGGTCAACACGATCAGCGGCACCCCAAGCCGCTTGATGATGGGCAGGATGATCAGGATTTCATCGGTCTCGCCCGAATTCGAGATCGCCAGCACCACGTCTTTGTCGGTGATCATTCCCAGGTCGCCGTGGCTGGCCTCTCCCGGATGCACGAAAAACGCGGGGGTACCGGTGCTGGCCAGGGTCGCAGCGACCTTGCCACCGATGTGGCCGCTCTTGCCCATCCCGAGAACGACGGTGCGCCCGGTGCATGCGAGCAGATGGCGACAGGCCTCCACGAAACGGTCATCCACCCGCTCCGCGAGATCAATGATCGCGTCTGCTTCGGTGCGCAGTACCGCCTCTCCGAGCGCCTTGACTTTGTCCGGATTCATGTTGGTCACGAGTGACTGGCGTAGAGATAGGCCTGGTAGCCGGTGAAAGCGGCCAGCAGGATAGCACCTTCGACCCGATTGATTCGTCCGGGCCGGCCACGGAAACCGTATGCCATGAGCAGCATCGCGACTGTCAGGGCAGCCATTACCGGGTAGTCGCGGCTGATGACGCCCTGTGGAGTTGCCCCGGGGGCGATCAACGCGGGGATGCCCAGCACGGCCAGCAGATTAAACATGTTCGAACCGATGACATTGCCGATGGCGATGTCGAGCTCGCCTTTGCGGGCGCTGGCGAGCGCGGCGGCGAGCTCGGGTAGGCTGGTACCCACCGCTACCACGGTGAGACCGATCACCAAGTCGCTGACCCCGATGCGCTGCGCCAGCACTACTGCCCCCCATACCAGCAGGCGAGAGCTCAGCAGCAGGGCCACCAGGCCAACGAGCGTCCACAGCAGGGCTCGGCCAAGGGGCATATCGGGCCGAATCTCCTGCTCGAACTCGACCTGCAGCGCGTCGCTGTCCCGCTGCCTCAGGGCAACGTGGACCATCCACCCCATCAGCGCGCACAAGGCCAACAGCATGATGCTGCCGTCGATCCGTTCCAGCAGCTGGTCTCTCAGCAGCAAGTAGACGCCAGCCGTGGCCAGGAGCAGAAGCGGAATTTCCTGCCGCACGATCCGTGAATGAACCGCCAGTGGTGCCACCACGGCTGTGATACCGAGAACGAGGGCGATATTGGCGATGTTGGAACCGATGGCGTTGCCGACCGCAATTCCAGGATTGCCCTGCCAGGCGGCAGTGATCGAGACCAGGAGTTCGGGTGCCGAGGTCCCGAAGCCGACGATCACCAGTCCGATCAGGAGCGGCGAAAGTCCAAGGTTGCTAGCGGTTGCGGCGGCGCCCTCGACGAAACGGTCGGCACCCAAGACCAGCACGATGAATCCGCCGATCACGGCGGCGACGGCTAACAACATGAGTGCCCTCCAGTGATTGACTGACGCCGATTGGTGTTTGACTTCCTGGCGGCGAGTCCCGAGACTCTGCGCGTCGCTTCAGGCCCCGTCTTCATGCCCTTAAACTCCCAATCTTTGGCCGACGAGCCATTGGTCCATATTCGCGGCCTGCGGTTCGAGCGCGGTGACCGCGCCATCTTCGATGGCCTCGACCTGGATATACCCAGGCAAGGAGTCACGGTCATTCTGGGACCCAGCGGCACCGGGAAAACCACCCTGCTGAAGCTGATCGGGGGTCAGTTGCGGCCCCAGGCGGGCACCATCCGGGTCGATGGTCAGGAGGTAACGAAGCTTCGCACTGGCGCGCTCTATGAGCTCAGAAAGCGCATGGGCATGCTGTTTCAGAGCGGGGCGCTGTTCACCCACCTGTCGGTGTTCGAGAACGTGGCCTATCCGCTGCGCGAGCACACTCGACTCCCGGAGTCGGTACTGCGGGTGGTGGTGCTGATGAAGCTCCAGGCGGTGGGATTGCGGGGCGCATGGAATCTCATGCCTAGCGAGCTTTCCGGCGGCATGGCGCGACGGGTTGCGCTGGCGCGGGCCATCGCCCTGGATCCGATGATGATCCTCTATGACGAGCCCTTCACCGGGCAGGACCCGATCTCCATGGGCGTGCTGGTGCGGTTGATCCGCCGCCTCAACGACGCCCTCGGCTTGACCAGTATCGTGGTCACCCACGATGTTCACGAGGCCTCGACCATCGCCGATCGCATGGTGCTCATCTCCGACGGCAAGGTGGTGGAAGGCGGCAGTCCCCAGGCCATCCACGAATCGCGATCACTGTGGGTGCGGCAGTTCATGGACGGGCTCGACGATGGCCCGGTTCCGTTCCACTATCCGGCGCCCGATTACGCGGAGGATCTGCTGCGAGGCAGCGCTCCGTGATCGACGCGATTGCGGGGCTGGGGCGCGGGGCCATCGATACGCTGGCGCGTCTGGGACGCGGGCTCCTGTTCTTCCTGCGGGTGCTACCCGGAATGCCTGGCTTGCTGCCGCGTCCTGGGCTGGTGACCGCACAGATCTACTCCTTGGGCGTGCTCTCGCTGCCCATCATTCTGGTCTCGGGGCTGTTTGTCGGAATGGTGCTCGGCCTACAGGGTTATACCACCTTGGTGGATTTCGGCGCCGAGGAATCCTTGGGCAGCCTGGTCGCATTGACTCTGGTGCGGGAGCTCGGTCCGGTGGTTACGGCGCTCTTGTACGCCGGCCGTGCCGGCTCGTCGTTGACCGCTGAGATAGGCTTGATGAAAGCAACCGAGCAACTCGGTGGCCTGGAGATGATGGCGGTGAACCCCCACCACCGGGTGATGGCGCCCCGGGTGCTCGGAGGCATGATCGCCGTGCCGCTGCTGGCTTGCATCTTCACTGCGGTGGGGGTCTTGGGCGGCTACTTCGTGGGGGTCGGGTTGCTGGGAGTCGATGCGGGCTCGTTCTGGTCACAGATGCAGTCGTCGGTGGACTTGCGTGAGGACGTCATCAACGGGGTGGTGATCAAGAGCTTGGCCTTCGGTGTCGTGGCGAATGCCATTGCCGTTTTCGAGGGCGCCGATTGTGTCCCCACCTCCGAAGGGGTGAGCAGAGCCACCACGCGAGGCGTGGTGAACACTTCTCTCGCTATTCTTGGGCTCGACTTCATTCTGACCGCCCTGATGTTCGGAGATTTCTAAATGCAGAACCCGCGAGCGCTGGAAGTTGGCGTCGGGCTATTGGTGGCGCTTGGCGTTGCCGCATTTTTGATGCTGGCACTGCAGGTCAGTGACATCAGCAACTTCGGCGAGGAAGACGGCTATCAGATAGAGGCCCGCTTCGACAATATCGGCGGGCTCAAGGTGCGCTCACCAGTGACCATGGCCGGGGTGCGCATCGGCCGCGTCTTCATCATCAACTTTGATGAGACCACCTTCGAGGCGGTGGTGGGGCTGCGCATCCAGGATCAGTTCAATGAGCTACCCAAAGACACTTCGGCCAGCGTGCTGACCTCGGGTTTGCTGGGCGAGCAGTATGTTGGGCTCGAACCGGG
>CAZLYT010000756.1:0-14732 GCA_964563515.1 uncultured Candidatus Competibacteraceae bacterium | reverse complement strand
CTCGCCAAGCTCAAACCAGCGTTCCGTAAGGAGGGCACCATTACCGCTGGCAACGCGCCTGGTCTCAACAGCGGCGCGGCGGCGATGCTGGTCGCTGAGCGCCGCTGGGCGGACCAGAACGGCCTCGAGCCGGCGGCACGTGTGGTGGCGTATGGGGTCGCGGCGGTGGAGCCAGGATACTTCGGCATCGGCCCGGTGCCAGCGGTGCGGCAGGCACTGGACCGCGCCGGGTGGGCGATCGGCGACGTGGAACGGGTGGAGATCAACGAGGCGTTTGCGGCGATCGCGCTCGCCTGCACGCGGGAGCTGGGCTTCGGCGAGGATATAGTGAATGTGGAGGGCGGCGCCATCGCCCACGGCCACCCCATCGGCGCCAGCGGCGCTATTCTCGCCACCCGCCTCATGCACTCGATGCGCCGCGACGGTCTGAAGCGCGGCGTGATGACGCTCTGCATCGGCGGCGGCCAAGGCGTCGCGCTGGCGTTGGAGATCCTCGGCTAACCGCCATATGGCTGCATTCGCTACGCAATGAGCTCGCCAAGTCTCCGCCCAGGGCGCCGGCAACCATCTAGGCGCCACGGAAGCGAACGGGACCTGGAATTTCGAGATCCACGCGCCGACCGGTTCACCCGGCGCGTGGGCTATTTGCTGGATTCGGCATACTCGTCGAAGGCGCGTAGCGCATCGGCGCCGTAGACCGCTGCCGGGCCCCCGCCCATGTAAACGGCGAGCGCCACCGTCTCGGCAACTTCCCGACGCTCCGCGCCTTCTTTCGCCGCCGCGCGCGTGTGATAGGCCACACAACCAGCGCAGCGCACTGCGATGCTGATGGCGAGCGCCATCAGCTCCTTGGTTTTCGTATCTAGGGTTGCGGTGGCGGTCGCTGCGACCGCGAGACCGCTAAAGCCTTTCATTGCCGACGGGGCGGCCTCCCGAATCAGCGCGAGCCCAGCGACGACGTCGTCGGCCGCTTGGGTAAAGTTCTTGTTCATTCATACCTCCGAGACTCGTTAGCTTGGCGCCCGCAATGGCGGCGGCCGGAACAAGGATGTGACGCCTTCATTGTTGCTCTGGCGCCAAATGGGCTGGTGCGAAGCGCATGGGATACAGGTTACATCCCCCTGTTCGGAGCAGCAGCAATGGAGTCTTGCACTATCAGGGCAAGCCCGGTGACACCAGCAAGGTTGAGCAGACTCAGTAGCAGCAGCACTCCAAGTGTGGCAGGGGCGCCGAGCTGTACCATCAGCACGGCACCGAGCGCTGGCGCCACGGCTTGCGCGATCAAGCTCGGCATCGCGAGACGCCCCATCAGGTGGGCATAGCCGGAAGCGCCGAACAGGGCCAAGGGCAACGTCCCTCGCGCGATGGACCAGATGCCGTTGCCGGCGCCGTAGCTGATGAGGGCGACTGCCAGCACTGGAAGCTCGCTCCAGAGCAGCGCTAAGCCGGTGGCAACGAGCATGACGGAGGCGATCAGGGTCCAGATTGGGTGGTGCCGGCCACCGCCGAGCATCTCGATCACCCGCGCGCCGACCTGGGCCGGCCCGACCAGCACCCCCAGCCCCACCGCCGCGGCGAGCGTGATGCCACTGGCTTGAATGATGGTGATGAGATGAACCGACACAATGGCCGCGATCGCACCACCTGTGGTCAGGATCGCCGCGAGCAGGGCGAAGACGGCACCGCGATGAGCCAGGGTCGCCACCGGTGCGATCGGGTCACTCGCTGCCGCGGGGTCCGATTCCACGCCGTGGTGTGCCTCGCGCGGTATCAGGAACAGACTCAGCGGCAGCGATACGCTGACCTGCAATACCGCATAGGCGACGCAGGTGACACGCCAACCGACTTGTTCAACTAAGAAGGCGGAGAGCGGCCAACAGACCGTGCTGGCGAACCCGCCCCATAATGTGAGGCTGGTGATCGCGCTGCGCGCGCCGCGCCCGTAAAGGCGGCCGAGCGTTGCGAAGGCGGCGTCGTACAGCCCGGCAGCCATGCCAAGCCCGAGCACCAGCCAGGCGCTGATGTAGAGCACCATGTTTGACGCCGCCGCAAGGAGTGCCAGGCCGGACGCCAGCAAGATCGCGCTGAGAGCGAGCACGGGGCGGCCACCATAATGATCGATGGTGCGGCCGACGCGGGTGGCAACCAGAGCCGACACCAGAAGCCCGCAAGACAGCCCGCCAATCACCCAGCCGTAGGTCCAACCGGTAGCCTCCGAGATCGGCTTTGCCAATACCGCCGGCAAATAGTAGGACGATCCCCAGGCAAGGATCTGCATGATCCCGAGGGCCGATACGACGAGCCCGCGCCCTCTGCGGGCCGTCGTCATACCGGGGATTGCGCCGTCGACGGTCGCTGTCGTCACACCGATGCTGCGCAGCAGGTCCTCGCCCAACCGCCGACCGCGCGCTTCGGAGTGGACGTGCAGCCGCAACCCCCTGCTCCCTTTGACTTCGCCTCCGCATCGGCCATGCAACAGGCTTTCGCCGCTGCCGGTGCCGGGCCGCCGCAGCAAGGCGACGTCGCACCCGGACCGGTAACCGGCGCGGTGTTGCAGACGCCGGTTTCCGGCAACACGAGCTGGACCTCGCGCGCCGCCAAGTGGTTACCGGCAATCTCGGCGGCCACGGAGCGGACCTGCTCGTACCCTGTCGCCAGCAGGAACGTTGGCGCTCGGCCATAGGACTTGGAGCCGACGATGTAGAAGCCAGGCTCCGGGTGAGCGAGCTCGGCGGCCCCGTGAGGCGGCACCGTTCCGCAGGAATGCAGGTTTGGATCGATCAGGGGTGCGAGTGCTGGTGGCGCCTCGAGGGCCGGGTCCAGTGCCACCCGCAGCTCGCGCAGCAGGTCCAGATTGGGACGGAAACCGGTCGCGACGACGATACGGTCGACGGTCAACTCGATCCGGTGTTGATCCAGTCGCGCCGCCACGCTGAGGCCGCCGTCGGTCTGGCCGATGTGCTCGGCGGCGAATGGCGCCAGCATCTCGATGCGCTTGGCGTCGATTGCGCGCATCGCGGCCAGGCCAAGAGCACCGCGCCCGGGAAGCTGGTCGTTGCGCCCGCCGCCGAGCAACTTGTTCAAACCATTCTTTCGCAATGCCCAGGCGATGCGCATCTCCGGGGTCTCCTGTTGCAACCGCAACAGGTCGATCACGACGTTGATGGCGGAGTGACCACTACCGACCACGAGCACGCGCCGGCCGCCATAGGCCTCGCGCTCCTTGCCCAACACATCGGGAATGCCGTAAGCGATTCGCTCGGAAGCCTCCCGCTCGCCCGGCACCGGAAGGCCATCGACGCCCATCGGGTTGGGCCGATCCCAGGTACCGGTGGCGTCGACGACCGCACGGGCCCGCACGACCTGCTCGGTGCCGTTGCGGGTGCGCCAACGCAGCAGGAACGGCGCTTGCTCCCGATCGGTGGAGGTCATTTTGTCGAGGCCGGCGCGAGTGATGGCGGTGACCTGGGAGTTGAAGTTCAAGTGAGGGACAATGTCTGGATGGCGCGCGAGCGGCGTCAGATAGTCGCGGACGATCTCGGCGCCCGTGGGCAATCCGCTTGCATCGGGTGCAGTCCAACCCGTTTGCTCCAGCAGCGACCGCGCTGCCGCGTCGATGTTATGAGCCCAGGGCGAGAAGACTCGAACATGCCCCCACGCCTGCACGAAGGTGCCGACCGTAGGGCCGCGTTCCAGGACCAGCGGAGTCAGATTCTGTTCCAAAAGCCGGGCGGCCGCTGCCAGCCCGATAGGCCCAGCTCCAATCACTGCCACCGGCAAGTGCCCACGTTCGGTCATGGTATACTCCTTCCAGAATTCCAAGAATATCGAAATACTAGACCAAAAAAACACATCAGGTCGACGTCTTCTTCCCTTCGGCGGCACATCCGGTGTCGGCACAGCATTCGTCCACTAGGTACCCGATGAGCGCGTTCATGCTCGGATAGTGGGCCCGACAGATCAGTGTCGTCGCTTGCCTTTCCTGGGTCACAAGACCGGTCTCCACCAAGCGCCGCAAGTGGTGGGAAAGCGTGGAGGCGGCAATGCCGACACGCGCCTGCAAGTGGCCAACGGGTAGACCCTCTTTGCCGGCCCTGACAAGCGTCCGGTAGAGCTGGAGGCGGGTGGTGTTGCCAAGAGCCTCAAGCTGCCTTGCTGCTTTTTCCACATTCATGGAAATACCCTAGACTGACACTTGCTCAGCGTCAATAACTATTTCGCTGAAGAATAGAAATGGATACTCGTGCTTCGCCGCCTTTGAGCCGCGCCTCAACTGGTTACCGACGCTGCGGTCGCACGAGTAAAGCCGGGTCCCAAGGATCTGGGCCAGAGTCAGGTGAGCCTTTGGGCTAAATCGGTGCGCTCCCAGGGCAGCTCCAGGTCGTCTCGGCCTACCTGTCCGTAGCTGGCCAAGCGCCGGTAGAAAACCCCGTCGTGGCGCCCTGGCAGGTGCCGAAGGTCGAAGGCGGCGATCACAGCACCCAGGCGGAAATCGAAGGCGGCAACCAGCCTCTCCTGGATGGTCTCATCGTCCACCACACCGCTACCAAAGCTCTCCACCTGCAAGCTCACCGGGCCGGCCAGCCCGATGGCATAGCCGAGCTGAACCTCGCAACGCTCGGCAAGCCCCGCCACCACCACATTCTTGGCGGCGTAACGGCTGGCGTAGACCGCCACCCGCTCGGCGCGCAGAGGATCCTTGCCGCTCAAGGCCGAGGTTCCCTGACGGGCATAGCCGCCGTAGGTGTCGGCGCCGGTTTTACGGCCGGTGAGCCCGGCGTGCGCGTCGGGTCCGCCGCCAATGCCCGGGCCGCCCGGATTGACGAATATCGGCGTACGTCGATCGGGTTGCACCTCGGCATCGGCGAAAGCCGGAGCGATGACGCGATATCGCATGGCTTCCTCAAGCTGCTTCGGCGTCACCTCTTCCGCCTGCCACTGGCTCACCACCAGAGCCAGGCTGTGGATGCGGCGCGGCTGCTTCTCCCGATACTCCACGCCCACCTGAATCGAGCCGTCTGGCGTCAAATACGCCAAATCCCCGCGGGCCTCGGTCTCGATGCGCCGGGCGAGCTGGTGCGCCAGGACGATCGGTAACGGCATCAACAGACTGGTTTCGCGGCAGGCATAGCCGAACACGGTGGCCTGATGGTCGGCTACCAGCTCGGAGAGCTCGCCATCGTCGAGGGTCTTCTCGTCACTCGTTGGTCGCAGCCTTTCAGGCTCTGCCACCACGCTGGTCAGCACACTGCACTGCTCGGCGTTGAAGTCGTCCCGGGTGTAGCCCGTCTCCCCTATCACCGATCGGACCACCTGGGGAATATCCACGGTGGCGTGCGAGGCGAAGCGGGTGGCCACCAGCACCAGCCCCTTGGCCAGGGCGCATTCGCAGCTCACCCGGCTGCGGGTGTCCAGTGCCAGGTAGCTGTCCACCAGGGCGTCGCTGATCTGATCGGCGAGCTTGTCCGGATGCCCGGCGGTCACCGACTCGGAGGTGAATACGTAGTCGCTCTTCATGCTCGGTCGTCTCCGTGGCGGCGCTGTCCCTGCGCGGTAACCCTGTGGGTGCCCCGGGAAGGTTGCAACAGCTTGCGGATTTCCACTGCCAAGAAGGGAAGTGCTCCCGCCACGCCGGCTGCGGTTGCCTGCAACGGCCCCAGCGGTGCACTACCCAGCAGCCGACGCAGCGGTGGCAGCAGCACTGTCAGTGCCTGAGCGCCCAGGCTGATCACGACCGCGCGACGCAGCTGTGGGTTGGGCGGAAGGCTCCCAGGTCGGAGTACACTGGCGTGCTCGGAACGGCTGCTGACGGCGTGCAGCAGCTGAGATGTTGTGAGGGTGGTGAAAGCCATGGTGCCGCCCACGGCTGGCCCGGCTCGCAGTGTTCCCAGGCCGTAGCTGGCGAGGGCCGCGGCGGTCATGAGCAAGGACTCAACGGTGAGGGTGCCCAGATCGCGTCCCGAAACGATGGGTTCATCTGGCGAGCGCGGGGGCCGCTCCAACACGTCACCTTCGCCGGGCTCCAACGCCAGCGCCAAAGCCGGGAACACGTCGCTCACCAGGTTTATCCAAAGCAGCTGCATGGGGGTTAGCGGCGGCGCGCCTCCCAGGGCGATCCCGGCCACCATCAGCTCGATCTCGCTCAGGTTGGTGGCGATCAAGTAGCGGATCGCCTTGCGGATGTTGCTGTAGACCGTACGCCCGTCGCGCAACGCCACCTCGAGGGTTTGTAGATTGTCGTCCTCCACCACGATATCCGCCATGGCGCGGGCGACGTCGGTTCCAGTGCTCCCCAGGGCAATGCCGAGATCGGCGGCCTTGAGCGCCGGGCCGTCGTTGACGCCGTCGCCGGTCATGGCCACCACTCGGCCGGCGCGCTGCAACGCGTTCACGATCTGGAGCTTGTGGGCAGGACTGACTCGGGAGAACACCTGCACACTGCGGATGACGCCCGCCAGCACCTCGGGGTCGAGCCGGTCCAGGGAGGAGGAATCGAGGATCTCGATGGGTTTGCCGCTACCCGCGATCTCGAGCTCCCGGGCCACCGCGTAGGCGGTGGCACTCTGGTCGCCGGTGATGATCACGGTGTTGACGCCGGCCCGGTGAAAGCGGTCCAGAAGCGCTTTCATCCCGGGTCGCAGGGGATCGGCGAGGCCGACCAGGCCGAGCCAGGTGAGTCCGTGGGGGGTGGCTGCGGCCTCGTCGTCTGCAGTGAAGCATCGCGCCACTCCCAGGACCCGGAGCGCGCCGCCCGCGAGCCGACTGTTGTCGGCCAGGATGCGGGCGCGGCGGCGGCCGTCCAGCGGGCGCCGGCGGTCACCGCGTTGGTAATGACTGCAAAGGGCGAGCACATGCTCGGGGCTGCCCGTGACCGCGGTCAGCACCCGTTTGCTACCTCCTCGGTGACGACTCAGCATGTAGGGTCGCTGAAGCGCCCGCTGCTGCAGCGAGCGCTGTGGCCATCGTTTTCGCAACCGGGTCAGATCGACGCCCTGGTCCATCGCGGCCCGCACCAGCGCCAGCTCGGTGGCGGAGCCTTGGAGCTCGCCCTCATCGTCCGCTGCCACCTCGCTACACAGGCACACCGTCTCCAGCAGACGCAGGCGGCTGTCCGGGTCCTCGGCATCAGTCGAAGCGCCGGCCAGGGACTCCGCCGCGGTGCGTAGGGCGGCTAGCGCCATGCGGTTCTCGGTAAGGGTACCGGTCTTGTCTAGGCATAGGTCCTGGACTGCACCGAGAGTCTCCACCGCGTCGAGCCGGCGCACCTGTACCCGTCGCCGGCGCATGTCGCGAATACCCAATGCCAGTGTCGTTGTCGCCACCGCGGGTAAGCCTTCGGGCACGGCCGCCACGGCGAGCGACACCGCGCTCTTCAGCATCTGCAAGGTACTTTGGCCACGCAGCACGCCGAGCACGAATACGCCGCCGCAAATACCGGCGCTGAGCCAGGCGAGGCGTGTACCCAGCAGGTTTAGCTGTCGCTCCACCGGCGTGGTGGGGGCCTGGGCCTCGCCCACCATGGCTTGCACTTGACCGATCTCGGTGTCCAGGCCCGTGGCCACCACCACGGCATGGCCGCTACCGCCCGCCACGATAGTGCCCATGTGAACCAGATTGTCGCGATCGGCCAGGGAGGTGTCTGCCGGCAGCACGGCTTCCGCCAACTTGGTGACCGGCATGCTCTCACCGGTGAGCGGGGCTTCGTCGATGCTTAGGTCCTGGGCATTCAGCAGCCGGGCGTCGGCTGCCACTCGAGTCCCCGGAGACAGCACCAGCAGGTCCCCGGGTACCAGGTCTTCGCCTTCGACGGGCCCCACCTGCCCGTTCCGCAAGACGTTGACCGGCATGGGAACCCCATCGCCCATGGCGGCAATGGTGCGCTCGGACTGGCGCTCGGTCACGAAGCCAATAGCGCTGTTGATGGCAACCACCGCCCCAATGGCGGCGGCGTCTAGCAGGCCTCCGCTGGCGATGGAAAGCACGGCTGAGGCGCCCAGCATGACTACCGGGGGGCTCTTGACCTGGGCCGCAAGAATGGCGAGATCGGGGCGCTGCTGTGGGCGGGGGAGGGCATTGGGACCGTGGCGCTGCAGTCGGGCGGCGACCTCTTCGTCAGCCAGGCCGTCGGCCCGGCTGCCAAGCTTTTCCAGAACCTAGGCGACCTCGAGGGTATGCCAGGCGGTCCGCCATTGACCGACCGGAGCGTCAGCGTCGTGAACCGAGGCCCGCTCGACCCTGGTATCGCTCGTTCTGGATCCGGCTAGCACTCCATCGAGGCTCGCGACCACTGCCGACAGGTCGAGCCCCGTGCGGTGCCAGAGCAGCAGGCTGCCAGTGCGTGGGTCGGCCTCGGCATCGTGCACCCCCGCATAGCCCAGCGCAACGTCTTCTAAACGCTGGGCGAGGGCGGCATTGCGGCGCAGCGACTGGCAATGCAAGCGGGTGCGGCCAGCCACGGCGCCATGAATAAACTCGAAGCGACTCTGGTCCACGTGATCGCATATTCCGGGTCGAGCTCGCCTGCGCCAGGCTAGCGGCTCATGCCCCTTCGCGAAAGCATTTGCAGTGGGCGCGGCAAGCCCCGTAGTGGCGACGGCTTTGTCGCGCAAGGCAGCGAATGTTAGCTGGAGCTCGAGGCGGCGACCGTGCTGCCGCTAGCGGCCGGATAGTGCTTCCCGAGCCTTGCTAGAATGCGCGCTTTGCTTCGGTGGTAAGCGTCTGGCGGCGCAAAAGAATGACTGTCTGGATCGAGTTCTTGTTGTGCCTGGTGGTCATTGCTATGGCCGGAGTCAAGCTGTCCCGCTACGGCGACGCCATCGCCGACAAGACCGGGCTTGGAGGAACCTGGATCGGCGTGGTGCTGCTCGCCACCGTCACCTCGCTGCCGGAGCTGGCAACCGGGATCAGCTCGGTGACCGTGGCGGACACCCCCGACATCGCCGCCGGCGATGCGCTCGGCAGCTGCGTATTCAACCTTTTGATTCTGGTCGTGCTGGATTTTCTCCATCGCGGTCAGTCCATGTACCAGCGGGCGGCGCAGGGACACATCCTTGCAGGTGCATTCGGCGTGATTCTGCTCGGCCTGACCGGGTTTGCCATCCTGGCAGCGGCCAACGGAGCGGCTCCCACGCTTGGCCACGTGAGTGTCTACACGATCTTGATCGCCGTGGTTTACGGCGCCGCAGTACGGACGCTGTATCGCTTCGAGGCCCGGGAGGTGGCGGCGTTTACCGAGGCCGAAGTCGACGGCTACCCAGAGCTGACTCTGCGACAGGCGTCACTGCGCTACGCGATGGCGGCCGGCGCAGTGGTCGCGGCAGGCGTCTGGCTGCCACTGGTGGGTGCGGATCTGGCGGCCGTCATGGGATGGACCGAAAGCTTCGTCGGCACGCTGTTCGTGGCTTTCGTCACCTCGGTGCCCGAGCTGGTGGTAACGGTCGCTGCGCTGCGTCTGGGCGCGCTGGACATGGCCATCGGTAACCTGTTCGGCAGCAACCTATTCAACGTCCTCATCTTGGCAATCGACGACCTCGCCTATCGGGAGGGCTCCCTCCTGGCCGACGTCTCGATCTCGAATGCGGCCACTGCCATGTCGGCCAGCCTCATGACGGGCATCGCACTGGTGGGGCTCATGTATCGGCCGAGCGGGCGGGTGCTCGGCACCGTGGGCTGGGCCAGTGTGCTGCTGGTGGGTGCGTATGTTCTGAATAGCTATCTGGTCTATCTGCACGGCAGCGGCTGAGCGCTCAGTGCAGGATCTGGCTCAGGAACAGCTTGGTACGCTCGTTCTGGGGATGGTTGAAGAAGGGCTCTGGCTCGTTTTCTTCGATGATCTCACCGCCGTCCATGAAGATCACCCGATTGGCCACGGAGCGGGCGAATCCCATCTCGTGGGTTACGCAGAGCATGGTCATGCCGCTCTTGGCCAGCTCCACCATGACGTCCAGCACCTCCTTGATCATCTCCGGGTCGAGGGCGGAGGTGGGCTCGTCGAACAGCATGATCTTCGGGTTCATGCACAGGGAGCGCGCAATCGCCACGCGCTGCTGCTGACCGCCGGAGAGCTGGCCCGGATACTTGTTGGCTTCCTGCGGTATCCTCACCCGCTCCAAATAGTTCATGGCGACCTCTTCGGCTTCGCGGCGTGGTATCTTGCGCACCCAGATCGGCGCCAGCGTACAGTTCTCCAGCGCCGTCAGGTGCGGGAACAGATTGAAGTGTTGAAACACCATGCCGATCTCGCGGCGAATCGCCTCGATCTGCTTCAGGTCGCCGGTGAGCTCGGTACCCTCCACGATGATCTTGCCGCGCTGGTGCTCTTCCAGATGATTGATGCAGCGGATCATGGTGGATTTGCCAGAGCCGGACGGTCCGCAAATGACGATGCGCTCGCCTCGATGAACCTGCAGGTTGATGTCCTTCAACACGTGGAATTGCCCAAACCACTTATGGACGCCCTTGAGCTCCACGACTAATTCTTCGGAGACCTTCACCTGCGCCGAAATGTCCTCGCTCATGGTGATCCCCTTCGCTCATCTGTGATGGCAGATTCAGCGCCGATGGCCGGTGTGTAGCTGCTGCTCCAGCGCCTGGCTGTAGCGCGACATGCCGAAGCAGAAGACCCAGTATACGGTGGCAGCGAATACATACCCCTCCACCGCATGACCCAACCAGGCGGTGTCACTATTGGCCGCATGCACCAATGCCAGCAAGTCCAGCAGCCCGACGATCAGCACCAGAGTGGTGTCCTTGAACAGGGCGATGAAGGTGTTGACGATGCCGGGAATGACGAGCTTCAGTGCCTGGGGAAGGATGACCAATCCCGTCGACTTCCAGTAGCTCAGCCCGAGCGCCTCGGCGGCCTCGTACTGCCCCCGGGGAATGGCTTGCAGGCCGCCGCGCACCACCTCCGCCATGTAGGCGGACTGGAACAGGACAATGCCGATCATCGCCCGCAGCAGCTTGTCGAAGTTGGTGCCCTCGGGCAGGAACAGGGGCAGCATCACCGAGGCCATGAACAACACGGTGATCAAGGGAACCCCGCGCCACAGCTCGATGAAGGCGACGCACAAAGATTTGACGATCGGCATGTTGGAGCGTCGACCGAGCGCCAGGATCACCCCCAGGGGCAAGGCCGCGACAATGCCCACCGAGGCCAGCACCAGGGTCAGCATCAAGCCCCCCCACAGCCGCGTCTCCACCACCGGCAAGCCAAAGGCGCCCCCGTAGAACAGAAAAAACGCGATGAAGGGGTAGACCACCAAGATAAAAGCCGCAAGCTTGCCCTTGTGCTGGAAACGCTCGAAGAAAAGCGGAGCCGCCAGCAGGACCAGCAGTATGCCGGCAAGGTTGACGCGCCAACGCTGGGCCTCCGGGTAGAAGCCATACATGAACTGGTTGAAGCGCACCTTGATGTAGACCCAGCAAGCGCCGGTGCCGGTGCAGTCCTCGGGCGTGGTGCCGGTGAAGTCGGCATCGATGATCGCCCACTGCAGCAACGGAACCACCAGCAAGTAGATCAGGTAAGCGCCGAGAATGGTGAGCCCGGTGTTGAGAGGCGATGAAAACAGATTTTGGCGCATCCACCCGACTACGCCGACGCTGGTGGCCGGGGGCGCTAAGTCCGGGTGTGGCTGATGGATAGACATATCAGCGCTCCACCAACGCCATGCGCTTGTTGTACCAATTCATGAAGAATGAGATCAGTAGACTGATGGTGAGATAAACCAGCATGGTCATGCTGATCACTTCCAGCGCCTGACCGGTCTGATTCAAGGTAGTACCGGCGAACACGGCCACCAAGTCCGGATAGCCGATGGCGGTGGCGAGCGACGAGTTCTTGGTCAAGTTCAGATATTGGCTGGTGAGCTGAGGAATGATCACCCGCATGGCCTGGGGAATGACGACCATGCGCAAGATCCGGCCCCGCGACAAGCCCAGCGCCGAGGCAGCCTCGGTCTGGCCGTGGCTGACGGCGAGGATGCCCGAACGGACGATCTCGGCAATGAAGGCGGCGGTATAGATGCTGAGCGCCAGCAGCAGGCCGGCCAGCTCTGGTAGCACGACAACGCCACCGCGGAAGTTGAAGCCCTGGAGCGCAGGTACGTCCCAGGACAGCGGCGTTCCGGTGATCAAGAACACCAGCGCCGGCAGGCCTATCAAGATGGCGATAGAAACCCGCACCGTGGGAAATATTTGCCCTGTGGCATCCTGGCGCCGATGGGCCCAGCGCTTGATCAGCACCACCGCGACAATGGCCACGACGACAGCGAGCACTGTCAACCAGAAGCCGTCGCCCGGCACGGGCGCCGGCAGGTAGAGGCCACGGTTACTCAGAAAGACCAGCTCCCCCAAGGCCAAACTGTTACGGGGCCCCGGCACCGCCTGCAGAACTGCGAAGTACCAGAACATGATCTGCAGCAGCAGCGGGACATTGCGGAAGGTCTCGATGTAGACCGCGGCCAGCTTGCGGATAAGCCAGTTGGGCGACAATCGGGCGATGCCGATGATAAAGCCGAGCACCGTGGCCAGGATGACGCCGAGCGCAGACACCAGTAACGTATTGAGAAGACCGACGATGAAGGTCCGGCCAAAGCTCGAGGTAGCGTCGTAGGGGATCAACGACATCAGGATGTCGAAGCCCGACTGCTGGGAGATGAACCCAAAGCCGGCGCGAATGCCCCGGCTTTCCATGTTCACCAGCGTGTTGTGCAGGATGTAGGCGAGAAAGCCGGCGAACAGCACCAGCACCACGATCTGGTAGAAGATCGCCCGCGCCTTGGGGTCGTTCCAGATCGGCGGACGGCTCGGCTCGGCCGACTCCTTGGGATCGCTATTCATCGGGCATCGCCTCGGACGCCGGGTTGCTCGGGACTAGCACCTCCGAGCAACCCGAGACCGACTTCAACGCAGCGGCGGAGCGTACTGGATGCCGCCCTTGGTCCACAAGGCGTTCAGACCCCGGGCAATGTCGAGCGGGCTGCCGCTACCCACATTGCGCTCGAACATTTCACCGTAATTGCCCACTTGCTTGATGATGTTGTAGGACCAGTCATCGCTCAGCCCGAGCATATCCCCCCTCATGCCCTCTCTACCGAGCAAACGCTTCACATCGGGGTTGCCAGTCTCCCGCATCTCGTCCACGTTCTCGGAGGTGACGCCGAGCTCTTCGGCGTTGACCATGGCGAACAAAGTCCACTTCACAATGTTGAACCATTCATCGTCGCCCTGGCGTACCACGGGACCCAGCGGCTCCTTGGAAATGACCTCCGGTAGCACCACGGCTCCGTCCGGATTGGCGATCTGCAGACGCAAGGCGTAGAGCTGCGACTGATCCGATGTCAGAACATCACAGCGGCCGGCATCGAAGCCCTTGGCGGTCTCCGCAGTGGTGTCGAAAGTGATTGGCGTCAACTGCATGCCGTTGGAGCGAAAATAGTCCGAGAGATTGAGCTCGGTGGTAGTGCCGGCCTGGATGCAGACCGTGGCTCCGTCGAGCTCCAGCGCACTCTTGACGCCCAGGTTCTTCTTCACCAGGAAGCCCTGTCCGTCGTAGTAGCTGACGCCGGTGAAGTTGAGCCCAAGAGAAGCATCGCGGGTGATGGTCCAGGTGGTGTTACGGGAGAGCACGTCAATCTCACCGGACTGCAGTGCGGTGAAACGCTCCTTGGCGGTCAGCGGGGTGAACTTCACTGCCTGAGCATCGCCCAGGACTGCGGCGGCCACAGCGCGGCATACGTCCACGTCCAGGCCTACCCAAGCGCCTTTTTCGTCGGGATTGGAGAATCCCGGCAGGCCCGTGTTGACGCCGCAGACGAGGGATTTCCTCTCCATCACGTTCTGTAGCGTGGCGCTGAAAGCGAACTGTGGTAGGGCCAGGGCGGCGACGGTTGCCGCAGCGGTGAAAGCGAAAGCCTTTTTCATAACGCTCCTCCGATATCTCTCGTGCCGGTGCTTTGATTCTATTGGCATCCCTTGGTCCCGTCCCCGGGGCAACAGACCCGGCTGGCGTATTCGGTGCGCAGGACGAGCATGCTGCGGGCGGCATCGATGCTGAAACCCACGGTTAGACAGAGTCAATCTACGATGCGACCAATGCTCGCCCCGCAGCAGGAAACGGCGATGATCGTTGGCCGACGGCATTCTCCCTTGCTCCCGCGAGCGCGGCCAGACTCGCCACCGGCCCCCGCGGGGTGCCGTCGACCTGACTGGAAGTATAGATAGCTATTGGAAAAGTTGCCCTGAGGCGGGACCCGTACGTGGATCCGATGGCGGCATGGAAATCACCTCGAGCACGGCTTTGGAGTGGGTGCCGGCTGGCCCATTGCCCCAGGTTGGTGGTCGAATCACTGCCAAGCGGCGGCGCCTGCGGCGACTATCGAAACGCCCGATCGGACGCCAGGTCCCGGGCAATGCGTGGGTAGAGCAGTCCCAGACTGATCGCGCGGGCCACCATGAAAAGCATCAGCGAGAACCACAAACCGTGGTTCCCCCAGGCGGGTACCAACCACCAGAGCGCAAGCTCGAAAAGCGCCAACGAGGCCAGCATGGCGTTGCGCATGTCCGCTGTTCGGGTGGTGCCAATGAACACGCCGTCGAGCTGGAAGCTCCATATCGACAGCAGCGGCGAGGCCACGACCCAAGGCAGATAGGTGTAGGCGGTCTCGCGTACGCCTTCGATGTCGGTCAACAAACGGATCAGCAATGGGCCCGCCAGCCCATAGCCCACGGCG
>CAZLYT010000755.1:0-3545 GCA_964563515.1 uncultured Candidatus Competibacteraceae bacterium | reverse complement strand
GACAGCGTCGGCGGCGGCCTTAACCTCCCCATCCTGGTTCGCCGCGGTGATCTCCAGGCGCACCTGCTTCTCGCCGTCCTTCTCCATCTTCTCGGCCACCTTTCCGGTGCAGACGATCTGATCGCCGACGCGCGTGATTGCGGTGAACCGCGTCGTGAAGCTGCGGATCGCGGTCTGCGGCACCCAGTCCGTCAGCGCTCGACCGAGGTAAGCCATGGCCAGCATGCCATGCGCGAAAACATCGCTCTGCCCGGCCTTCTTGGCGTAGTCGATATCGATGTGCATGGGATTGTGATCGCCGGAGGCACCGGCGTAAAGGGCAAGGGCCGTGCGCGAGACGGGTTCGGTCACAAGATGTATCGGTTGATCCCCGACAGTGACGGCGTCAAAACTTGGTACAGTCATTGTGGTGTTGCCTCTTCTCTAGTTCCGGACCACGATGACGCGCTGCAACTCGCAGACGAGCGCACCGTCCTGATTGGTTGCCGTCGTATCCTCGACGATGAATTCCAGCGCGCCGCCCTTCTTGTCGTAGATGTCCGACACCTTGGTCTCGAAGGTGATCCGATCGCCCGCATAAATGGGCTCGTGATAAGTAAATGTCTGGGAGCCGTGGAGGATCTTGCCGACGGGAACGCCCATGGCGGCAATATTGTCCCAAAGAGAGTTGGTTTCCATTTCCAGGCAGAAGGGAAACGTCGGCGGCGCCGGGATGGTCTTATGTCCGGCAGCCTTGGCGGCGTCCTCGTCACTGTAGATAGGATTGGTTTCGCCGATCGCCTTGGCGAAAAACTTCAGCCGCCCCTTTTCGACATCGACCGTCTGCGGCTTCGTCGTGCGTCCGATGTGCTTTTGCTTGTCAATCATTCCCCCACCTTCCTCGTTATTCTGAATGGAGCCTTTGGTTTCGCGGAGACAAGCCGGCACCCGCCGTCAGCCATGGAATACGGGGCGCCAAAACAGCGGAGGACTAATGTGCAGGAATGCCTTAAGAGCGTGCACGGCTTTAGTTGAACACTTGTTTTAACGGAACCCGTAGCGGTGCTCGCCAAACACCGGGCAACCGTTGTGTTAATTATGTCCCCGCAGAGCGTTCGGGGGTCCTCCCTAGCGGGCCGCACCTTCGCGCCCCACAAGCCAAAAGTCAAGTTTACCGTCCTTGCCGTCGGCACCGTCAACAATGGAAGCTTAGAGCACCTCAGACACTGAGCCTTGTCCGGCTCTGCCAACGCCGCACGCGGGGCCCTAGCAGCCTGTCGGACTGGGCTTTTCGGGTGGCTCATAGCAGCGATACCATTGTTGCCGGCCGATAGATGAGGACGCGATCATGTCGCAGTTGGCGTCATGACTGCCCATATCGATCGTCGGCCAGCTCGATTTGCACAAGAAAAGCCTGAGCCGCCTCATTGGGCGGGGCAAAGGGTGAATATCCGCTTCATATTCCACGCCATGGTCACAAGGTTCCACTCGCCTCGGACCTGGTTCAGCCCGCGCAGCAGAAACTGCCGGAATCCCAGCACCGACTTGATGATGCCAAACACCGGTTCCGGCACCTGCTTGCGCAGGGCGTAAAGCGCCTTCCCTTCGGGTGTCTTCAGCCGGTGCGCCATGGCCTCGACCGGGGTGGGAGCCTCCGGAGCCGGCGGCGCATCGGCGAAGCGCTCGTTCAGTGACGGATGATGCGGCTCGCGGCCGGTGGCGATCAGCGGCTCTATCTTCGCCGCCTCGCAGGCCTTCACGTTCGTCTCACTGAAATAGCTGTTGTCCGCCAGCAGCGTTTCGGCCTTACCCAGGTCGTCGGGCAATTCATTGACCTTGTTCAGCATCGGCTCAAGCTGCTGCTTGTCGTTGGGCGCCTGCGTCACGTCGGCCGCGACCACCAGCAGGCTGCCTGCGGCCACCACCGCCTGCGCGTTGTAGCACTGCTCGAAACCACCACCCGCCACCGGCATGATGCGCGAGTCTTCATCGGTCAGATTGACCTGATCCGTGGGCAGCGGGCCTTCCACCGGCGGCTGGGGTGGCTTGCCGCCGGGCTTCTTACCGGTGGCCGCGGTCTTGGCATCCCGGGCCGCCATCTTCGCTTGATGCTCGGCCTGTTCCCGCTCGAAGCGTGCCTTCGCCCGCGCCTCGATCGTCGCGCGCGCCGCCGCGAGTTTCTCCAACCGCTCCTTCCGCCGCGCCAACTCCTCGGGGATCGACATCCCATCGGGAACATCCGCCTGGTCCGCCGCCTCGGCTTTCGCCAGCAACGCGGCGACTTCGGCCTTCAGTTGTGCCTCGATCTTGCCAGCATGTTCATACGACAGCGCGCTGTGGCGGCTGGCATTGGCGTGGACCTTGGTGCCGTCGAGCGCGACCGTGCCCATCTTCAGCACGCCCATCTCACGTGCCAGCAGCAGCACCTGGACGAACAGCGCCTCGATCTCCTTCAGAAAGCGCCGACGAAACGTGGCGATGGTATCGTGGTCGGGGTGATCGTTCGCGGCGATGAAGCGGAACGCCACCGAATCGTAGATGGCTCGCTCCAGCTTACGGCTGGAAAAGACCCCCGTCGCATAGCCATACACCAGGAGGCTCAGCAGCACCGCCGGGTGATAGGACGCTGAACCCGAGCCACGATAGCTGTTGCGCATCGCAGTCAGGTCCAGGCCGTCGACCACCTCCACCACGAAGCGCGCCAGGTGTCTTTGCGGAAGCCACTCGTCTACCGACGGCGGCATCAGGAACCCGGTCAGACGGTCGGTAGGGCGGAAGTTACTCATACAAGGGCATCCCGGGAGGATCGCGAATCGCCGTTACAATTCTCGCACGGAAGTCGCGTGGCGTTAAGTCCGACAAGCTGCTAGACGCCTGTCAGCCATGACAGGCCTTTTCTGGTCATTCTCCGTGCCGCCTTGCGATCTGAACATCGCGGCCGCGATGGCGCATGCCATTCTTTCGCGTAGCTCTTGGGTCATTTGCGCCATCCTCCTGGGTTTGGCCTGACGGTGCTAGTGGGCGAGTTCGGCAGTGGCGCGACGCAGGCCGGCAGCTCAAGCCAGCTTTTCTCTTCGCGTGCTTCCGCTCTGGCTCAATTGTCCACCGTTTGCAGATGAACTCGTACGGTGTGAGCCCCTTCAGTGGTACCGTCAAGTTGACGGGTCCTTGAGCCTCTCTGCTTACGCCGGACGTCCGCTCGAAACAGGGGCGGTTCAGATACCTGGACCCGAACCCATCGAGTGGAACCTAGCGTTGCTTTGCTGTGTTTTCTACAGGTTTACGTCAGTCTAAGTGATCGGGGAAAAGGAGGTAGGGAACATGCGGTATTTGATGACAGCGGGTGCTCTTGCCCTCTCTCTGGTCTCGAGTACAACGCTCGCAGAGACTGCGCAGCCTTCTGGTCAAACCACTCAGCAAGCCCCTAAGCAGATGGAGACTCAGACCGCACAGGCCGGCATGCAAGAGGCTACGCCATCGACCAGGACCGTCAAATTTGTAAACGTCCAGCCGGCCGACGTCATGGCCTACGATCTTCTTGGCACGGATGTTTACAATAACCAGGA
>CAZLYT010000754.1:0-2437 GCA_964563515.1 uncultured Candidatus Competibacteraceae bacterium | reverse complement strand
AGACCTGTCCCGGTCGACGCCAGGCCAGTAGCAGCAGCAGGCTGAGCACCGTAAAGATCGCTCGATACAGCAGCAGCTCCCACAAGCCGGCGCTCTCCAACAACCGGATCAGCACGCCACCCGTGCTCCACAACAAGCCCGACATCAGCACCAGCAGCAATCCTTTGAGATGCAGCGCCTCGGTAGTGGGCAATGCAGCGGTCAGCGCTGCCGGGGCCAACAACTCGTGGGGCGCCCCAGGATCCGATCCGGGCGAGGTCATGGCGAGCGCTTTCGGGCCACGGCTGTCGGTCGCTGGCTTGGCCACAGACCGCGCGATCGACTGGTGTCGAAAGAAACCGTAGCGCCTCATAGCTCCCCTAACTGCCAGGTGCCGCGAGCGCGCCCGACCGCGGCACCCGCTGCGCGCTACACTGCGCAAAACAGTGCAGCACGGCAGTCACTCATGGACCTGGCTGATCTACGCAGAGAATACGCGGCGCGAGGCTTGCGGCGCCATGACTTGGATTCCGATCCCTTCGAGCAATTTGGCCGCTGGTTCGACGAGGCTCAGCGCAGCGAAGTCCTGGAGAGCAACGCCATGTCTCTGGCCACCGTGGACGCGGCAGGCCAACCCACCCAACGGACAGTGCTGCTGAAGTATTTCGACCGCGACGGATTGGTCTTCTTCACCAACCTGGAAAGCCGCAAGGCGATGCACATCGCTGCCAACGCCAAAGTTTCGCTGCTGCTATTCTGGCCCGAGCTGGAGCGCCAGGTGGCGCTCGAGGGTGTCGCGGAACGCGTCCCCGGCAAAGAAGCCATGGCTTACTTTCTGCGCCGGCCGCGCGGCAGCCGCATCGGCGCCTGGGTCTCGAAACAGAGCAGCATCGTTGGCTCTCGTCAGCTGCTGGAGGCAAAGTTCGAGGAGATCAAGCGCAAATTCGCCGACGGCGACGTTCCACTGCCCTCGTTCTGGGGCGGCTTTCGAGTACGTCCGCATCGCTTCGAGTTCTGGCAGGGGCGCCCGAACCGGTTGCACGACCGCTTCCAATACCGCCGTGATGGCGACCAGTCATGGGCCATCGAGCGACTCGCGCCATAGCCTCGCGCCAACAGGAGAGATTTTAATGTGCGAGCGGCAAGCCCCGATTCCTTCCGCCGGCGGCACCGTAGTACCACGCGACGCGGGTCCCAGCACTTTTGCTCGACTACCCGAGCTGCGCGACGTGCCCTACTGTGACGTGCCCTACTGTGACGTGGTAGTACTCGGCATTCCCTTCGACGCCGGCACTGGCTACCGTCCAGGGGCGCGCTTCGGGCCCCAGCGCATACGCCAGGCCTCCCGCCACCGAACAGCTAGCGCAATCCTGTGAACTACCAAGCGATCCTCGAGGAGGTCGCGGCCCAGGTAAGGCAGCACCAAGGCAAAGGCAAGGTTGCCGACTACATCCCCGCCCTGGCCAGCGTGCCCGGCGACCGCTTTGGCATGGCGCTGCGCACCGTGGAGGGTCAAGAGTTTCAGGTAGGCCACGCCGACGAGCGGTTCTCGGTGCAAAGCATTTCCAAATTGTTCGTGCTCATGCTTGCCATCAGCCGGTTGGGGGACGGCATCTGGACTCGGGTCGGGAAGGAGCCGTCGGGAGATCCCTTCAATTCCCTGGTATTGCTCGAGCACGAGGACGGCTTCCCGCGCAATCCCTTCATCAATGCCGGCGCGTTGGTGGTGCTCGACTGCTTGCTTGCCAGCGTGCGCGATGCCAAAGGGCTGATCCGCGATTACGTGCGCGTGCTGGCCCAGAACTTCGAGCTGGGGTACGACGAGCACATTGCCCGCTCCGAACGGCTGCACGCTCACACCAACTTGGCCCTGGCGCATCTCATGAAAAGTCATGGCCGCATTCACAGCGCCGTGGCCCCCCTGCTGGACGTGTACTGCCATCAGTGCGCACTGGCTATGAGTTGCAGAGACCTGGCACGAGCGGTGCTCCCGTTGGCGTCTGCTGGCTTCTCACCGCTCCTGGGCGAGACGGTGCTGACGCAACGGCAGTCACGGCGCATCAATGCGCTGATGCTGACCTGCGGCCACTACGATGGTTCGGGGGAGTTTGCGTATCGCGTCGGGTTGCCCGGCAAAAGCGGCGTCGGCGGCGGCATCCTGGCCATCGCGCCCGGCAAGGCCTCCATCGCCGTGTGGTCGCCGGGGCTCGACGCGTCCGGCAACTCGCATCTCGGCCGCATCGCGCTGGAGACGCTCAGCAAGCGGATGGGCTGGTCCATCTTCGGCGCGTGACGCCGCTAGTTGCGGACCGGTTCGGCCTCGCGGACGGCTTCCTCGTGATACCAGCTGCCGCCGCAAGCCGCATCGATAGCGGGGGCCTTCTGCATTTGCACGAATGGCGACGCCGTCTCATCCCGCTTGGACAAACCCGCGCGTCCGCCGACCGGGAACCGGTAG
>CAZLYT010000753.1:0-20032 GCA_964563515.1 uncultured Candidatus Competibacteraceae bacterium | reverse complement strand
TCGAACAATAGACGCTGGGGCGGCGCCCGACACGGCGGTCGCCTTGTGGCTTCGGATGCGGTGGCCTTCGCATCCAGGTGGGTGAGAATCATCTCGATGACGTCGGGATTCTCGACGCAGGCGATGATCCGCCCTGCCCCGCCGCAGGCCGGGCAGGTCTCGATGTCGATACCGAAGACTCGCTTCAGGCGCTGCGCTCGAGGCTCATCGAGGCGCGGCGTTCGGCCGCTGTCGGCTCCTCTTGATCCTCTCGGATGTCATGCCGATTGCCCCTGCCCCGCTTGGCCGGCGTCACCCGCGCGCGGTATTTGGCTCGCTGGCGCAAACACCCCGTTATAAGTTGCCTGTCTTGCTCTTAGTGATATTAATCACAGCGGGTAGGTAGCTACCAGTGAGAGCAGGAACATGCACCCGCGGATTACGAGTAAATACCCCTACGCACTCGATGTTTAATTTCACATTCTCGACTTCGCGGACTTACAGCGGATCGCTTGCTCTGGCAGTGCACCCCTTCCTACCAGGCCAAACGCGGTCCCTCTTGCGCGCTTCGCATGCTTACAATTCGCGCGCTGGCCAATTTCGGAATTGTGCTACCAGCACCTCCGAAAAATCGTCTCCACCATAGCGCAATATCCCCTACCTCTGATTACCGACCTCCCTTAGCCTTTGTCGGCTGCCAGCGCCCCCGCAGGAAGCACTGGGCACACGCGGTTACTCCCAGCTCAGCCGCTGGAGTCTGCAAACAGATACAGCGTTGGAATATCTGAGATAGATCGATGCAAAGTAAACGTGCACCCGGACCCGCCATGGGAGTGGCAGTAGCCGCGGTACTGCTCTCCACGATACTCCTGCCCACAACGCTTTTGCGGGCCGAGGCTGCGCTGGAAGCGGTGTTATTCCAGAGCGATTTCGAGTCGACGAAATGGTACGAAGCATGGGGTCTCAAGCGAGCGTCTGCGAACACCTCTCTGGTCACCGGCACTATCGGAGACGGTTTCCAGCAGCTCACGGGCAATGCGCTAAGAGTTACCATTCCGAAAGGTCAACACAAAGGCGTCGGCGAACTTGCATTCTTTCCCCGTAGCCTGCTCAACCGAGATCCCACCGAATTGTACTTCCGCTACGACCTACGGTTTGGCTCTGCTTGGCATCCGAGCAGCGATGGCAAACTGCCCGGTTTCGGAGGAACTTACGGGGTCGGCGGCTGGGGAGGCATTCCATCCACAGGCTATAATGGCTGGTCTGCTCGCGGCGAGTTCAAGCCACTAGCCGATGGTCGAATCAGCTTGGGCTCGTATGTCTATCACGCCGACATGGACGGTATTTATGGCTCTTCCTGGAACTGGACGGCCGGGCACGTGCAACCGCTCGAGCGAGACCGCTGGTACGGCATAGAGAAATACATCAAGCTGAATGAGCCAGGCAAGAGCAACGGCATCCTCCGGGCATGGATTGACGGCGAGCAGGTATTCGAGCGCACTGGCCTCCGCTTCCGGGAGGTGGACTCTCTCGGCATCGAGAAAGTATGGATGAACGTCTACCATGGCGGCAGCCAAACTGCCAAGCGTGATCTGCACCTCTACATCGACAACGTCATCGTGTCCAAACGCTATATCGGTCCGTCACACCCAGCCCTTGCGACCAGGCTGCCCGCGCCCCGGGACTTGACAGTGACCGTAAAGCCAACGTCCGGTACAGCGTCGAGTGCACTGCATGGGCAATCCGCGCTGGATCAACTGCCCTGAATCAGCCGACGTATCCCGCTCAACTCCCGAATGTATAGCCGAACCGCTCTATGTCGGAGCGGTAGTAGTGCTCAACAAAAGCGCGCGACTCTCCATCATAGAATTTCGTGTAATGTCCGCGAATTCTCTCTCTAATCCTGCGGCCGTATATGGACTTTACAGCCAAGTCTTTTACCCGTTTCACTATGCTGTCGCTGACCCGGTCTTCGGCCAATGACTGGTTGACATGGGGTAAGCGACCACAGGCAATGTTGAGTCGGTTGCACACGGAATCAAAGTCCTCCTGCAACGACTCGAACCTACCCACGAAATCTACTAGCTGATTACCCAGCTCATCGAACAGAAACGCACTCTGCGGCAATACATGGCGATAAGCATCTCGCCAGCCGGGCTCAGGCAAGCCGTCCGCAAGGAACTGCTTGAACTCGTACCGCCGAATATATCCGCCGTACTTGTACTCGGAGACGAGCCGCGCCCAGGGATTTCTTACGAATGCAAACTTGAAAAACGAACGAAACTGCGCCTCACCGACGTGCCGGCAGGACAGGTATTCCGACGCCGTTAGATGCGCCAGCCGCTCCGGCCCCGACGCTGGAATGGCATTGTAGCGGAGCAGAGGGACGAGCGTGCATCCCAGCTCAGTCCGGCCAGATTGATAAAAAAGTGCTCGATGCTCTGCCCGCCGGTCTTTGGGACATGCACGAAGATGCACTCATGCTCATGGGAAATCATTTTGACCCGATCCTTGTATCTTGCTCGACTCGATTCGCCTCTCCTTGCGACCTGCCTCAGCTTGTAGCAACTCACTCTCGTGTTTCGGGCCAATATATCGGGTCGCCACGACAACGTCGTCCAGATACAACGTGAGGTCCCGCGGCGCAGGGTCCTTACCGCCGTGGTACACGTTCATCCAGATTTTTTCGATGCCAAGCGAAGCAGTATCCCGAAAGCGAATGCCGGTCCTGGTAAACACTTTCAGGCCGTCGATCCAGGCCTCCAATAGGCCATCTCGCTCGCCAGGACGGTTCAGGCGGAGGTGTTGCTCGATACAGTACCAGCGGTTGCGCTCGAGCCCTTGCGCCTGCGCTGCGGTCCACAGCCACGCGGTGCCGAAGTTTCCCTCCATGTCCTCATGGTACACGTAGGAGCCGATGGCAATCCGACCATCTGCCAGCGGCCTATAGTAGCCCCTCGCGGACCAGCCGTTAAAGCCGGTACTGCGTTTGCCTCCCCAGCCACCCGCGCCGTAAGTCCCGCCGAACCCCGGAAGCTTGCCGTTGGCGGAGGGCTGCCAATCGGAGCCAAAGCGCAGGTAGTAGCGAAGATACAGCTCGTCAGGATCGCTGCCGAGCACTGATTTCGCTCGCAGCCCGAGGTTGCCTATGCCGCGGTGCTCACCCTTAGGTATTCTTACCTGGAGCGCTCCACCATCCAGGGATTCGAAGTCATTAGCGGAATCATCGCGCACCACTCTAGTGTTTTTCGGCTCGACTTCAAGCCCCCAGGTTGAAAACCAATGCGCGCGCTCAAAGCCCTCGCGAAACAACTCTGAATCCGCAAGGATTGGTGAGGCACCCAGCAGCCAGGGAACAAGCATCGCTGCGAGCGGCCCTCTGATCCCGACTGCGACTGGCAGCCCTCGAGACCAGACCTTTGCAATGCTCCCAATTAAGGTCATCCCGCTTCGACGGAGCTCGCAGAAGCTCGCCCAATCTCTACTTGTTCGATCATAGCCTGCTCGAGCCGGCGAGCACCGTCCTCCCTGGAATAGCCGTTGGCTACAAAAGCGGGTCCCCGACGGCCGAGGTTGTTGCGCAGCGTTGCATCACGCTGCAAGGCGAGTATCGCCTCGCCGAGTGCCACGTCGTCGTCAGGAGGAACGACACTCCCGGCCCCCGACTCCACCACAATTCGCGCGCCTTCGCCGGCCAGGGAAGCGACCACGGCCTTGCCGCAGGCCATATACTCATAAAGCTTGACCGGAACAATCTTCTCCAAGTACGGATCAGGAAGCAGGCAGGTGACGCAAATGTCAGCTTGCGCGAGGAGCTCCGGAACTTCTCGAAGAGGTCTAGCGGGAACGAACAGGCAGTTGTCGAGCCGGGACTCCCTTGCAAAACGCCGCAATTGCTTCTCTCGCGCGCCGGATCCCACGAAGACAAATATGATGCTTTCGTGCTCCCGAAGCCGCGCGGCCGCCCTCAGTACAGTTTCGAGGCCGTGTTTGATCCCGAGCACGCCCACATACATGACCACGAATCGATCATGCAGCCCCAGCTCGCGGCGATGATCTTCCCTGGCATCACGCGGGGAAAATAGACTCAGGTCGGCACCGTTCGGTACGAAAAGTGTCTTGCGGCGAGGCACTCCGCGCTGCACCACCGTTTCGACAAACGCCCGAGTGGTGCAGGTCACCAGGTCCGCCGACCGATAAATCCATCTTTCCAAACGCCGCAATACTCTCACGCCCGCGGAGGACGCATTCGCTGCCCCACACGCTACGAGCTCGTCCGGCCACAGATCGCGTACGTCGAACACCAGCCGGGCACCACGCAGGCGCGCCACGACGATGGCGGAAATAGCCGGAAACAGTGGTGGCGACGTGACAAACACCAGGTCGACAGGACCTGCTCGCAGAGAGCTCACTAGAACAGCCGGTATGAATGTCAGATAGCTGAGAAGCTGGCTCAACTTGGAGCGATTCCTCGGCGCAGTAAAATACGCAGTTCGCAAAATTCGATGCCCGTCTCGGTGCTCAGCCATCAACAGGCGCCCGCGATAGCCCCGCCTGACTATTCCATCCGGGTAATTAGGCATGCCGGTGGCCACCGTCACATCGTGGCCTTGCTGACACAGGCGCCGTACCAAAGGGGCCATTCTGCTGGCCAGCGCCCCTACTTCGGGATAGTAGATCTGCGTTACGACTAGGACCCTCACGCGACCTTGCCTTCGAGGACGGACTCCGCGGCCTCGCAGCACTGGCCTGAGCGATCGGGTGTCCCGTCGAGGAAGCTACGCAAACGTGGGACTTGGCCATCGGCGTGAAATTGTCCCCGCGTGGATGGGGCGGGCCGTTGTCGTGCCAGCTCATAGACGCTCTCGCCTCCCAGGAAGCGCGCCCACTCAGCAGCATCGTCGATTACGACGATGGCAGGATCGACTTGCAGACTCATTCCAGCCACCGCACGGGAGGTGCAGAGCATCGGCATGCCGTTGTAGATCGCCTCGGCGACTTTGATGTTCACCCCGGAGCCGGAAACGATGGGGTTGATCATCAGGTCCACCGCACACCACACCGCGGCAAGTTCGTCCACCCAGCCGTGGCGGTGAATCCTGGAGGCACCGGGAAGTCGGCCGCTTCCGATTCCAAAGACATGGAGCTCCAGGTCACCACCAACCAGTGGCCACACGCGTTCCCGAAACCAGTCATAGGCATCCCGATTCGGCCACCATTCGAAGTTTCCTAGCAGTCCGATCCTCAGCGGAGTGCACGATCGCGGGCATCGCTCGGCCGGCCGATAGCGAAAGGTCGGTGGCACCGCCAGCACCTGGAGGCCGGGCGCCTGGGCGCGAAGGAGGCCGGCATCCTCCGTTGAAATAGCTAAGACCCGCCCGACACGGGCCAAGCTATCGAGCTCGAAGCGTCGGAACTTCTGTATTTCCGAACGAAACAGCCTCCCCAACAGGGGAATGGACACCCTGTCTCCGACCAATTGCTCGAAGATATGGCTTTCGATGTTGTGCGCCACGGCAAGCGCTCGGATATGCATCGGTATTAGGTCCAAACACCAGAGCATCTCCGCGTGATCCAAGATCACTAGATCATATCGCCCGCAATCCATCCTGCGCCGCAACTCGGACGCAAACCTGCTCGAGCGAAAGTAATGCACCTTTGAAGGTAGGACCGACAATGCCGCACGCAGGACCGCTGCTGCTTGACGAACGCGCTTTCGCCATCGAGGCAATTGCCCGGTGAAAAACACTGCTTCGGTCTCGACGCCCGGGTAGGCGTCCTCCAGAACGCGGAGCAGCGACCGAGTATAGACCGTTCCCCCGTTCGGGTGCCGACTGTCGGCCACATGGCTGATCAGCAGCACCCGACAGATCTGCTGGCGTCCCCAGCCTGTGCCCGTCTCGCCCCGACTACCACCTTCCGCCGAGACTGAATCCAATAAACGGGCCCCAATCGTCGCCTTACTGATCATCCGATTGCGCTCTCCTTGGCCCGCGACACGACCGCGCCACTACCTGCCGTACCCTCGCCATTCCTCACACCAGAAAATGGTACATGCCGACCATACTCGTGGCCGGGGCGCGACGTCGCACGCCTAGTATCAGCAACCACCATTGCCCCCCAGAACAAGCCCAGGTAGCCCCAGTAGCGTACGCTCTCCAATCCACCCATCAGCTGGGAGAAGCACACGACGATCAGACACATCAGGCCCAATCTACGAATGCCCCAGTGGCGCACTTGCCTGGATACCAGGTAAAGGAAAAAGAAGCTCCCAAAAACACCTAGATAGATTCCGACCTCGGCCATGACGTTATTGCCCAAAGCTAGCACGGGCGGAACTACCGGCAGCTTCGTGAGTTCGGCCACAACCTCCTTGCCGCTGATCCCGACCCCAAACAGAGGCCAGTTCAGCCAAGTGTCAATTAGCGTCAAGTAGGGGAACACGATACGCTGGTTGCTGCTGCTGATCTCGTAGCCACCGGACCCCTGCCAGATCTCGCGCAACCGCTCGGTGAGCGCAGAAAGCGCCTCCTCTGGCACCAGCATCAGTCCTGCCGCCACGGATAACAGGAAGACCACCAGTACGGCGAATCTGGCAAGTGCACTCGCTTCGCTGGCGAGAGCCACGACAACCGTGATCACGGCAGAGGCGACGATCATCGGGCTGCCCATGATTACGAGCATGACCCCAGTAGCTACCAAGGTGATCAACATCTTGCGCCAGGTGAATCGGACCAGAAGCCAGGCGTTGACGAAGCCTATGAAGCCCTTGGTTACATGCGAGGGCTCCGAAGTGAATAGCTTGGGCCGCACCCAACCCACCAAGCTTACATCACGCAAGTCGCTGTCATACAAGTTGTCGTACAGCACAAACGCGCGCTCTCGGAACTCATCGCTCAGGCCCCGAAGCGGGCCCAACACCTCGAGTGCGGATCCCAGCACTATCAGCACCCATAGGAACAACAGTGCACTTTCCAAGTTCGTTGGCTGCATGCTCTGCATCAGACGCACGATGAGCACTGCCATGAAGGCTGCCACGCAAACTTGGCTCATGCCGAGAAACTTTTCCTGCACGTGCTCGTAGCCGGGTGAGAGCGCGATAGAAAGCACAAACAGGAAAGCCAGCTTCGGGACGAAGGTTTCGTCCTGCTTCGATAGCCAAGGCCACACAAACCAGACCACGGCAGGGAGCAGTAGAAAAGTGGGGAATGAGGGAACCAGCAGACGTCCCCCGGATACCAGTGGCACAGCGTTGTAACAGCTCAACATGAGCAGCACCAGAAGTGTCGCTCGCAAACCGTCACCGCTGCGCCGGTCAATCATCCTTGATCGACCCGATGGCACTACGTCGCCGCATTGCACCAGGCTGGGAGAGGTCAACATGCGTCGATCTGGCCCGCTCGAGACCCCGAGCGGCCCCTGAGATCACGCTGCCAACAGTCTCCAGATCCAACAGCAGCAGCCATTTCAAGATCCGGCCGCTGAGGGAGATCGAGATCGGAATCACAGGCACCGTCGCGTGCTTGTAGAAAAACAACACCAAGCTCTCATTAAAGGCGCGATAGTATCGCGGTGGCCTCTTGTTGAACCCCGCCACACCAGTCGCAGCGCCGACCTTGTGATAGATACTCGATTGCTCCGCTACGGCAATCCCCCAGCCCTTTTCTCTCAGTCGGAAGCAGAGATCCGTGTCCTCCCAGTACAGAAAAAATCTCTCATCAAACAAGCCGACATCCTTCAATGCCTCCGCGCGCAGCAAAAGACTGGCACCGGTCACATAGTCGAGGCGCTCGGCGGCCACGGCTCTTCGGAAGTGCCGGGCAACTCCCAGAACCCGCAGCACCCGCCCACCGCCCCAGACTTGAACTCGCTCCGGCGACCCGAAATACCGGAGCACTGAGCCTATTCCGCCCAGTTGTCGCCTAAGGAGCGCTAGCTCAACCATGCGCGTCAGGGCATCGGGCCGGACCACCGTGTCGTTGTTGAGCAGCCAGACGAACTCGGCGCCAGCGTCCAAGGCCAACCGCATACCCGGATTGCAGCCACCCGCGAAGCCACGGTTCGGGGCGATCCGCAATAGCTTGGCCTCAGGGTGCGCCGTCGAAATCTGCTCACCGGACCCGTCCGTAGAGCCGTTGTCCACCACGACGACCGAGTAATTGCGATAGTCTATACCGCTCAGGGAGTCGAGACAGGCAATGGTGTCGTTACCATTGTTCCAATTCACTAGAATCACAACCACCTTTGGCCATCGTTGTATTGTCTGTAACATTACCAACTCTCGCGTAGGGCACTCAAGTTGCGGTCCAGGAGCTCTTCGAGCCTCCTGGTGTCCTCTTCGAAATGGCCTCGAAGGAAGCAAAGGGTGTCGCAATCCATGCTCGGCTTATGGCCCGGCTTGAACAGCAATTGGCTTCGGACAACCGTTCGCAACGGTTGAGGCAGCCAACGTTTGGACCATACTCGTATCGGTCTGCATCGAAGCAGTTTGCGGGAGAGGGCGCCACGGGATACCTCGAACTGATTATGGGCCTCTGCCAGCTTCTCATCGGCTATCCCAGCCGGATCAATGTCGAGAAATTCGGCTACTTTGTTGATGGTTTGTCGACTGTTGCCGATCACTTCTTGGAACAGCAGTATAAGTACCCTGTCCTTACCGAACTCGTTGAAGTAGCGCTTGACCTGCTGGTAGTAGAGCCCTAGCTCCACATACTGAAACGATACACCCCAACCCTTTTTCTCACTCGCCAGATCCGCCTCCAAGGCCCCGCGAAAAGACCTGGTTTCTCTTCCCGCGCGATACTCCATTTGGTAATGCGAATGCGCCCGGTCCACAGGGTCCCGCAAGCTGATGATGATCTTTGCATCTGGCACCGTGGACCTGATCCGGGCAGGTGCCAGTGGGTCGCACAGATATGATGGGCTGGCCTCACCCACTGCCGACTGGCCCTCGCAATCTCCGAACAAGGCCAGGTACTCCTCCGGATCGCGGATCAACGGCAGGAAATTGTCATGCTGGGGTGTACGCTCGAAGGAGGCGAAGTAGTGGGGCTCCTTTATGGGAGACATGAACACATTGGGATGAGCACTCAGATAGGAATGCAGCGACGTGGTGCCCGCTTTGGCGGCCCCGACGATGAAGAAGTTCGGCAAACGTCTCGCCACTATGGGCCGCGCGGCGTTGACCTCGGGAATACCTGAGCCAACCGCTGGCTCAGCCTGAGTGCCCCCCGGGTTCGGCTTCATGCAAATCCTCTCGTTACATTCCCCCTGCAACGCATCCCTCCGCACAACCTCTGCGGCCACATCCCTAATGCCATCATGGCGCGGGCGGACGCCTCGCGCATGTATGCATTGGGCACAGTCAAATCTGCTGCGCCTGCACCGATCGCAAGCTCGCCCGCTTCGACAAGAGTCTATGCTGCATTCGCCGATAGGTACGAGCGAGCAGGAACCCCCAGTCATGCCACCAAGTCATGGTCTCTGGTCCCCAATCTGCTGGGAACGAGTATCCCCAGCGCCGCATGAATGGACCGAAACAGGCTTTGGCTCTTGCATGAAGCTCAGGTGGATAGTAGCGCAGGTAGTCTTTCTCCCGACCGACAGTTCTGTTAGACGACGGAATTGGGCGTACTTGATCGATGCCCAACCGCCTGAATAACTCTGCGCAGTCCTCGTGCAGATTTTCGAATCGAATTACCATGTCAAAATGACTCGGATCGGGGCTGCCACGTGAATCGTAGGGGTAGCGTGACACCATGCGGAACCATTCAGTGAAACCCAAATGCTGTTCGCGGATAGCAAGAAACTGGCGAGTGGTATTTGCAATCACATGACCGCCATGATCGGCCCGATATTTCTCAGCTGAATACATTGCTGCGTGGTCGTTGCGCAGCTTGTAGTACCGAGTCACTGCTACATCCAATGGGCTTCTCGAACCGGCGAACACGAAATAACGACGCTCCTCTTCGTTGGCGACTCGAAGAAAATCCTGGAATTGAGCATGCTTAAAAAGTATAGGCCTACCACCATAATGCTCGCACAACTCCTGGGAAATGGCCGTGGATGCCGTATTGGGCATCTCGACGAACACATACTTGTGGACATCACTGATAATCATCAATCCCTCGGCGCAAAAAACAGTTCACACAGTGTAACCCTCGGCGTTAGCCGTACCTGTTCCTGCTAGCTAAGCCGTAGACGCGATGCATATGTGTAGCGCGTTGGCAAGCTAACTCAAGCGGCATTTCGGCCATTCCTCCTAGAGTGCTGCCAGCCAGGCACGGTGATGATCCCGAGCTTACGCCAGACGAAGTAGGCCGCTAGCATATTCTGGACAATCAGCGCTGCGGTTGTTGCGACAGCGGCCCCCATGGCGCCATAGGACGGAATCAGCAACGCATTCAATGCCAGCACTAGGCAGGCCGCAACAAATTGGTTGTTCCGAGTTAGCTGCTCGTATCCGCACATCATCAGAAGAAAAGCCACCGACCCAGTCGCGACATTTACGAACTGGCCGATGGCGAGCACTCGAAGCACCTCACCGCCATGAGAGAAGTCGCTTCCAAAGAGTGCCATCACGAAGGTGGAACACAGCATGAAGAGCAGGAAAGCAGGCGCCGCCAGCACCGTCACCAGTAAAGTCGAGTGACGTGCCGTATGATCCAGTGCTGTCATTTCGCCTTTCCTGTATAGAGCGGCGAACTTGGGCGCCGCGACGGCGTTTACGGCCACCAGCACGAAACTGATCAGGGCCGCTGTGCGAGCCGCCACCGCGAAGACCCCTACGGCGTCTTTGTCCTCCCAAATGCCCAACATCAGGGTCGATGACCAAAGCGTTACCAGGTTCAGCAATGAGCCGCCAAAAAGTGGCAAACTGCTCTTCAGCAAATCCCGTGTGGAGAAGTCCGCCGGTAGCGACCGCATCGGCAGAGAAGCGCGGCGCCAGGTGACCCAGCCGTAAATGAGGGCGAGGATCACCGCGACGAGGTAGGCGATGATCGCGCCCTCCACATCCCACGCCGCCGCCAGCGCGGCCGTGCCCACCAGCACGAAGAACATGGGTAGAACGCTGAGAACCAGCAGTGAATCCCGTATCCGCGACAACCCTCTCAGGGCCTGCGAATACAAGATACCGAGCGCAAGCGGCACTACGACCAGGGCCATGAGGCGAATGGGCGTGGCCATATCTGGATCCGAGAAGAGCGCTTGGGCAAGCTGGTCGGCTCCCAAGCCCAAGGCGAGGGCCACCGCCGCCGAGCACACGAAACCGATGAGTACGGCTTTCTGGTAGACACCCTTCACGGCCGACCAATTGTCGATCGAAACATTGGCCGCGATGAAGCGGACCAGGGTGTTATCCAGGCCGACCCTCCCGATCACCGCTGCAATGGTGGCGGTGCTGAGCGCCAGAAAGTAGACGCCAGCCGCCTCGGCTCCAAGCGTTCTCCCCAAGACGACGTTGAAACCGAACGCCAAGCCGGCGGCAAGGATCTTGAGAGCAAAGGCGGCGGAAGCGCCACGCAAGACATCGACCATGTGGAGATCCTGCAAGGACCACCAGTGATCGAATTGGCGTCTGAGAGCAGTTGCTATCGCCACGCATGCTCCTGATCAGTATAGGCTTGGCGACCCGGGCGGGGCCGTCAGAGAATCCTTCCGTGGCACCAATTCTCCAGCCTCAGCAGCCTGGCTCGCGCCGTCTACCATCCGGCAATGAGCGGGCTCCCACTGAGACGCCGGCAAGCGCCGGCGGAGCGAGGCCCCGGCGATCCACTTAGCACGGGCCAATCGGCCTCAGTCTGGGCCCGCTGCCTGATAGCCCCACCCCGGCGACGCCCGTTTGTACGGGGCGCTGTCGCTAGTAATAGGGCCGCACTGGCTCACGGGACTTGTTGAGCACAACCCCCAGCAGCTCGGTGCGTTGGAGGATATCCAGAGCAGAACGGATGTCGCGCCGCGTGCTGGCGTTGGCCTCCACCACCAACAGGCAGGCGTCTACGAAGGGACTGAATGCCAAAGCGTCGTCGGCCTGGAGCACGGGAGGCAGGTCGAACACGACCCATTGGCGGGGCGCCCGCCGGCGCATTTCCGTAACCAGCTCGGTCATCCGCTCACCGGCGAGCAACTCCGATCCACCCCGCTTGTGCGGGCTGCCGAGCAGCACTGTCAGCGAATCGATCCCAGGATCGACGCATACGTCGACCAGCTGCGCGGTGCCCGCCAGGTAGTCAATCAGGCCGAGCTCAGGGCGACAGCCCAAGTATCGATGTACGCTCGCGTGACGGAGATCGAGATCGACCAGTAGCACGTCGTGCCTGGGGTCTTTGGCCAGCATCATCGCCAGATTGATTGCAGTGAGGGTCTTGCCCGCATCGTTCATGGGACTGGTCACCCCCAGTAAGGACCAGCCGCGCGCGCTCATAGCTTGCAGCACCTGCGTGCGCAAGGCGCGGAAAGCTTCAGTAGCGGGTCCCTCGAACCCGGCCACCACGCGGTTTCGATGAAGTACCTCGCGTGAGACGGAGATCTTGGGTAGCTCACTGCCGATGCAGGGGCCAGGCGTCCCATGCCCACTGACTAGCGAGGAAACGTTGGTGGCGGCCTGGGCAGCCGCCCGCTGCTGCTTCGCTCGATCCAATGCCGTCCTGATGGATTTCATGAGCCTACCTGGCCAGTAGCCGTGACCGGCATCGTCGGCGCCCCACGAGCCGCAGCCGAATTCGGTCCGTCAGCCCGGGTACGGACCTCAGTAGATAAGTTGCTGGACAAGCTGCCGAATCCTAGAATTGGGGCCGCCCCGAGATCGACTCGACTAGCGATCCACCAACCCCCAAGCACTAGGACTGCCAGCGCGGCGACGCCCACCCCGACTCTTCGACGCAGGAGGCGACCGAGATCCGGCTCTCTGATGTAGGGGATCACCCCGATCGGTGGACGATTCAAGAGCGCGGTCAGGTCCTGAGTCGTGCGCACGGTATCGTCCAGGTGCTCCCTGATGCCAACCACGGCGATCGAGGTTCCGCAGGACAGCAGCAGGCCGAGCAGCAACAGGGCTGGGCGATTGGGCTTGATGGGCTTCTCCGGCAGGGGAGCCGGCTCAATGAGGCTCAGGCGCCCACCTTGGTTGCCACGTTCGAGGGTGCTAGCCAGCTCCGCATCCATCTGGCGGGTCGTAAGATCACGGTACCGGGAGGAAACGTTGTTGTATTCCCGCTCCAGCGCACTCAGCTCCCGTTCCACGCCGGGGGCGCGGGCAATCTTGTCCGCATAGGCTTCGATCTTCTCAAGAAGCTTGGAGCGGCTCTCGAGAAACTGCCGAATCTCCACCTCAACGCCCCGCAGGCGCGATTGGATCTGAATGTAGGCTGGATTGTCTGGTCGCGAGGTAGCAGCCGGTCCGGCGCGTCTCAGCGCCGCCGCCAGGTCAGCTTCTAGAGCCGCGATGCGCTGCTCCAGCTGTCGAACGGTGGGATGGTCGGCCGAATACCGTTGCCTCGCCTGGACCAGCTCTGCCCGGGCCGCCTGCAGGCCCGCCTCCACCTCGGTGGTGTCGGGGCCGCCACCGACCTCGTCCTGTAAGGCCATGACTTCCTGCTGCAGTCTCACCACGTCAGGGTGCGTCGGCGCGTAGCGGGCGGCCTTCGACACATACTCGGCTTGCAAGGCCTTGAGGCGGTCCGCGGCGCCGAGTACCGGTGAGCCATCGGCGGCATAGCCTATTGCATATTGGCTGACCTGTGCCAGCTCCGTTTCGAGGAGAACCCTGCGCTCCCGCAGGGAGCGCAGATCGCGATCGGTCTCGAGAAGCCGGCCTTCCAAACTCTCCATGGTCCGCAGGTGGGCGTCAACCATGCCGGGCAGCTCATCGGCGTGTGCCTCCTTGTAGCTACTCAGGCGCGCTTGCAAGTCATCGAGAAGCTGCCGGTGCCGCTCCACCTCTACGCGCAGCAGCGCACTCGCCTCATCCACCGATTGCGCCCGCTGGCGCTCATTCTCCTCGAGAAACAATGACACCAGGTGCTCGGTAACCCGCTGAGCGATCACTGGGCTCTCGTGGTCAAAAGAAACGATGAAGGCAATCGACATCGCCACCGTCCGCCCGGACCCTGGATCCATCACATCCGCGCTGACCATCTGGATACTGATGCTGTCCTTCAAATTCTGCACGACCTCAGAGATGGCGTTCTCCGCTCGCGCCTCGGGATACAAATCGTATCGCTCAGCGATTGGAATCAGGTTTGAGCTCGTCATGACCCGCTGAGTGATTAGTTGGATGCGTTTGTCCGCATAACCGCCCACCGTCGTGCGGACGAGCTCCGTGGGAATATCTTCCTGCTCGATCAGGATGGTCGCCTGTGATTGATACGTAACCGGAAGTGACAGGACCACGGCTCCGGAAACGAGCGCGATTAGCAAGAACAGTGAAAGGAACAAGCCGCGACGGCGCCATAGCATCGCCACGCTGTCGAGGAGGCCATAGGCCTCGGCTTGCTGTGTCATTGCGGGTACACGCTCGCTGCTTGGAGAGCTCATCGACTACCTCATGGAAGTCCGCGCGCGATGCGACCTGGATTGGCCGGTTGCTCCACCCTAGCTTCGGCGGCCAACCTTCCAGAGATGCTCGCGGCGGGCTGCCCGTCCAGGGCCGCGCAGCGCACGGTTAGCTCCAACAGCTGCACGCCGCCGGCCCCATCCGGGGCTCGCACCATCAGTGTTCCACGGCCAAACCCGGTGCACTCGCAGCGCCACAACAGCGCCGCGAGGGGATCCCGGTCCTCGGGAACCAGCAGGTCCACGGCAGGTTGCCCCACCAGGCGCTCCGGGAAGCCGACACCGAACAGCCTGGCGTAGTCTCGGTTGAGGCGCGCGTGGCGACCGTCCTGGATCAAAGCCATGGGCCACCTGGATGACTCGAGATCCATATCCGTCGCGTCATCAGGCCGCAAATCGCCTTCTGCTGTCTCGCCCACCGCGCTCGGGCCACGGGGACTGCGTTGGGCACGTGCCCCCAGCGGACTGGTGCTCGCGGAGGGCCGAAACAGCTCGCTGCTCAGTCGATCCCGGACAACCAGCTCCACCAACTGAAGATCAATGTGCTCTGCACCTCTACCAAAGCCGTAGACCAAAGCCATGTCGCAGAGCATGTTGATCAGCCTCGGTACGCCTCCGGAGTGGTCGTGGACGAAGTCACAGGCAGCGTCATCGAACAGATTGGCCCCCCCCCCGGCGACCCCGACGCGGTGTCGGATGTATCGCCAGGTGTCCATGCGCTCGAGTGGATGTAGGTGGTAGTGAATCGAGACCCTCTGGCGAAACTGCTTCAGCCGTGGCCGGCGCAATATCTCTATGAGCTCGGGCTGACCCAGCAGGATGAGCTGAACCAGCTGCGTATTGTCATCCTTGATATTGGTGAGCAGGCGTAGCTGCTCGAGAGTTTCGGCCCCCAGGTTCTGGGCTTCGTCCACGACCAGCACCGGGCGCCGCCCCTGGGCGGTGCGGCTGGACGCAAAACTAGCGAAGCGACTGGCTAGCAGCGTGCGGCTGCCGCCTTCGAAGTCCTGATCGAAAGTCAGCAGGATTCGGCTCAACAGCTGCTCGCCGAAATCCACGGTGTCATTGATCATCCCAATGGTGAGCCTGCTTCGGGCCTGATGCAGCAGACAGCTGGCGAGCGTGGTCTTGCCGCAGCCCACCTCACCGGTGATCACTGTGTAGCCAGACTGGTCGGTGATCGCATACTCCAGAAGAGCCATTGCCATCCCATGCTGCTCGCCAAGCATCACGAACTGCGGGTCCGGCTCCAGGGAGAAGGCCTTTTTGGTTAGTCCGAAATGTGATTCATACATGAATTCAGTCCGATCGAAGCGCGGGCTCCAGGTGTCCCTAGTCTGCACCCGACACATTCGAACTGGAGTTATCTGCTCTGCCCAGGCGGGCTACAAGAGGGCGCCATTTGGCCATGTCAGTACGCATTCTTGTGCACGAAGCCCATGGTCAAGGTCTTCAACAGAATCTCCAGATCAAATAACAGTGACCAATTCTGGATGTAATACAGATCGCACTCGATACGCTTCTGTAGATCGGTGTCACCGCGCCAACCGTTGACTTGTGCCCATCCGGTCATGCCCGCCTTGACCATGTGTTTCTTCATGTACAGCGGAACCTCGTCTTTGAAAACCTGCACGAACTCCGGGCGCTCGGGTCTCGGTCCGACCAGTGACATATCACCCTTCAGGACGTTGAAGAGCTGGGGCAGCTCGTCGAGGCTGGTGCAGCGCAGGAACCGGCCGACACAGGTGGCGCGGCGCTCACCGGCCTTGGCCCACACCGGACCGGTGCCCGCCTCCACGTCCACCGGCATGGTGCGAAATTTCAGCATGGCGAAGGGCTTGTTACGCCAGCCAATGCGCTCCTGGCGATAAAGTATCGGGCCCTCGGAGCTCAGCTTCACGGCCACCGCCGTTACGAGCATGAGTTGGCTCAATAGCAACAGCGCAAGCAGCGCAACGGTTCGGTCCAATGTCCCCTTTAGCACCCGATTGAGTCCGGAGTCCAACGGACTTGCATGGATGTTCATCACCGGCACCCCGGCCACCTCGCTGGCCGAGTGCGTCATGCTGTCAAAGGCGAAGGTATCCACTAGAAAGCGTACCGTGACCGGAAGATAACGGAGCTCATGGAGAATCCTACGCACCCGGGACTCGGCGGTGAAGGGGAGCGAGACCCACACTTCGTCGATTCCTTTCTCGACGATCTGGGTGCGCAACCCAGCGATGGAATCCAGCCGCGGTAAGGCCGTGCTGCAGCGGGGATGGAGCCGGTCATCGCAATAGCCTACCACCCGATACCCCGACCATAGGTTGTGGCTTACCGACTGCTCGGCGCGGACACCAGCCGGCGAGAAACAGGCCAGGGCTACCCGGCGCAGATTGAAGCCCCGGGCACGCAGGTGGTTGAGAAGCGCTCGCAGCCCCATGCGGTAGCTCACGAGGAAAGCGGCGCTGGTCAGCCACCAGGCCAAGTACCAGGCACCGTTCCAGCGGGAATTTCCATCCAGCTCTGGGATTGGGATCGTCAGCAGCGCGACGAAGGCCAGCACGCAGCCGCTAGCTGCGATACACCGTTTGACCTGCGGACCCATCGCCATGCCCCGCCAGGGCCGATAGAGACCTGCCCGCTCGGTCACCATCGCGGTCAGTAATAACACCACGACGAACAACGAGGCCGTCGTCGACACTTCGTCAAGGGATCCATGAATCACGGCATAGCATGCAAGCCCGGACGCGGCCACCAGCGCGACGTCGGCCCCACGCAGGCAGAGCTCGAAGGCCTCTGCGTGCCGCTTCACGAAGCCGATGGGCATCATCGTACACCCCCACAACAATTCATTGCGCCGAGGCAATCCTGGATTGGGTCTGGGGCAATCCTAGCCTCCACAGGCGGCCAACTACGGCCGCCGGGGGCAAATGGTCCGCGTCGAGGATCGAGCATCCAGCCCGCTCAGGCAGGCTTCGACGGAACGCAGACGCGGCGAATCGGCATCACGCTACATTTCGCTGAATTATTCACGCAGCCGCCTGTCGGCGAGTGTCTCGTCCGCCACACGGCGGCCGCCCAGCAAGTGCCTGCCACTCCTGGAGGCAATTTCGCAGTGGCAGGTGGTCGCCGAGCATCCCGGTGAGTGCGCGAGCATCCGATCTCTTCGTGGTGGGCGCCATGCGGCCACCACCCGAAGCGACGACGATGATGTCGCGGCGCAGTGACACCGAGCGCCGGTAGGTCGCCAGCAGCCGGATTGGCGCTAACCACGCTCCCCAACACATCTGCGCGTGAAAAGTTCCAAGCGGCGCCACGAACGGCTCTGCAGTCGGCCGCCGCCGTTGTCGCCCCTGGACAACGGCGAAGCCCCTAGAACCGTTCCCTGGGTGACTCGGACAGGTGCTTATCCGAGGACCTAAGTCGCAGCTTTGCTTGGACATTACATGTACTGCATGACAACACAAAGTGGCGTCCCTTGGTCCGCAGCGAGAGCTGTGCCAGGGTCTGAACATCCGATAAAAAAAGCATATTATCAATGCATTGAATTGTTACTTGGCGCTTGGCGGGGGAGCGGACGCGCACCACCTGTGGGCGCCGGGTCTCCACGCCCCATTGCCGGATGCACCAAGGCCATGCGCCACCGGCCGGCCCCTACCGAGGCCAGCAGCGCCAGCTGCCATGCCATGATCGCCTGGGGAATACTTTCGTCATGGCGAGCTGGTAGAGGCCGGCCGGCTTGGAGAGTGCGCCGAGTGCCGTCAGGCTGACGATTCCAATGCCCAATGCGGTGTCGTCTGCGGGTGACGGCACTGCAAGTCTGGGCCTGGGCATGAGGTTTCTGGTTTCGTTTCTGGACCACCGGCGGCGCCTGGCGATGGCAGGCGAGCTCGGCGCCGAGCGGACCGCCCGGCGGTAGCGATGCCAGCGCGGCTCCATCGGTGATTGCCGCATCCATCCCGCCGGTGCCGCCCACCGCCGGGTTGCGTTGATTGTGGGGCAAATAGGGATCGCCTGCCGGGCGGCCCAGGTGAACAGCCGCGCCGCCGACCACTTCAACTTGGGTCTGCGGGCCTACTTTTTCGCACTGGCTGCCCTGGGCTGGTTCGTCCACCCGGTGGTGCTGATGGTCACCACCGCCTGGGTGATCGTCATTCGGCAGCGCCGGGAGTTCCGCTCGTTGATCCGGCGAGCGCTGTGTGAAGAGGAGACCTGAGCCGGTACCCTAGGGCGTCCGCGGACTGCCTCGGCAGCGGCGAGCTCGGGCGGGAAGCTGAGCGCTGCCGCAGACGATGGAAGCCGGGCGGTGCCGGTCCTTGTCCACAGGGACTGTGGAGGAAGCTGTGGATAAACTGTCGCGATGCGCGCTAAGACCAGACGAGGGAAAGACTAAGGCCGCGTCGGACAGAAAATGATCAGGATCCCTAACCCAATGACTAAAAAGAGTTTAATCTGGTCCTCACGGGGTCGCTGTGGGCCGCTGCGTGGGCGCCATTGACGCCCTGGGCCGCTCCCCTTAGCGTGCGGGCTTGCGCCTGCCGGAAAAGCTCTGGGACCTGAGCCCAATGACCGACATTCCCACGCTCCGCCGGATTCTCAAGCAGCACCGCCGCGTGGCCGTGGTCGGCCTGTCGGCTCACTGGGCGTATAGTCAGTATAAACCGGCTTTTTGGCGGCCGGCAGTCTCTCCTCATCGGTGCCGGCAGCTGCGGTCGGCGGTCGCTCCGACTCGCCAATTGCCTCTGAATGGCGTCACGGCGCCCGAATCCACCCGACGAGGGGTTCGCCGGCGTATTTCTTCCCCTCCCGCCGCTCCTCTGGACAGCCGACGCCGTTGCGGCGGTGCCCGGCTCGGCGGCCGCATCAAAGCTTCGGGCTCAGCCGCTTTCGCATCCAGGTGGGTGAGGGTGAGCCGGATAGACAGGAAGTGACTAAATATCACTTCTTGCCGGCGAACGCCCGGCCACGGATGGCCGGGCCGGGGTGTCACGAAACCCCAAACCTTGCGCCAGGGACGGCGGCCTCACCGTCGTTCGGAGTCGCGACTCGGCATCCTCGATGCAGGCGATGATCCGCACCGCCCCGCCACAGGCCGGGCAAGACTCGATGTCGATACCGAAGACTCGCTTCAGGCGCTGCGCTTGAGGCTCATCGAGGCGCTCCGTTCGGCGGCTGTCGGCTCCTCCGGATCCGCCCAGATGCCATGCTGACCGCCCGTGCCCCGCTTGGCCGGCGTCACCCGCGCGCGATGTTTGGCTCGCCGGCGTCAACACCCCTCAGGGTATGTGGAAACGCGTCAGGTTGACTCGGGGCTTGGGCTACCTGAGGCCGCCAGCCGGGCGAGAAAGTCGAGGCGTTCGAAGATGACGTGCGTGGTGCCGTCTTGGGTCAAGGCGTCTTCAGTTGGTAACGGACGTTGCCATTTCGGGTGAGCGAGAGCAGCTTTTCCGCAACCGCCGGCCGGCTGATGTACCGGCACAGCCCTTCGAGCTTCTTGCGTTCATCCGCCCGCGCC
>CAZLYT010000752.1:0-9280 GCA_964563515.1 uncultured Candidatus Competibacteraceae bacterium | reverse complement strand
GTCAATCTAGGTGTTCTCGATCCGCGGTATTGCCTGCCGGATGAAGCTGGCCTCGCGCAGGGGCTCGGGCTGGAGTATCACCACATTCCAGTGGTTTTTCAGTCACCTCAGTTGGAGGATCTCCAGCGCTTCTTTGGCGTCATGGATACCGTTCAGGGAAAGAAGGTGTTCGTCCATTGCGCGGCGAATATGCGAGTATCGAGTTTCGTGTCCCTGTATGGGCAGGTGCGGTTCGGCTGGCCAGTGGAAAAGGCCAACGCGCTCATCGAGCACGTGTGGCAGCCCAATGAGGTGTGGACGCAGTTCATCAAGCACGCCAGGGAAACCTTAGATACCAAGAGGTAACTTCTCAAAAGGGGTAGTCGGTTAACGCCACTTACGACCGGAAGCCGTGTTATCGCCATGGATAGCCGTGCGAGCCCCCGGCTCGCCCGCCACGGCTCACCTCTCTCACCACACGCCGGGCAGGCGAACTTCTCGGGCCAGCGCAGCCGCTCGAGGTAGCGACAACACGCCTCGTCGTCGCGGAAGATGCTGACAAACTCGCGGTAGGTCCGCGGGTAGTCCCGGCCAGCAACCGGTCTTCGAGCCTCGGGCCCCGGATGCCTCGATACCTGCATCCATCCAATCTGGGCCGGGTGGCGTTAACCGTCCACCCCTTTTCAAAAAAAAGCCCGCTCGGTCCTGCGTGGGCTGCTCTGAGCCCCGTTAGCTGCGCGACAGCGCGCGGCCGTCGCCACCCTCGGCTCGCCTCGGGAACCATTCACCGCTAAGGTTGGCCTGACAACGTGGCCCCGGAACTGGGGCGCGGTTCTGCTGAGCCAAGGAGCTGTGCCTCGATCGGGCCCCCACTGGCTATTGCCTGGCCCGGAGAAGCGAGTGACCGAGAGCTCCACGCCCACTCCGCCCCTTTCTGTCCTGACCGTCTGTTCCACCTGTACCGACACCAGCAAGTCTGGCGAGGAAGGACTGGGCGGCGGCGCCCGCCTGGTGGCGTTGGTCGAGCAAGCCCTTGCCCGCCGCGCTCCCGACTGTGGCGTGTCCCTTCACCACAATCGCTGCTTGATGGCATGTACCCAGGGATGCACGGTGGCGTTGAGTGCGCCGGGCAAGATGCAGTACCTGCTGGGTCGCTGGCCGGCCGAGGCCGACAGCGCCGAGGCCATCGTCGAATTCGCCTGCCAGCACGCCGCCTCGCTCAGCGGCATCGTCGCCAACGACACCTGGCCCACGGCCATCACCATGCGCTTCCTGGGCCGCATCCCGCCTCTGGAACCGGCCGAAGGCGTCGACTGGCGCGACGACGGCTGCAACCTCTGAGTACGGACCGCACCCCCGGCTAGGCAACCTGTCCACCCCTCGGTGACGACGCAACAATTAAGCGCCACCGATTGTCTAGACTTCGAGTCGAGAATCTCACGACTCCCTGACGAGCGCTGGCCTTAACGCTCGTGACCCATGTGGTGACTAGGAAAGCGTACCGCCGCCTGGGCCAGCCTCTCTCCCCCAACCGCGCCTCGGGCCTTGCAACCCTCGGGGCAAAGGAGCTAGGGCTTATGTTCGACGGCTTCGACGCTCAGTTACTGGCGCGCCTGCAGTTCGCCTTCACCGTGTCCTTCCACATCGTGTTCCCAGCCTTCTCCATCGGCCTCGCCAGCTATCTCGCCGTCCTCGAAGCGCGCTGGCTGCTCACTGGTCGCGAGATCTACATGCGCATCTTCCAGGAGTGGAAGAAGATTTTCGCGGTGGCCTTCGGCATGGGCGTGGTCTCGGGCATCGTGATGAGCTACCAGTTCGGCACCAACTGGAGCGTGTTCTCCGACAAGACCGGGCCGGTACTGGGCCCCCTGATGGGCTACGAGGTCCTCAGCGCCTTTTTTCTCGAAGCTGGGTTCCTGGGCGTCATGCTGTTCGGTCTGAAACGGGTCGGCCCCAAGCTGCACTTCCTATCGACCTTCATGGTGGCGGTGGGCACGCTGTTCTCGGCCTTTTGGATACTGTCGGTGAACAGCTGGATGCACACCCCCGCCGGCTACGCGTTCAACGACGTCGGTCAGTTCGTTCCCGCCAACTGGTGGGAAGTTATCTTCAACGCCTCGTTTCCCTATCGGCTGGTGCACATGGTGCTCGCTGCCTACCTCACCACCGCGTTCGTGGTGGGCGCGGTCGGGGCTTGGCACCTCTTGAAGAATGCCCAGGACGAGAGCGCGCGGATCATGTTCTCCATGGCCATGTGGATGGCGGCTCTGGTGGCACCGCTGCAGATCGTCGCCGGCGATTTCCACGGCCTCAACACCCTCGAGCACCAGCCGGCCAAGGTGGCGGCCATGGAAGGACACTACGAGACCTACGCGGGTGCTCCTCTGATCCTGTTTGGCATTCCGGATGACGAGGCCGAGACCACCCGCTACGCGCTGGAGATCCCCAAGCTGGGTTCCTTCATCCTGACCCATAGCTGGAACGGCGAGGTCAAAGGCCTCAAAGCGTGGCCCAAGGAGGAACGGCCCCCCGCCGAGGTGGTGTTCTGGAGCTTCCGAGTGATGGTAGCCATCGGCTTCGCGATGGTGGCTATCGGGCTCTGGAGCCTCTGGTGCCGCTATCGCGGCCGACTGTTCCAGGACCGCTGGCTGCTGCGCGCCGCGGTGGCCATGGGGCCCTTGGGCTTCGTGGCCGTGATCGCCGGCTGGATCACGACAGAGGTCGGCCGCCAACCCTATACCGTGTATGGCCTGCTGCGTACATCGGAATCGCTATCGCCCCTGGAGGCCCCGGCGGTGGGGGCCTCCTTCCTCGCCTTCCTGGTGGTCTACACCGTTGTCTTCGGCGTCGGCATCTTCTACATCCTGCGGCTGATGGCCCGCAAGGGCGACCCGTCGATGCGGCCCAAGGACGAGGGCGAGATCGGCATCATCCGCGCCGTTCCGTCGCTGGACTGAGGGGGACACGCCATGGCTATCGACCTCGCCTTCATATGGGCTGCCCTGATCGCCTTCGCCGTCCTCGCCTACGTGGTACTCGACGGTTTCGATCTGGGCGTGGGTGTGCTGTTCCTGTTCTACAAGAAGGAGTCGTCCCGGGACCTGCTGATGAACTCGGTGGCGCCGATCTGGGACGGCAACGAGACCTGGCTGGTGCTGGGGGGCGGCGGCCTGTTCGCGGTGTTTCCGCTGGCCTACGCCACCATCTTGCCAGCGCTGTACGCGCCCATCATCGCCATGCTGTTGGCGCTGGTGTTTCGGGGCGTGGCCTTCGAGTTTCGCTGGCGCACCCGCCGCGGCAAGTTTCTGTGGGACTGGGCGTTTGCAGTTGGCTCCACGGTTGCGGCCTTCGCCCAAGGCGTGACCTTGGGAGCGCTGGTGCAAGGGATCACGGTGGAGAATCGGGCCTATGCAGGCGGCTGGTGGGATTGGCTAACGCCATTCAGCCTGCTCACCGGCCTGGCCCTGGTAGTGGGCTATGCCTTCCTGGGTGCCGGCTGGCTGATCATGAAGACCGAGGATCGGGTGCAGAGCAAGGCCCATCGCTGCGCCTGGATCACAGGGATCGCGACGCTGGTGCTGATCGGAGTGGTGAGCCTGTGGACACCGTTCCTGCAGCCGGTCTACCTGCAGCGCTGGTTCGGCTGGCCTACCGCCATGTTCACGGTGATCGTGCCCTCTGCAATGCTTGCATGTATCTGGCTGGTGTATCGGGGCCTGCGCGAGGGACGCGACCGCTGGCCCTTTCTCGGTGGGCTCGGGGTGTTCATCCTCTGCTACGGCGGCATCTTGGTCAGCTTCTACCCGAATATCGTGCCCCCAGGGATTAGCATCTGGGAGGCAGCTGCCCCCGACGAAAGCCTGCTGTTCCTGCTGGTGGGAGCCCTGGTGCTGCTGCCGATCATCCTCGCCTACACCGCTTACAGCTACTGGGTTTTCCGCGGCAAGCTGGATCCCAGCGAGGGTTATCACTAGGCGGCCCGGGGCGGCCCGGGGCCAGCACACCGTGGCTGCGCCTTCTCGCCTGCCCCGGGGTCTGCGTCGCCTGCTTTGGTTTACGGCGCTTTGGATCGTGGGGGTCGCGGCCGTATCCGCCCTGGCGCTGCTGATTCGTTTAGCTATTGGGACTTCCTGAGCCAGACGGCCCCTCAGACACTGGTCGATTCCTCCCATCAGTTGTTGTTTTGCAGAAAATCCGATTCGCACCGGATTTTCGCCTTGGCCAACCACCGTAGGAGATCTCACCCAGCTGTAACGAGCGCGCACCCCCAGCCAAGCCTGGACTAATCTGTCGATAGGGAGACGCTGATCAATCTGGGGTTTACAGTGTGATCGGGCAAAGGGGACCGAAGCGCGTGGAACAACAGTCGACTTTCGAGAACGACGTCTTCATCAGCTACGCCCACGACGATGACGAACCGCTCATGCAGGGCGCGGCGGGTTGGGTCAGCGAGTTTCACAGCACGCTGGAAAAGCTGGTCAGGCAAATCTCTGGCGAGCGCTTCAGGATCTGGCGTGATCCCAAGCTGCAAGGCAACGACTACTTCAGCGACACGTTGGTGGAGGCGCTGCCCAAGACCGCCGTGTTGGTAAGCGTCGTCTCCCCTCGCTATCTGAAGTCCGAGTGGTGCCTCAAGGAGCTGGATTGCTTCTATCGAAGTGCCGAGGCTGCCGGCGGCGCGCGTCTCAAAGACAAGAGCCGCATCTTCAAGGTGGTGAAGACCCTGGTGCCCAGGGAAAAGCAACCGATCCCGCTGGATCAGCTGCTGGGCTACGAGTTCTTCGCAATCGATCCGGTCACCGGTCGCCCCAGCGAGTTCCGTAGAGAGTTCGGCCCGGAGGCAACGCAGTACTACCTGGCGAAGGTATACGACACTGCCTACGAGATCACCGACCTGTTGCGGCGGCTGGCCGAGCTGCAGCACGACGACTCGGGGAGCGCACCTGCAGGGGCCGTCTACCTTGCCGAGACCACCTCGGATCTGAGCGCGGAGCGTGACCGAGTGAAGGCGGAGCTGAGGCAGCTCAACTACATCGTGCTGCCCGACCGTCCCCTGCCCCTGGACAGTGAGACCTTGAAGAAGTCGGTGCGCGCAGATCTCGAGCGCAGCATCCTCGCCGTCCACCTGGTCGGAGCCCGCTCCGGAATGGTGCCAGAAGGCGAGCGACGCTCGGTGGTACGCATCCAGAACGATGTGGCTGCCGAGCTGAGCCGCGAGCGGGGCCTACCGCGACTGATCTGGCTGCCGCCGGAGACCCAACCCCAGGACGAGCGTCAGGCCAAGTTCGTCGATTCGCTGGAACGGGATGCGGGAGCGCAGGAAGGCGCTGACGTGCTCCGCACCGGCCTGGAGGAGCTCAAGTCAGTCATGCGCGACCTGCTGCAGAAACAACAAAGCGCGAACAAAGACGATGCGGCGCCGGCGGCCGATTGGCTGCAGGCCTACGTGGTCTGCGACCGGTGTGATTTCGAGGCTACCGGCGCGCTGGCCGAGCATCTCTTCGACCAGGGCTTCGAGGTGGTATCTCCGGTCTTCGACGGCGACGAGAGCGAAATCCGCGCCGACCATACTGACAAGCTCGTCTCCAGTGACGTCATCGTCATCTACAGTGGCGAGTCGTCAGACCTCTGGCTGAGCTCCAAGCTCCGCGAGCTCCGCAAGGTCCCGGGTTATCCGGGATACCACCGCAAGCTCGCGACCGCGGTCTACCTGGGCCCTCCGGAAACGTCACAGAAGCAGCGCTTCCGGACCCGGGAAGCGCTGACCCTCAAGGGCGCGAGCAGCTTTGAACCGACCAGCTTGGAGCCCCTACTCGGCGCTATCGAGCAGGCGCGAGGGGGGCACTCGTGATCGATCTAGAAAATCCTTTTCCGGGCCTGCGGCCCTTCGACGCTGACGAGAGCCACCTTTTCTTCGGCCGCGAGACTGCTACCGCAGAGCTGCTGTACAAGCTGCGCAACAATCGATTCATCGCGGTGGTTGGCACCTCTGGCAGCGGCAAGTCCTCGCTGGTGCGGGCGGGTGTGCTACCCGACGTCTACGGCGGATTCATGGCCGGAGCGGGTTCTCACTGGCGGGTAGCGGTGTTCCGTCCCAGCGACCGCCCCATCCACGAGCTCGCCCGGGCACTCACCGGACCAGAGGTACTTGCGGGCGACGACGATCCCGAGCTGCGAGCCGCGATTACCGAGACGGTGCTGCGGCGGGGGACGCTCGGACTGATAGATGTCGTGCGCCAGGCGAGGCTGCCCCAGGGTACTAATCTGCTGGTGGTGGTGGATCAATTCGAGGAGCTGTTCCGGCTCAGGTCCGCCGTCCTGCAGCGCGGTGCAGAGGATGAGGCGGCCGCTTTCGTCAAGCTGCTGCTGGAAGCGGCGCGCCAGACTGAGCTGCCAATCTACGTCATGCTCACCATGCGCTCCGAGTATCTCGGGGACTGCACCCGCTTCCGCGACCTGCCGGAGGCCATCAACAATGGTCAGTATCTGATTCCGCGAATGACCCGCGCCCAGCGCCGGGAGGCCATCACCGGTCCGGTGGCGGTGGGCGGCGCCACCATCTCGGCCCCACTGGTGCAGCGCCTGCTGAACGATGTGGGCGACAATCCGGACCAGCTCCCCATCATGCAGCACGCCATGATGCGGACCTGGAGCATCTGGGCCGGCGAAGACGATCCGTCGCAGCCCATTGCTCTGGCCCACTATGAGGCTACGGGGGGGATGGCGGAAGCCCTCTCCCGACACGCCGACGAAGCCTACGACGAGCTTCCCGATCCCGAGAGTCGATCCGTTGCCCGCCGCATCTTCCAACGCCTCACGGGCCGAGGCTCCGACAACCGGGAGATGCGCTATCCGGCCACCCTGGAAGAGCTCTGCAAAGTCACCGGGGCCAGCCGCGAACGGGTCATTGCCGTGATCGAGACTTTTCGACGGCCGGGGCGCTCCTTCTTGATGCCGCCGGCTGCCGTGCCGCTGGCGGACGACAGCTTGATCGACATATCCCATGAGAGCCTAATTCGCATCTGGCAACGGCTGCGGAACTGGGTCGAGCGGGAAACTGTCTCGGCCCGCACCTATACCCGTCTGGCCGAGACCTCGGAGCTGCACCGTAAGGGCGAGGCGGGGCTGTGGCGCAACCCCGATCTGCAGATCGCGCTCAATTGGCGCGCCGAGAACCAACCCAATTCGGCGTGGGCCGAGCGCTATCACGGCGACTTTGCCGAAGCCATGACCTTTCTGGATGCCAGCAGGCGCGCCTTGAGGCGCCGCCGCCTGGGGACCATTGTGGCACCGGTCGTCGTGATCGCTGCGGCGGTGGGTCTGGGCTATTTCCTCATGTTCGAGTGGGTCAGCCTACTCGACCAGAAAAACGCCGAGCTCGATCAGAATCTGAAGCTGTTTGAGGATCGGGCGGTGGAGGCCCAGGAGGCAGTCACTCAGGCCGAAGACAGATTGGCGGCTGCCAAAGAGGAGCTCCAGCAGACCCAATCCAAGATCAGCGAGGCGCGGGCGAAGCTGGCCAGGGTGCAGGAGAACCAGGCCCAGCAAGAAAGGACCACGGTGCAGGTCCGGGACCAGCTGAACGAACGCGTCGTCGCGCTCAGGGAAGCGTTGGCCCAGGCCCAGGCGCCAGGGGGCGATGAAGCTCTGGTCGAGGGTCTCGAGCTTGCGCACTCCATTGCCCGAGCCCAGGCTCGCACGGTGGCGTCCATCGACACGGCCGGTAGTGGCGGATCGAGCGCATCGGACGCCGCAAACGACGTTCGCGCGCTGGAGAACATCGAGCGGGAGCTCGCGGCCAGCGTGGAGAAGCTGCAGGAGCTGGAAGATGCACAGTCCACAGAGACGGCCGTCGACGTGGCCGTGGTCCGGGAGGGGAACTCCTCCGCCGAGCTCGCCGCGCTCGAGGGCGAGGCGGCCAGCGCCACGATGGGCGTCATCGACACTTCGACTGCCATCGGTGGCAGCACCACCGAGGTGGCCCTGGGGTCGGAGGCAGAGCTGCCCGAGCCGGTGAGAACCGCAAGCTGCGTCAGCGCGGCCGCTGTCGAGAGCACCTTGCTGGATCGCCGCGCCGCTTGGCAGCAATGCCTGGAAGAGAGCGAGTCGCCGCAAGAGATCGAGCTGGCCGAGCGTGAACTGGCGCAGTTGGAAGAGGCCTTCGCCTCCTCGGCTGCCATCACGTCCCCGGACAACTTCCTCACCTGCGAAAGTGTGAAGCAGCTCGAATGTGTGGGCGCCACTAGCACCTTCCATCCGGGGCGGGTGTACGTGTTCGCCCAAGTCGTCACGCCGGTGGACGCAACGCTACGCCTGGACTGGTTGAAACAGGGGGAGCCCTACCGCAGCGGAACACTCAGCGTGAAACAAAACACGGCCAGCGGCTTTCGGACCTATACCTGGAAGGGAGTCTCTGAGCGCGGACCGTACCAGGTGCTGCTTTACAACGGTCGTGATGAGTTGATTGGCGAGCGCTCCTTCGAGGTCAAGTGACAGGCGATTGGTTGGTGCGCATCCCGGCTGTTGCCATGGCACGCGAGCTTGTTTGCTTGGCCCGAATCACGGTTTGCCTTCCGTCCTCAGATTGGAGCTGGCACCTGAATGCTCAACATTGCAGGCACGGCTTTGGGTGGCATCGGAGAGAATTGATGGCCGCTAGTGAACGAGGCACCGATGCCCGAGTCGGCGCACCGGGACGCTTGGTGATCCCCATCGCCTTTAGCTAATTCATTGAAATTAAGGAAGGGGCCCGGGTGATTTCGCGCCAGGCCGGCCAGAGTTCGATCTTGGAGCGACCCGAGACGGGTGCATTACGCGATTGTCCCCAGAGCAGGGCACACCCCTTTCAGAACCTATAGCGGGCTCCGGGATCAGGTATTTGCCCCGCTCCGGGCTCAAGGTGCTGGGTTTCAATGGGAGAGGGTGGGTTAGCGCAGCGTAACCCACCATCCAGCGTAGGCGGAGGGGACGGTGCATTACGCGTACGCTAATGCACCCGCAAGATAGCGCCGTGACGCCACTACTGTATTGCGACGCCGCCGATGCGTGTCGCACCCTACCAACCATCGGAGTCAGGTCCATGTCGCATGCGACCTATCCCACTCTTCGCGACGCCGTCGTATTCCTCACCGGGGGTGCCTCCGGGATTGGTGAAGCGACGGTGCGGGCCTTCGCCGAGCAGGGCTCGAGAATCGGCTTCGTCGATTTGGATTCCGCCCGCGGACAGGCGCTGGTTGACGATCTCAGCAGCGGCGGCACAAACATCGTTTTCGAGACCGCGGATCTGCGGGACATCGACGCG
>CAZLYT010000751.1:0-2766 GCA_964563515.1 uncultured Candidatus Competibacteraceae bacterium | reverse complement strand
TTGGCGCTCGTTGAGGCGCTCGCGGCGCCCGGTTGAGACTCACTTGCTCCGGCACCCTCAATGTACAAGGGAGGCGCGCACGGATGTGATGAACAAGTGCTAACCACGCCGTATCGGGGTGCGCCCGGTTACCTGGGGCGGCCGCGCGGCCCCAAGCTTTGCTCATTGCACGCGGATCTCGACCTGGCGGCATGGATCTGAGATCTGTGCGCCCACGTCGATGGCATGAAGGAGGCGCGCGGCCTTTCCTACGAGGCGGCCTGTGGTAGGGCGATCCCGCTCTCGCGTGGCCCCGTCCTGATTGTCTTAAGCAGCGTTATGTTGGGTCCGGTTTGCGGTTCCACACTTGTCTTTTGATCAACCACTGACCGGAAGGCTGCTTTTGTAGAAGCCAAGTCGCCGTCAAGCGGAAGTTTGACGTCGCACCGTCGGCATGAGCCACCGTGGACACCTCGATCTCTCCGATCCCGTAGACCCAGTCATCGCCGATCGGAAGGGCGTCGCGAGGTGTGATCTTTACGTCCCAACGTGCCACATCGTAGTCGGCCTGCTCACCCTTTTGGATTGCCTCAGGTCCATACTCCGGGTTCGCTCCTGGCGGCATCCGAATTGCGTCCGGGGCGAAGAGCCTCGCGTACGCAGCCGAATCACTCGCACTCACGGCGCTCGCATAGGATTGGCACAGAGCAGTGAAAGCCATGTCAGCCGTCGGCATCTCTATATCCTCCGTCCGCAGATCAATTGGTCAGTCTAGCCGTTGCCAACCCGCTGTCGAGTTTTGGCTCCAGTCCGCGGAGCAATGGTCCGCCGACAAGTCAAAGCGGAGAAGCCCGGTCAGGCGTGAGGTCGACGGCGGGGCCGCTCACCAGTGCGGCCGCCGCCGGCTCGGGCGGGCAACTTTTGCCTGGCATGGCTGGAGTTCATGCGTCGCGGTGGGTCGCCTCGGATTCAGCGGTGCATTCGGCAGCCGCTCGCCCATGAAGAATTGGCGTGGCAGCACGGCAGGGATTAGACTGACCGATCGAAGACCACCCGCGATGCGCGGAGGGACCCGTGAGCTTTGCCTCGCAAGGCGATCTCGCCGAGAAGACCACCACCTTCGCCGAGCTGGCCGACGGCGTCTATGCCTACACCGCCGAGGGCGACCCCAATTCCGGGGTGATCGTCGGCGACAACGGGGTCATGGTGGTCGATGCCACTGCGACCCCGGTGATGGCCAAGCAACTCCTCGAGCGGATCCGGCGGGTGACCGACCAGCCGATCCGGCACGTGCTCCTGACCCACTACCATGCGGTGCGGGTGATGGGCGCGTCCGGCTTCGACGCCCGGGAGATCATCGCCAGCCGTGACACCTACGATCTGATCGAGGAGCGCGGCCAGCAGGACTTCGAGAGCGAGGTGCACCGCTTCCCGCGGCTGTTCCGCGCGGTCGAGAGCGTGCCCGGGCTGACCTGGCCGACCATGGTGCTCGAGCGCGCGCTGACGGTGTGGCTGGGCAAGCGGCGGGTCGAGATCATGCAGCTGGGGCGCGGCCACACCAAGGGCGACACCGTCGCCTGGCTGCCCGAGGAGCGGATCCTGTTCTCGGGCGATCTCGTTGAGTACGGCGCCACGCCCTACACCGGCGATGCCTACTTCACCGACTGGCCTACCACTCTCGATCGGGTCCGCGCGCTCGAGCCGGCGCAGCTGGTGCCGGGCCGCGGCGACGCGCTGACCACGCCGCATGCCGTGCGGGCCGGAATCGACGGCACCAAAGAGTTCCTGACCACGCTGTACGATGCGGTGCGCATAGGGGTGGCCGAAGGCAAGGCACTGAAGGAGGTGTATGACCAAGTGCACGCGCTCCTGAAGCCGCGCTTCGGCCACTGGGTGATCTTCGAGCACTGCATGCCGTTCGACGTCACCCGCGCCTACCAGGAGGCGAGCGGCCAGGTCGACCCGCAGATCTGGACCAAGGAGCGCGACGTCGAGATGTGGCAGGCGCTGCGCGGCGTCTGAGCGGGAGCGTGCGATGCTCGATCTCGGCTATCGCCGCAGCTGCGATCAGGATCGGAGCCGTCCGGCCCACCACCCGGTGATCATCGTCGGTGCCGGGCCGGTCGGGCTGTCGCTCGCGATCGACCTGCGGCTGCACGGCGTCGAGGCCGTGGTCCTCGAGGCGGACACCGCGCTGGCCACCGGCTCGCGCGCGATCTGCTACGCCAAGCGCTCGCTCGAGATCCTGGACCGGTTTGGCATCGGCCAGCGCATGCTGGACAAGGGCGTCACCTGGCAGCTCGGCAAGGTGTTCTGGCGCGACCGCATGGTCTACCAGTTCGACCTCTTGCCCGAGGCCGGCCATCGCATGCCGGCGTTCGTCAACCTCCAGCAGTTCTACCTCGAGCAGTTCCTGGTCGAGCGCGCTTTGGAGCTCGGCGGCATCGACCTCCGCTTCGGCCATCCGGTGACCGGCGTCGAGCCGCATGCCGAGGGTGCGCAGCTCACCGTCGGCACCCCCGAGGGCGAGTATCAGCTCACCTGCGATTGGCTGCTGGCCTGCGACGGCGCGCGCTCGACCGTGCGCCGCGCCCTCGACCTGCCGTTCGAAGGCCAGGTGTTCCGCGACCGCTTCCTGATCACCGACGTCAAGATGGAGGCCGATTTCCCGGCGGAGCGCTGGTTCTGGTTCGATCCGCCGTTCCACCAGGGTCAGTCGGCGCTGCTGCACAAGCAGGCCGACAACGTGTGGCGGATCGATCTGCAGCTTGGCTGGGACGCCGACCC
>CAZLYT010000750.1:0-2265 GCA_964563515.1 uncultured Candidatus Competibacteraceae bacterium | reverse complement strand
GGCCGCGGAGACGCTGCTCCGGGTCGCCGCGAATCCGAAACGCCTCGGCGCCGCCATTGGCGGGCTGATGGTGCTCCACACGTGGGGGCAGCGTCTCCAGCATCATCCCCACGTGCACTGCGTCGTTCCCATGGGCGGCTTGGCGCCGGACCGCCTCCGATGGATCCATGCTCGCCCGCGCTTCTTCCTGCCGATTCCGGTCCTTCGGAACGTGTTTCGCGGCACGCTCGTCGCCGGTCTGCGAGCGGCGCATCGCGATGGCCGCCTTGACTTTCCTGGGACGCTCGCGCCGCTCAAGCCTGACGCCGCCTTCCGCACCTTCGTGCGATCGCTCTATCGCCAGACGTGGGTCGTGTACGCCAAGCCGCCCTTCGGAAGCCCGTCCCACGTGCTCCACTATCTCGCGCGGTACACCCACCGCGTCGCGATCTCGAACCACCGACTGGTCGACGTGACCGAGGACACCGTGTCCTTCCGGTGGAAGGACTACCGCCACGGCAGTCAGGTGCGGACGCTCACGCTCGAGGCGGGGGAATTCCTTCGGCGCTTCCTGCTGCATGTCTTGCCGAGGCGCTTCGTGCGCATCCGCTACTTCGGCTTCCTCGCCTCGCGCTGCCGCACGGTGCAGATCCCGCAGTGTCGGCGCGCCTTGGCCGGCGCGACCGCTCCACCGCCAGCGCCGCCGCCACCGGAACCGCCGAGATCCTGGCCGTGTCCCCGCTGCGGTGCGCCCATGCGCGTCATCGAGCGCCTGACGCCGCGACAGATCTATCTCACATCGTTCCTTGCCGACATCGTCCATGACACGTCGTAGTCCTCGCCCGTGGATCGCCAGGCGTCATCGTGTCGCGCCCGTACGCGCGCGCGCCGGAGGTCCGCCCGCCAGCCCCACTCACCCCCGACGCACGCAATCGCTCGCGCGCCGGACGTGTGGTCACCGTCCGACATCGAACGTCGAGGCCGCCAGGCACGCTCCTACGCGTGGGGTCCGTACGATTGAAAGCACATAGCTGAGAGGGGCCGCGTCCGCCGCAAACGCCAGCGGCATGGTCCAAAAGGCTCTATCGAAAGTGTCCCGGCGCTCCACGCCGGGGCGTTTTCCGGGACCCCTGCGCGCCGGGTCCCTCTCGATAGAGTCCTACCGTCAGGACCAAGCCGCTGGCGCGGCGGACGCTGCGCGTGAGGCGCGCTCGACCGGCGGGGTAGTGTGCGGGTCACAGGAGGTGTCTTGTGACCCATTGTCGCCGCATCATGCTGGAGGAGCTCCAGCGCCGGAACTTCTCGCCGACGACCATTCGCAGCTATCTCTACGCCGTAGAGCGGTTCGCTCGCTACTTCAAGTGTCGTCCTGACCGTCTCAATCACACGCACCTGCGTAGCTACCAGGCGCACCTCTTGCGGACGGGGCAGCTCCAGCCAAAGACGGTCCGGCTCCACGTGTCCGCGCTGCGGTTCTTCTTCGTGAAGACGTTGCGGCGTCGCTATCTCCTCGACGACACGCCGTACCCGAAGGCGCCCCAGCGGTTGCCGTTGATCCTGAGTGTGGAGGAGATGGCCCGCCTGATCGATGCTGCGGACGGCCTCTATCACCGCACGATGCTGATGGTCCTCTATTCGACGGGGATCCGCAGCGCCGAGCTCCTCCAACTGCAGGTCGCGGACATCGACAGCCGGCGCATGCTGATTCACATTCAGCAGGGGAAGGGCGGGCGCGACCGGTTCGTCCCGCTCAGCCCCACCCTCCTCGCCACGCTCCGCGTGTACTACCGGTGGATGCGGCCGCAGACGTGGCTGTTTCCCGGCATGGTGCACAACTGGCGCGCCGACAAGCCGATCACGAAGCGCGTGCTCTGGGATGCGGTGGTGACCGCGGCGACGCGCGCCGGTTTCCGCCGACGCGTCAGTCCCCATCTGATTCGCCATTCCTACGCGACCCATCTCCTCGAAAGTGGCGCGGACCTGCGCACGATACAGCTGCTCCTCGGCCACGTGAACATCCGGCACACGGCGCTGTATCTGCATCTCTCGCAGAAGCACCTCCAGGCCGTCGCGAATCCCCTGGATGCGCTCACGATCTTGGGGCCTGATACCGCGCGGCGGTCTCGGCTGCAGCATCCGCGGTGACGCGGCCACCCTTCGAGGTGGCCGACATCGTGCGCCGACATGGCGAGCGCTTCCTGGAGACCCACCGGGCGTGGGTGACCGGGCTGCACCGCCGCGTGCTCCGCGCCATCGCGCAGTGTCGCACCGCCGCACTCGGCGGGC
>CAZLYT010000749.1:0-8310 GCA_964563515.1 uncultured Candidatus Competibacteraceae bacterium | reverse complement strand
GCATCGCTAATGCTTCGCTGGAGGGTTAGCTTCGCCCAATCCGAGCGCGTTAGCCAGCGCGGCTAGGCCAGTGGAGGTACATATGCTCAATACAAACGATGAACGGTATGTTCATGAGCATTACAAGTTCGACAGCAGGGAAGGAACTCGCGGATCTCGAGGATCATGTCAGACGGGTGCTTCAGTCGCAAAACGACCTCGCGGCGGAGCACGCGCCTGGGAATCCGCAACGCGTTTTCCATACCAAGGCCCATTGTTGTCTCGCGGGCAAGTTGATCTTGCGCGAGAACCGTCCGGCAATTACCCGGCACGGGATGCTTGGCGACAATGGAAAGAGCACTTATAACGTGCTCGCCCGATTCTCCAATGGCGTCGGCTTCGACCAACATGATCTGAAGCCGGATGTCAGAGGACTTGCCCTGAAGGTTTTCGGCGTGAGCGATAGCTCGGCCGTGGCCGAAGGGCAAGGTCCGCGGACCGTCGACTGCCTGATGACAAACTCGACCAACCCGTTCGGTAAGGATCAGGAAGAGTTCCTCCAATTCATGGAGGCGAACGTGTATTGCGGCCCTTTGGGAGTGCACCTGATCAGGTTCCTGATCGGCCACACAGCGGTTGCACGGCTGCTCCTGAAGGCGACATTCAGAGTCATCCCGAGCCTCGCCACGGAGCAGTACTGGAGTGGTCACCCCTACCTTCTCGGCGCACACCAGGCCATGAAGTTCAATGTTCGTTCGACTGAGGACAGCGGGATTGCAGTCGACGACGAACTCCGGGAAGAGGCGGCCAGCCGCGAAGCTTCGGTCGACCAGGTCAGGGACAACCTGGAACATCAGATCAAGCACTGGTTCGACCTGCAAGCGGTTGGCAATTCCAAATAGAAACCGAACTACCTGAGCATAGAGCTGCGTAATCGTCTGCAGCTGGGGCCGATCAAGTTCGTCTTCTCCGTGCAGTTGGAAAGGGATCCCTCAACCACGCCGATAGAGGACAGTCTGATCGAATGGAAAGAGAGTGACAGCCCATCGATTCCAGTGGCTGAGTTGGTGCTCGACCGAGAGATCGAGGCGGGAATTTGCAGGAATTTAAGGTTCACACCCGGGCATTACATCCCTGACCATCGGCCGTTGGGGAACTTGGGCCGAGGCCGCATCTTCACCTACGAAGCAAGCCAAATCGGCCGCAACGCCACTGCGGAAGAGCTGACGGAGCGCATGCTCTTTAGCAATTGAAGCACGAAAAGTTACTGGTACATGTCGGAGGCAATCAGTGCTGCGCCACAGCTGGATGGATATGGCGCATTCGTCGCCGTTGGTGCGAGGAACCAAATTTCACCTGACAGCTCGAGTGCGCGCGCGAAACGGTTCAGCTGCGACCCGGGGCATTCTTCAAGAGCGATCTTATTTCCTCTAGCGGGATGCGGCCTCCTGCTGGCGCCTGCGTCTCGAACCCGCTGCGAAGGTGCAGGTCGCGTTGCGGTAACGGAACTTTGAAGCCGTATTTGCGTAGCGCCGCCTCTATGGCCCATTTATACGCAGCGTCGACCGCGCCGGGGCGCTTGACAGCCGCTGGCGTGAGCCAGACCACCAGCTCGCATTCCAGGCCGCTGTCGCCGAAGTCGACCAGCCAAACGCCGGGTTTCTTTGTCTTGAGCGTATGGGGAACCGATTCGGCCGCCTCGAGCACGGCCTTATGAACCAAGTCGGTATCCACCTCATAGGCGACTCGAAACGGCACGTGAATTCGACGGTCGGTCTCCAGCAGGGTCCAATTGGTCACTTCGTGCTCGATGAACTGCGAATTCGGCACTACCACATCGAGATTGTCGTTGGTATTGATTACGGTGCTGCGTACGTTTATCGCGCGTACCTCGCCGGTCACGCCGGAGGCCATTTCCACGAAATCGCCGACTTTAAGTGTCCGCTCGAATAGCAGGATGATGCCCGAAAGGAAATTCTTGACGATGGATTGCAAGCCGAACCCGATGCCAATCCCGATGGCGCCAGCCATTACCGCCAGGTTGGTGAAGTCGATGCCAATCGACGATAGTCCGATCGTCAAGCCTACGCCGATCAGCACATATTGTGTGAGTCGTCCGATGGTGTAGACGGCGTGGACCGAGCCCGCCCGGTGCGCACCGACGCGCTGCAAGACCCGGCGCCACCAATACGATACCAACCAGGCGACAAATATAATGACCGCCACCCGCAACAACCCGAATGCAGTTACCGGCGTATCTTTGACCTTGAACAGGCTCTGGCTTCCCCAGCGGACGAGCGTCTCCCAGAAATCCTCGAGCCCGAGCATGGCCCGCGCGCGCCAGTCGCTAAAGCCCCCGATGCGTTCCGTGAGTTCCTGGTGCACCATCGCGTTGAGCAGATCGGTCTGAGCCAACACGATTTCCAGCCGCTCCAGCGCAAGCAGCGTTTCCCGCGCCATATCCAGCCGGTCCCGAATCACCACCCGGGTCAGTGGCTCGACTCCACCCTCGTCTCTGTAGGCGGCAGCCAAGGCAGCATCGGCGCGCTCCCGCTCTGCCCGGCTGTCGTCGGTCCAGCCCGCGATCCCCATGCGGACGGCGGCGAGCTGCTCGTTCCACTCGGCGAATTGCTCCCGCACTGGCTTCGGGCTCAACGCTTCGGCGTTCACTAACAGCTGTGCCAGCTGGCGCTGCATCTGCAAGCGGATCAGCCGCGCCTCGGCAATGGCTTGTTCTACCTCCGTGCCGGTTATCTGCTGTTGTAGATAGAAAGTCGTGGATTTTTCGGATTCGGCTGTGGGCACCACGCTGAGCGCCGTGGTCTGCTGGTTGACCAGCCGCTGACGGACCTGTTGCAGGTTTACCCTGGCCTGCTCGATGTCCGCGTCCAGTGTTTCGAGATATTCGGGTTGTGCCATCAACTGGTCGACGGCCGCTTCCTCTTCGCCTAGCAGTTGATCAACGACAGATTCCTGGTTCGCCAGTTCAGCCTTGGCGATGCGCAGTTGCTCCCGGGCTACGCCGATAGCAATACGGTCCAGCATGATCTCCAGACCGAGCAGGACGCGTTTGGGATCGTCTGGAGACGTCACCAGGTAAGCCGCCATCTGGGTGTCGACACCCCTGTTGGCGCCCGTCATCGCCTTTTCCGAGACTTTTACCTCGACCTGTTGCTCCTTCAGCTGTTGCTGCTCACGGCGCAAGCGCTCAACGATATCCAGCACTTCGGGAATCTTGTAGGAATCGGCGGGCGGAGTTGGTTTTGAAGGCGGCGGCATGGAAAGCGATCTGGCTTGTGCCAACGCGTCCATCTGGAGTTCGATGCGATCGACAAGCGGCCGTGCCGCCTGCGCCGTGTCTGCGGGGAGCTTTTCCAAAAGGTCCCCGAGAAGGATGCTGGTGGCAGTGATGCGCTCGTCGAGCGTCGGCCCCTCGGCTTGGAGATAGTCCCACCAGTTGGCTGTCAGTCGGGCTGGGTCGGGAGTCTGGGCCGCAGGTTGTTCCACCGGCGGACCTTGCAGGGCATTCTGCCAGGACGTGATGCCGGCCGCGCTGGCGACGCCGGAGAAGATGGCCGCGAGCGCAATTGGAAGGGCGAAGAAAACCTTTTTGGGCATTCAGAATTTCGCGCGTATGGTCCGTCTAACTGTACATAATAGGCCGACAACCGCCACTTCGAGTCTTGTGCATTTCAGAACAGTCGAAGTTTTCTCCGGTGTCCGTTCTATGGGACTGCTGCCTCAAACGGATGTTCTGACCCTTTGCGTCGCAGCCGGAGCTACGGCCAAATATTGCTTTGTGCCGGCAGGTCGATCGCCCAAGCCTTCGGGGCCGGCGTATTGGCTGATCATCGCGGCCAAAGATGGTCGCGCAGGAAACCGCTTCGCGATTATCGGAGCCACCGCGGAGCGGTCACTCCTGCGGGGCGCGCGGATCGAGGAGGTCGGGCCGGTTTCCGACGCGTCGCTCCTCGCTAACCTTCTCCTCGATCTGGGTGATGCGGGCAGCGTCGCCGGGCTCCGCGTCCTCGACCGGGGCAGCGGGCGTTGCGGCAGGGCGGGCCGTCGGCAGCAGCGGCGGAGCACCAGTCGTCGTGTCGAAGCGCAGGCGGTAGATCGGCTCCGGCAGCTCGAAGCCCTCCCCCTCGAGCGCGCGCTTGACCAGCCGGATGGCCTCGCTCCGGGCCCGGGCGAACTCGGTCGTAGTCTGGTCGATCCAGGCGCCGAACCAGAGGATGACGCTCGAGTCGCCGACGCTGTCGATCCAGCCGAGCGGCCCTGGATCCGCGAGCACGAAGGGCAGCTCGCGCAGCGCGCCAAGCCCAGTTTCGAGCGCTTCGGCGAGGTTGGCGTCGCCATTGACGCCGAGCCGGAAGTCGAAGCGCCGCTGGGGGTTTCGCGTGTAGTTGGTGATCGTCGCCTTGAAGACTTGTGCGTTCGGAATGCGAACGTGGTTGCCCTCGGGCGTCATGATGATCGTCGCCCTCGAGGTCAACCGAATCACGAAACCCTCATGCCCGTCGATCACCACGTGGTCGTTGGGCTGGAAGGGCTGGCGCAGGCTCAGCATGATCGAGGCGATGTAGTTCTCGATGGTGTCGCGGACGGCGAAACCGATGGCGAGGCCGACGATGCCGGCGGCGCCGAGGACGGTGCCGATCAGCGCCGTCGCCCCCAACACGTCGAGAGCGATGACGATGCCGACGGCTGCACACATCAACCGCACCGCCTGGCGGAGCAGGTCGGCAATGAAGCTGTTTGGTGCGATCCGGTCCCAGGGCCAGGACCGCCGGGTGGCCCAGGCGCCGCCCCTAGTGAACACGGCAACGATCAGGAGCGCGATGGCGAAGAGCGGCAGCAGGCGAACCGCGCCCGTCGCCCGGTCGAGCAGGCGCTCGGCCACGGGCTTGACCCGGGCCGAGACGGAGGTTTCGGTCGTGATCGTGTTCTCGACCGTTGCCACGCCCTCGACCCGGCTGGCGAGACGCACCGCCTCCTCGGCCGTTGCTGGCTCGAGAACGGTGCCAGAAAGCGTGACCACGCCGGACTCCACTGAGACGCGGACCCCCTCCATCGCCCCAATCTCGCCGTAGATCGCCCGGATGCGCCGAGCTATCGCGGCATCGTCCTGGGCCTCGCTTTCGACCGCAATGGCGCTGCCGGCCGTCTCCGCTGACTCCTCCTGGGCAGCGGCCGGTCCGAAGGCGTTGGCGGCGAGTGCGAGCAACAGCAGCACCGGCAGCAGTATCTGCATCGGCGGGAATACCCCTGTTTTACGAAACCAATTGGACGACTAATTTATCGGCTGTCACCGACTTTGGAAGCACCGAAGAAAGTGCCGTCTACGCCTGCACTTGCCTTCCTTGTGCTTCGACCGGCCGGGTAGAGCGCACTGACTCTCCAAAAACCGGCCCTGAAAGTGTAGACACGCGCCCCACCGCGTTTAGGGCCAACACGGGTGGAGAAAATGGGCAAGGGGCAGTCGGTCGGCCTTTGGACTCTGCTCACTGGGCTCACCGGCCGGTGCAAGGGGGAGCCGCCGCACCGCCTCCGCAGAATCTGGCCGAGCCCCTCTGACCCGGGTGTCCCGCCCCTCAATGCGCCCGCCTGACCGGTCCACCATCGCGAATCCAAGCGCCGCGGGCGGCGCCGCAATGCCGCTCCCTTTCAACAGAGGCAATCCGTATGGCATCTGCGCTGACGAGGCAACGCCGTCAGTCGAACATACCGACCGTCGGCGGGTCCCGCGCCTCGGGCAACAGGCTCAGAGTTCGCCACGGAGTCTTCCTTGTTGAGGCAGGTGAAACGTTCCTTAAGTCCCGCCGGGCACTCGATGAATATGATGACTTTGACGGGGGCCGCCGTAAGTTAAGTCATGAGGCGGGTTGATGCTGAGCACCTGCTTCAATTGCTGTGCGCCCCTCATGGTCGCGCAGGGATCCATGGCAGTCCCCGAACCTACTGCGTCCCAGCAACATTCGCGCACCGCAGGACGCCAACACTGGGTGGCCGGACCCGGCCATAACCTGCCGTTCCCTGAGCTGACGGTCCTGCCAACCTGGCCCGCCCATGAGCTCGTCGGCCATGCTCGGTCGGGCGGCAGCTACTGCGGCGCTTGGTGGCGCCCGTCCAATTTAGAGGCGTCGAGTGGCAAACGCGGTTGCGAGCCGGAAATCCTTCGACTATGTGTAAAAGAGTCGTTTCCAAAAGATGCAAACGGAGCTGGTGCTATACCGCACCATGGAGGAAGATTGTGCGCGTAAGATTTGCCCTTCATCTTGTATGTCTTCTCTCTCCATTAACTGTATCAGCGCAGTCCTCAAACTCTGAGCTTGGATCGCTGGTCAGTCAAAATGAGCCCCAATCAAACGGACTTCGTCAGGAAGTTAATGCTCTCAGGTCCGCGCTCGCCACAGCACTAGACCAGATTTCGGCACTGGAGACCCAGTTGGCCGATCTGCGGAGCAACTCCGTTCTCGCTCTGGACGGAAAGATGTTTCTCGATTCATCAACGCTTACGGCTGTGTTCAGTGGGGTTAACGTGCAGGTAGTCAACGGCGCCGGACAGACCGAGTCGCTCAACGGTCTCGGCAACCTTATAGTCGGGTACAACGAGCAAAATCCCGACAACGGAGATAAGACCGGGTCTCACAATCTAGTCGTAGGGGCCGCGCACAGCTATTCGAGCTTTGGTGGTACCGTGTTGGGGTATCGCAACACGTCCAGCGGTCCATACGCCAACGTTACCGGCGGGAGAGACAATCTCGCCGACGGCCACCATGCCACCGTAAGCGGCGGTTTCGCGAACGAAGCGGTGGGGGTCGCCCCAAACTTTTCGAAAGGGCCGTTCGGCGCGCCAACGGTGTCGGGTGGATTCGAAAACGTCGCGATGCAGCAGTTTCCCCTCATAGGCGCGCCTAGTGTCAGTGGTGGGTATAGGAATGTTGCCAGGCTGGACGCTGGCGAGGGGGGAGCACCTGTTGTGAGTGGTGGCAGCGAGAATAGCGCACTCGGATCGTGCAGTAGCGTAACGGGGGGGCAACAGAACCAGGCAGGGCTAGGGGGCGATGACCGCGGCCTTTCATGCACCAGCGTACTCGGCGGTTCAAGTAACATCGCAGATGGGCCGACTGGCGTAGTCGTCGGGGGGGTGAAGAACCGAGTCACGGGGCAAGGAGCGCCCGTGGTTGTAGGCGGAGTCAATAATTTGGGCGAGGCTCAGTTCTCAGTGGTACTCGGGGGACGAGACCAAATTCTTGTCGACCCCAATGGGCTAGCCCCCACAATCCCGCCGATTCCCTAGGACGCCTCTAAAGCGACCGGTATCCAGCGAGCCTGGCCCCTGTAAGCACGATAGCGATCTGGCGGGCGCACGCACGCTGCACCAGCAAGTGCTCGAGGTGCGCCGCCGGATCCTCGGCGAGGAGCACCCGAACACGCGCACTCGAGGTCGGGGAATCGAGGGTCATGTCTTGAGCTGCGACTTGACGCAGAACTTCATCGCCTTGCTGACAGTGCCGTAGCGCTGACCCAGAGCACGCCCGATCTCGGTCAAGCTGAAGCGCTCCGACGACGACGACTCCTTTGGTGTGGTGTTACGCTACCGCAACAGCATCAACGATTACCGCTGCTCCATGGACAGCCAACGCTCTTACCGCCGGCTGGTGAAGTGCATCAACGGCCAGTTCTTCCCGCTTTGGGCCGACGACTTCCGCATCACGCCGGGGCGCACCTATGCGCTCGGCATCGAGGTGGAGGGCGACCACCTCCGCATTGGCTTCGACCGCCGCGAGATCATCAATCTCCGCGACAGCAGCCACGTCGCCGGCGGCATCGGCCTCTACGCCGGCGGCAACGACAACTGCCGCTTCTCCGAGCTGAGCCTGTGGGTGCAGGAAGGTTCTGAGCCGCTCTCAGCTGGTGGCGCCGACGGTGGTGGACGAAGGCAACGTCGAGGGTCCCTCGCGCTGGAACACCGAAGAGGGTGCGCTGCTGCAGTCGAGCAATTCTCATGGGACTTCGCGTCTTAGGGTTGTGGCAAGACACTGGGGTATCGGCAGTCGACGTCAGAACCAAAAACGCAGACCGGCAAGCCAACGCGTTTCGCTCGAGGAGCCCTCGGCTTCCTCTGTTAGGTCGCGGGTCTCCCCAAAGGTGTCGGCCCACTCGACGCCCAAATAGGGCGCGAATTGGCGCGTGATCTCGTAGCGCAGACGCAGACCCGCCACGGCGTCCGAGAGACCGCTGCCGATGCTGCGCTCCTCGTCGTCTTTGCCGTAGAAATTGACTTCGGCGCGGGGCTGGAGCACCAGGCGCTGGGTGATCAGGAGC
>CAZLYT010000748.1:0-2422 GCA_964563515.1 uncultured Candidatus Competibacteraceae bacterium | reverse complement strand
GCGACACCGCTTTCGCACGGTCGAAGAGGCGTTGAAAGGTCGAGCGTCGTTGCCCGTCCGAAAGCGGTGTCGCCGCTGCGCTCTGCCAGCTCTGCCACCGCACTCCAAGACCTCGCGGACCTCCTGCGCCGCTTCGACTCGCGCGCGGGCGATAGGAGTGCGGTGGCAAGTCCGGGCAAGTCCGACGCGACACGCTCCCAGGCGCCGCTGCGCTCTGCCGGCGCACTGCAAAACCTGGCGGCGAACGGTCAATCGCAAATCGCAAATCCTAGAACCGGCGGCGGGGAGGGCGATTGAGATCGAGCGGCTCAGAGATGGAGTAGGGGACGGTTTCAGCGGACGATTTCGAACGGGATTTCAAGCGGGCCCGGGTCTGTTTCTGAATCTCTTTGATCAACGCTTCGGGAGCGGGGCGGACACCTTCAACAGGGGAATAATAAACCGGGGGAGGAGACCGCAAAGTGAACGCTTCCGGTTCTCGCTCGGGAGCGCCCGCGACAAAGATAACCGTTCCTTCCAGCAGCACGACATAACCGCGGGCATGAATCCGAAAATGGCCTCCGCCGATGCCGGCAATGCCAGTGGGAATCTTGATCTGGTAGCGCACCTCGAACCCGGACTGGTTGCCATGCCCGACAAGGATGCCGGACTCGAGGTTTAACTGAATCTCAGCCACGGTGCCCGGCCTGACGGGATCCATCTCCAAATCGTTCAGGTGGAGCAGCGAATTCTCCATGAGCCGGACGGCGCCGACATTCCCGCCCAGCAACAGGTCCAGGGCGGCATCGGGACCGGTTTGAAGGCGGGCCCCGGGCTCGACCAGGCTTCCCACGGCCGCGGCCCGCGCGGGTTCACCTGGATTCGTAAGAGAGGCATAGCCGGACAGCCCCTGAATCAACGCGCGCCCCGGTGGGGCCTGGTCCTGAGCGGCGGCCATTTGGTGAAAGCCGTCCCCGACGAGGACGGCAGACAATCCGAGCATCCACAATCGCACTTTCATTTCCAGATCAACCCTGAGTTAAACAGACCATTCATCGGAAGTCATTGTGTGTCGCAGGGAAGGGAGGTTGGCCAGCACCAAATTTGGGGGGATTTGCGACTTGCGATTTGCGATCTGCGATGATCTGCGATTTGCGATTGACCGAGCCTCACGCCTCACGCCTCACGCCTCACGCCTCACGCCTCACGCTCGGCGGGACGCCTCGGCCTACCACGCGCGGCGCACGGGTGAGATTCTCGTTGCGCGGTTCGGCGGGGTTGTGGCTTTATCCCCTCGATCTGCACGCCGGCGGAGACGGGCTGTCAGCGTGACGGGAGCAGCTCGCGCGAATTCGAACAGTATGGGCCGGCAACGCTTGCACAATTTTTACGCAGGCCGCGTGCAAGGCGTCGGGTTTCGATATACGGTAAAGGCGCTCGCTCGTGGGTTCGACATCACCGGGTCGGTGAAAAATCTGCCGGACGGACGGGTTGAATTGGTGGCAGAGGGTGAGCGTGGGGAGCTGGATGCCTTTCGCAAAGCTATTCAGGACTCGGAACTCGGCCATTTTATCCGGCTGGAGGAGACCCACTGGAACGAGGTAGAGGGTGAGTTTCGAGGATTTGAGATTGTTCGATAGAATTGTGCAGTGAACCATGAAATACGCGGTCATCGCAGACATCCACGCCAATCTGGAAGCGTTTGAAGTGGTTTTGCAGGACACCAAAAGCCAGGGGTGCACCCATTACTGCTGCGTCGGCGATGTGGTCGGGTATAACGCAAATCCAAAGGAATGCCTGGATATCGTCCGGGACATGGGCATGCCCTGCGTGAAGGGCAATCACGACGAATACTGCTCGAGCGAAGAGGATCTCGAAGGGTTCAATCCCCATGCCGCCGAAGCGGTGGGCTGGACCCGGAAACAGTTGAGCAAGGAGGATCGCCAATGGTTGCGCGATTTGAAATACGTCCGGCTCGTCGCCAGTTTCTCGATGGTGCACGCCACCCTCGACGGTCCCCAGCGGTGGGGATACGTCTTTGATAAACTCGCCGCCGCCGCCAGCTTCACTTACCAGAATACCAGTGTCTGTTTCTTCGGGCACACGCATGTCCCCGTGGCCTTCGTCCGCGACAGCGTCGTTCGCGGGGGAACCTATTCCAAATTTCGGGTCGAGCCCGGTAAGAAATATTTCGTCAACGTGGGTAGCGTCGGGCAGTCCCGCGACGGCGTCGCCAAGGCGACTTACGTGATATACGACCTGGACGAAGGATCGATCGAGCTTCGCCGGCTCGACTACGACATCCCGAAAGCCCAGCGCAAAATCATCGAGGCCGGCTTGCCCCAGCGCCTCGCCGACCGGCTGGCTCAGGGTAAATGAGATCGTAGCGCAGACTTTCAGTCTGCCGTATCGCAGGTTTTCAAACCTGCGAAGCGCGCGACGG
>CAZLYT010000747.1:0-39035 GCA_964563515.1 uncultured Candidatus Competibacteraceae bacterium | reverse complement strand
CGGGAGGAGGGGGAGATATGTTCGGTTTCGTCCTGGGTCTGGCACTGGGGATGGTTTTCGGGTTGCTCTGCTACAAGTATCGAATACCACCGTGGTATTCGAAGGATGACGCCAAGGACGCACTGCTCTTGTGCCGCGGTCATCTGGAGCGCAAGCGGGCACGGCTATACAGCCTCAGGCGGCAGGCCCAGGAGGCCGGCCACACCAGCGGCCAGGTTTGAGGGCGGCGAGCATGTCACTACTGGTAGGGATTGTCGTAGGGTTGCTTGCAAGCCTCGCTGGCGTCTATGCCACGCGGCTACGCAATCGCGGGCGCGTGGCGCTGGAGCGCCGAGAATGCGAACAGGAACTGGAGCGAGCCCAGCAAGAGATCACCCACTTGGAGGCGGCAGCCGCCAGCCAAGCTGCGCCGAAAGTGATCGAGCGCCGACCGCCGGAGACCGCACCCAGGCCAGCGGCGACCCCTGCACCGATTTCCATCGAACCTTCTGAGGAGGAGGCAGAAGCGGAGTCGGGTGCCGTCGAGGCGGGCGGCGACGACTTGCGGCGCATCGATGGCATCGGCCCCAAGACCGCTGAGCTGCTGGCTGCGGCTGGCATTCGCAGCTTTCGCGAGCTAGCCGCGGTGGACAGCGACCGGTTGCGGGAATTACTCGATGGTGCAGGCAGCCGATTTCGCCTTGCAGATCCCGATTCCTGGCCCCAGCAGGCTGCACTGGCGGCTCGCGGCGACTGGGAAGGTCTCGCCAATCTGCAGCGCGAGCTCAAGGGCGGGCGCGGGGTCTGACGAAGTCAGGGCAGTTCCGTCGAATCCGTCTCGCGCCGCCAACAGCAACTAGGCAGATTCCATGACCAACAAGCTTTCCGCCAACGGCATTGATATCGAGTATGGGCTCGATGGTCCTCAGGATGCCCCGGTGGTGGCCTTTAGTCACGCCCTGGCCACTAACCTCGAGAACTGGGACTACGTTGCCCCGCATTTGGTGCGCCGTTATCGCGTACTGCGCTATAGCCTGCGGGGCCATGGCCGAAGCGACGCGCCCGCCGGCCCCTACACCTTGAACCTGCTGGCTGACGACCTGGCTGCACTATTGGATCACCTGGGCGTGGACCGCGCCCACGTGGTAGGTCTCTCCATTGGCGGCATGATCGCCCAGGCATTTGCGCTACGGCATCGTCGCCGCCTGCGGGGGCTGGTGCTGTGCAGCTCCATGTGTGAGCTGCCGGAGGGCGCTGGCGACACCTGGCGCGAGCGTAAGGATACGGTTAGGAATCAGGGCGTTGCCGCTCTGTCCGATCAGACCCTGCAGCGCTGGTTCACGCCGGAGTTCGCGGCGGCGAACCCAGCGATTCTGGAGCGAGTGAGGCAGTGGATCGCCAAGACTCCGACGGCTGGCTATCTGGGTTGCGCCGAGGCGATTACCTCGATGCAGCTCGGAGAGTCCCTGCGCGGCATCACCAATCCAACCCTGGTGCTGGTCGGGCGGCAGGACCAAGGCACACCGGTCTCGGCAGCCGAAGCGATTCAGGCTCGTATTCCTGGATCTCGACTGGAGATTGTGGAGCCGGGCTCGCATCAGCTTCCCATCGAGCGTGCAGAGCGCTTTGCCGAGCTGGTCCAGCAGTTTCTGGCAACCGCGTGATCACTGGGTCACTCATGAGGACCCGCTGATTGGTATGTCTCCGCCGAGCGCCCCGTCAGCCACACGACGAGCCTGGAAGGCCACCAGGCCGTCCTCGGGGTAGCGATCCGACAATGCCTGCCAACAGCTCGCAGAATCCGGCGATCCGGCTCGAGTGGCGTCGAACGCCTCCAGATATGCCTCTGGCGGCGCGAGCCTCGCATTCAAGTGCGAGACCGGCTCGAACACCGCCACCGCCCTGGTTTTCCCGCGCAGCAGCAACTGGCCAACGGGTCTGAATGGCTGCTGCGGACAGCGCTCGGCCGTGCTGGCGGCAACGCATATCGTGGTTCCCAACACCTTGTTGGCAGTCTCCAGACGCGCGGCCGTGTTCACCGCGTCGCCATGGGCGGTGTAGTCAAAGCGCGCCGAGCCGCCAAAGTTCCCCACCACCGCCCAGCCCGTATTTACGCCGATTCGGGTCAATCCCATGGCCACTCCGACACCTTGCCTCGCGGCGGCGAACTGGCGCCCGAAAGCGTCCAGCGCCAATGCGCAGGTCACCGCTCGCTGGGCATGGTCCGGCTGTGGCAGGGGAGCGTTGAACAGCACGTGGATGGCATCACCAACAATCTTGTCGATGGTGCCGCCGTGAGCGATCACTAGCTTGCAGGCCCCATCCAGATAGGCGTTCACCAGCCCGACCAGCGTCTCCGCGGGCAGCTGCTCACTGAGAGCCGTAAAGTCGGCGACATCGGAGAACAACAACGTCATCTCCCGGCTCTCGCCACCGAGGCGCAGCTGTGCCGGGTCCCGGGCCAGTACACGCACCATGTCCGGGGCCAGATATTGGCTGAACGCCCGTCTCACCCGAGCCCGTTCGCGCTCCGCCCGCAGATAAATGCCCAGACCCGCAATCATAAAGGCCGGAGCCGAAAGCACGACGGGCCCCAGGGTGTCGAGCAGCTGACGCTCGCTGGCAAAGGCAAACCCGCCACCAAGCGTGAGCGTCAGGACCAGGGCCAGCGCGCTACCAAACCCAACCAATACCCCGAAGCGGGGCACCAACCACACCGCACAGCCGCCAATCAGTACCAGCGCCAGCGTCTCGAAGGCGGGAGCCCAATCGGGCCGCGATAGAAAGTGCCCCAGGGTCATCTGTTCGAGGGCCTGGGCATGCACGAGCACGGCGGCCTCCGCGGACCGTGCGGGTGTGGCCGTGAAGTCTCCCAGGGCCGTGGCGCTGGCGCCGACCAGAATCAACTGACCTCGGATTCGAGACTGCAACGCCGGCCGCTGGGCTTCGTCGTCCTGCAGCAGCCTCCAGGCCGACGTGCGGGCACTGGCGCCTGGTGGCGCAAAGTGCAACCACAGCTCGCCTTGGTCGGAGACGGGCACCCGGACGTCGGCCACCCGCAGTTCCCGCAACCGCACTCGTCCGCGCCAGTCCCGGTCGCTCCGCACCGCAATGGTGCCGACTCCCAGCGCCACCCGCAGCGCTTCCAGCGCCAACGCCGGTACCAGCTGCTCGCCGACGCGCTGCAACAGCGGCAGCCGCCGCAAGAGGGCATCCCCCGTTAGAGGCACGCTGAAGCTCCCCACACCCTCGAGACTCCGCTCCAGAATGGGGATGTTGCTGACCACGTGCGTGAACGCGCTCACCGCGCTGCGGGGATCCGGCCCAATCTCCGCGAAAGTGGCGTGCACTGTAGGCGGCTCACCGCTGCCACCGTCGGTGAGCGCGATGCCGCCCACCACCGGCCACTTTGCAAGGGTGGCCGCGAACTCGCGGTCGAAGTCGCGCAAGGCGCCCGCCGCAACCACGTCGCGCAGCTCAGGCCAACTCTGCGCCAGCACGGCGGGCGACAGACGATCCGGCTCCGGAAACACTACATCCAGAGCGATGGCTGCGGCGCCGAGCTCCCCCAGCTGCCGCACCAGTGCAGCCAGCCTGGTGCGGGGCCACGGCCACTGACCCAGGCGCGCCAGCGACTCGTCGTCGATATCGATGACATGCACTGGCGCGGGTTCCGGGGCACGTGGCATCCAGCGCTGATAGCTGTCGAATAGGACGTTACGCAAGTCCCAAACGGCAGTGGGCTGGAGCCATAGCAGGACGAGCCCCGGTACCAGGCTCAGCAGAGCGGCGGCACGAATGGCTCGCAGTGTCACCTGAGGCGCCCGAGCTCTAGCACGGCCGCGTAGGCGGCGAACGATAGCGACTCACAATGGCGCCCGCGCGATCTGCGAGGCGCGACAGCTGACGCGGTGCCGCTCAGGTCACTGCTCGGAAAACGACACCATGTCGAGCGCGCGACGGACCTTGGCGTCGCCCCAGACCACCGGCTCGGTGGGCGCAGAGTCCGGCGCTGGCAGCCGGGTACCCTCACCCCGCCGAAGCAGCACTGCACCGACGCCGTTACGCACTTCCACTTCGCCAGCGAGCACCAAGACTCCGTACTCTCCGTCGATCTCACCGCCCCAAACACGGGTGCCACGTATACCCAAGGTGGCCGCCGGCGTTCGAATTTGCACATCGGGCCTGGCCGCGTCCTCCACGCGCCCACCCTCGAACAGGAACGGGCCCGCCGGCACCCTGAAGCGCAGGCGCCCGAGCCCCCGCTCCGGGGGATAGACGAAAGCATCCACCAATAATCGGGCATTGGCGCCGAGACGCAACGCACTGCCGTCGTGCAACGCTACCTGCAGGCGCGCTCGGTCTCCGGTGGCCAGCAGGTCTTGAAAGAACACCGTGGCTCCCGCCGCCAGAGCACGGCTCTGGTCTGAATAGCTTGCCGTGGCCGCGCCTTGGACGCGCTTCACGTCGCCCACATTGGGCCGCTCCAAGGCGACGCCGTCGCCGCTCAATGCCATCAGGCCCATCAGCAATAGCAGTCTCAGCCGGTACATGTCCCCTCCCGCATCAGATTGTCCACTGCAGACCAAAGCGATTCAGCTCCCCGCGCGGGCCCGAAGAAATGCTTGGCGGGACACTCGGGACCATCCAATAGCGCGCTGACGGCCACTCTCATAGGAGCCAAAGATGCGGCGCTCAAGCTCCGAGCCGTCGGCAAACTCTTCGAGGACCAGCGCACTCTGCTGGCGAGCGGCGTAGAGAAAGTCCGCTGGCAGCTCATGGACTTCAACCCCGTGCTCCGTCACCAGCGTCTCCAAAGCTCGACCGTTGTGCCACTCGGTCTCCGCGAGGGCGAAGGCGTTCTCGGCAGCACATGCGCCACCCACAACCTCCTGCAGATCATCCGGCAGCTGCTGCCAGAGCTCGAGGTCGATCAAGCACTCACCGGTGCCGTTGGGCTCATGGAAACCGGGCCAGTAGTAGTAAGGCGCCACCTTGTAGAAGCCGAAGGCCATGTCAATCCAGGGACCCAGGAACTCGGCACCATCGACCACCCCTGTCTGCAGTGCGGTGAATACTTCGGCGGGGGCCACCGAAACCGGCACTGCGCCAAGCCGTCGCAGCACCTCGCCACCGAGACCGGGAATGCGGTACTTCAGCCCCTTGATGTCTTCCAGGCTGCGTAGTGAGCGCTTGAACCACCCCGCCATGCCCATGCCAGTGTTTCCGGCCATGAACGGCTTGACACCAAGGGGCGCATAGAGCTCATCCCAGAGCTCCTGACCTCCGCCGTGGTACACCCAGGCCGCGTGCTCGCCGGCGGTAAGGCCGAAAGGCACCGCGGTGAAAAAGGCGGCCGCGGGCACCTTGCCCTGCCAGAAGAATGATGCGGTGTGCCCCAGCGCAGCCGCCCCGCCGGAGACCGCATCCATCACCTCCAGCGCGGATACCAGCTCACCGGAGGCGTATACCTGCACCCGGATTCGTCCGGCACTCATGAGGTTGATCCGATGCGCCAGCCGCTCCGCCGTGACTCCCGGCCCGGGGCTCCCTTTGGGCCACGACGTCACCATCTTCCAGACGTGCTCGGGTTGACCCTCGCGCGCATCACCTAGCAAGGGAGCCGCAGCCGCGCCGGCACCCAGGGTCAGGGCGTGCCGCCGCGTAATTCCAGGTGCACTCACTTCTAGCTATCTCTTTCGTTGACTCGGGCCCGGGACTGCAGCTCGACCGCATCCAGGTGGTAAAGCGCGTCCAGCAAAGCAACCTGAAACTGTCCGGGGCCGGCAGCGTTGCTGGCCGCGACCTCCCCAGCCACCCCCATGGTCAGCGCCGCGCTCGTGGCCGCCTCGAAGGGCACCGCACCGGTCGCCAACAGTGCCCCCAACACGGCGCCGGCTGCGCACCCCACGCCGCTCACCTTTGCCATCAGCAAATGGCCGTTGGCGACGGTGCTGAGAACGCTGCCGCACTGGATCCGATCGACTGCACCCGTGCGCCAGAGGATAGCGGCTCGATCCTCGGATGGAGTAGCCGGAAGGTCTTCCAGCAACGCCGCCAGCTCCGCAGCGTTGCCCTTGATCACGGCCGGCGTTTGCCGCAAGAGCTCCCGAGCGAGCCGCAAGCGTCCCGGCGAGCGCTGCACAAACACCGGATCCAGCACCCACGGCACCCCGCCGGCGCCGGCACATGCGACTGCGGCGGCGATGGCTCTGCGGCGCTCCGCGCTGAGCGTTCCCAGATTGATGCACAAAGCATCGGCGCCGGCGACGAAATCCGCCACCTCCGCCTCCGACCACGTCATGCTCGGAATCGCGCCGAGGGCGAGCAGCGCGTTGGCCGTCAGCGGCGCCGCGACGTCATTGACGATGCAGTGAATTCGCGGGCGCAGGCGGCGCACGGCTGCGAGCTGTGCTTGCCCGCGCGCCACCGCGCTCACGGGCTTCGGTCCGAGGCTCGGATCACCGCATCGACCCCGCCCGGTGGGCTCAAGATAGCAGCCGAGGATTCAGCGTATAGGTTCCGCTGAGTCGGGCCTCAGCCAGGATATGGCCCTCGATGGCCGCCAGCACGTCATCGCCACCGAAGGCGCCATTGACCGGGCAGCGCTCCAAGTCGAGGGCGTAGAGAGTGAAATGGTAGTGATGGACGACGGAATCGTTCCAGGGCGGACAAGGCCCATCGTAGCCGTAATAGTTGCCGCTCATGTCGGCGTCGTCGGCGAACCAGCTGCTGTAGCCGTTGATTCCCTGGCGAGTACCGTTGGGGCTATTGGGGCCGGGTTTGCCCCTCGGCGTAACCCCGTTGGCGAACTCTCCCTCGACCACCCCAGCGGTGAGCGGGTCGATGTCGACCAAAACCCAATGGTAGAAATCCACCCGCGGCAGATCGGCGGGAACCTCTTTGCCCTCCTGATTGACGTCGTCCGGCCGCGAAGGCACGTCGGGATCGTGGCAAATCAGCGCCAGCGACCGGGTACCAGCGGGGAGGTTGCTCCAGCTCAAGGCCGGATTGCGATTCTCGGCCAGTCTGACGTGGCTGGACGGATCCGGCACACAGAACGCGTGCTGTGCCGGGATCGGCTCGCCATCACGAATGCTGGGACTCTCGAGCTTCATTGAAATACCACCTCTCGTTGTTTCGATGTCTTGCTTCGAAGCTAGTGGAGCAGGGCTGCCTGGTGCAATACCCAACTCGCGCTGACCGTTGAGGCCCCGACGCCTTTTAGCAGCCGAGAACGACCGCCCCCGGCTCCCGTTCCCCGGGCGCCGCCTACTACTTCGAAGCACCCCGTTACGATACTGGGTGGCGAGATATCGGCTGGCCCGCAGGATGGCTTGTCTATGAGGAATATGCTTATTGAAAGGGATTCGTTCGCTGCGAGCCCTGTCGCTGCTAGCGTTCGGGCCATGGGGACCACGATACGCCGCACCAAGGGTGCGCCCGAGGGCACCAGCCTCGACGCGCTCAACCAGCAACTGGAGGGCATGGACGCCGAGAACCGCGTCGCCTGGGCCTTTGGCCGCTTTGGCGACCGTCTCATCCTGGCATCGAGCTTCGGAGCTCAGGCAGCGGTGTGCCTGCACTTGGTCACCCGCCAACGCCCCGACATTCCCGTCATTCTGGTGGACACCGGCTATCTGTTCCCCGAAACCCACACCTTCGCAGCTGAGCTGAGGCAGCGCCTGTCCTTGAACCTGAAAGTCTACCGCCCCAAGTACGGCAAGGATTGGCAGGAATCCCGTCTCGGCAGGCTCTGGGAAGAAGGCCGCGAGGGCATTTCCGCCTACAACCGCGTCAACAAGGTGGAGCCCATGGAACGCGGCCTGCGGGAATTGGGGGCTGAGGCCTGGATCAGTGGTCTACGACGTGCCCAAGCCACCAGTCGCGAACACCTGCCGGTGCTGACGCGGCAGCGGGGGCGCTGGAAGCTGCACCCGCTGGTGGACTGGAGCGATCGCGATATCTACCGGTATCTGAAAGCTCACGACCTGCCCTACCACCCACTGTGGCATCAGGGCTACGTTTCGATCGGTGACGTCCACACGACGCGGCCGCTGGAGCCGGGCATGCTCGAGGAAGAGACCCGCTTCTTCGGTCTGAAGCGAGAGTGCGGACTGCACGAGTCCGGCTGAGACGCCGATAGGGTAGTGCTGGCCTATCGTGTCGGCGCTCCATCCCAGTCCCCTGCCAACGGCAAAGCATCGCCGTTGAGGGGCCCGTAGCGGATGGTGACGTTGGCGTATCCGGGGGTATTGGTGTTGCGTAACCAGTACAGCCCCCGGGCAGGGTTGTAGAGTCCGACGCTGAAGCTGCCGTCGCCATCCCAATCGCCTGCCAACGGGCGGAGTCCGACAGCACGCGGGCCGTAGCGGAACTGCAGATTAGTGGAGCCGGTGCCCGGCAAGTCGAGCAGCTTGAACAGGCCGAGCGCGGGCTGGTAGAGACCCACGCCGGAGACACCGTCGCCGTTCCAATCGCCCGCCAACGGAAGCCATCCAATGCTATTGCGTGGCCCAAGGGCGACCACCAGGTCGGCAACTCCGCTGGCGTTGCGGTTGCGCAAATGGAACCGTCCCGCTAGCGGATCATATAGGCCGACGCTGTAGACGCCGTCGCCGTCCCAGTCGCCCGATACTGGCATCCACCCCGCCCGCATCGGCCCATAGCGGAACGCCACCTCCGCTGGGCCCGCACTGTTGCTGTTGCGCAGCACAAAGCTGGAGTTCTGGGGGTAGTACAGACCGGGGCTCGAGATACCGTTGCCGTTCCAATCTCCCGCGAGTGGGATCGCCTCCGGATCGGGCACAGCGAACTGAAATGCGATGTTGGCGGCACCCCCCGTTAGCGAGTTGCGAAGATGATATTGGCTGCCTGCAGGGAAGTAGATTCCGATGCGCGTATGCGGGATCGGCGGCGGCGGCAGCACTGCGGGCTGGAACGCCGCCACGCGGCCGCGCACGGCGTTCAAAGAGCTCACATTGTCCGCTGCGCCGGGCTGTCCCCGGGGCAGGCCGCAGGGTTGGTCCTCACAGACCAGAGTGGGACTGGAGAAACGTCCTACCACCGGCTGGATGTAGCTCATGATGGTGCCGAACGCACCGCTTTGACCGTACCCGTATGAATAGCTATAGATGCCCGTATTGAAGGTATGGTCGCGGTCGTGGGCACTGCCCATGTTGTGACCGAGCTCGTGCACCAGCACGTAGTCGTTGCAGAGCGTTCGAGCAACGGCGTCCTCACCGTCGCTGACTACCGAGTAGGCGAACTCCGGGTCGTCCGCCAAAAAGTCCCCGTTCATACCGAGCTGCCAGGTGATGCCGCAGTTGCCATGGACCGGATATTGGTAGGGGCGCACCACACTTACCAGGTCGGCCCCATATTGCAGGCGCAAGCTTTGCACTGCTTGAAAAGGGGTGGAGCCGCTGGTTACTGCGTCCAGGGCTCGTGTGTTAGGGGTAGCGTCGTTGTAATTGATCTCGGCGCTGTGCACGAGCCGCAAGGAAATGGCGACACCACTGTCGAGGTAGGCTTGGTTGGAGACTTCCACCAAGTTGTTGAGTCGAGTTTGGACCCCCTGGGCGCCTCCGTAGCTGGCCGTGAGGCCCGGTGTGTAGAGTAGCAGGAGGTCGATGACGACGACTGCGGGCGGCCGGAGCTGAGTGCTGGCCTCGGGGGCTGCAGCCTGTAGGCGAGGCACTGCCTCGGAGCGTGGCGGCATCCGGGAATCATTGTCCCAGGCCGGCGCCGGCATCATTCCACTGTCGAGCGGATCCAACAGCCATTCGCCTTCCTCATCCAAGCGCAGCCTGAGCGAGCGTCCAGGAATGTGGATGACACCCACGGCTCCCGCCGGTCCACCGGTAATGACGATACGAAAGTCGCCGCCGCCCGCGACCAGCACGCTCCCAACTACCGTACGATCACCGTTACCGTGGCTTACCAGGCGATCGACCACCATCTCCATCTCAGGAGCAACCGGAAGACCTAGCGGCAGGCGCTGGTTGAGCATCAAGCGCTGGAACAAGCCGCGGTTCAGTCGCACTGGATGGTGCATGCGATGCCGAGAGTCGGCGTAAGCTTGTGCGCTACGGGCGATGGCCACAGGACGACCGAGTAGCAACGCCTCCGCCCCATACACCGGAAGCTGGATGAAGGCCGCAATCACCAGGGTGACAACATTACGGCACAGCCTGCCGGGAAACCGACGGCGCACCCAGTGGTCCGAATGGCGGAGCGCACCGGGAATGGGGTACGGGACGACGCGGGCCATGGCACTACAGCGGAGCGCCGGCACCATAAGCGTGCATTGGCCATGAAACACGCGATCTGGCTCTCTTTGTTATAGAGACGTTAGGAAAAGTTTGCACGGTCGCCGTGCTACTCGCCAGGTCCCGGCGCCTGCCGTGCCAGATCCCACCGAATCGAGGTTTGCTGGGGAACTCGGCAAGTTCTTGGAGCAGTTGGTGCGACTCGTGCACGGTCGGTTCTGTACCGGTTGCCGGGCGCGAGCGGTGAGCATGGTGGTCGGGTTGAACGCGAGGGGGCCTAGAACTAGCCTTTCGATTGTGACCGAGGTCGCTGAAATGCATTTCGGATACTGGAACAATCAACGCGTCGCCGGCCTCTAAGAGTCTGAGGGACAAGCTATTCGCTTATTTCGACCACGGCGCAAGCAGCGGCCAGTGGTCGGGGGCAAGGTGGTGTATGAATTCCGAGCACGACACCGGGAACGGCTCCCGCAACAAATTCGTAGCGGCACTCAGCGCATTCGCGAAGGAGCACAAAGCCAAGCGCTGGGAGGGGACCTTCGAACAGTTCCTGAACGATGTGGTAGCAGCCGACCCGTCTCAGTTCACCCGCAGCAGTCATCAGTACATGTGGGATATGTTGCGCTGGACGCAACGCCATGAAAACGAGCACGTGGAGGAATCCGGCTACGAATTCCGGATGTTCTCCCACGAGCTGTTCGGGATGGACTCGTCGTTGCGCCGGGTTGCCGAGTACTTCAAGGCGGCCGCGGCCGGCTCCGAAGTGGGACGCCGTCTGCTGCTGCTGCTGGGCCCCCCCTCCGGCGGCAAGTCCACCATGGTGATCCTGCTCAAGCGTGGCTTGGAGGAATACAGTCAAACCGATGAGGGAGCGCTGTATGGCCTCAAGGGGTGCCCGATTCACGAGTCGCCGCTGCATCTGATCCCGCACTCCCTGCGTGCCGAGTTCCGCGAAACCTATGGCGTCGAAGTGGTCGGCGACCTGAGCCCCTACAACCGGATGCGACTGGAAGAGGAATTCGAGGGCGACTTCCTGCGCTTCCCGGTCGAACGCATCTTCCTTTCCGAGGCCGACCGTGTGGGTGTGGGTACTTATGCACCTCATGATCCCACCACGGCAGACATCGCTGATCTGATCGGTTCGGTCGACCTCTCCAAGGTCTCGCGCTACGGCGACGAAGGGGATCCCAGGGCTTGGTCCTGGTCCGGTGCGGTCTACTCCGCCAGTCGTGGTCTGCTGGAGATGATCGAGATCCTGAAGGTCAAGCGGGAATTCTTGTACCTGCTACTTACCTTGACCCAGGAAGGCAATGTCAAGGTTTCGCGATTTCCGCTGATCCATCTGGACGAGACCATTGTCGCCCACACCAACTTGGCCGAGTTTCGCAAGTTCCTGCAAGAAAAGGAAAATGAGGCACTGCTTGACCGCATGGTCATCATCCAGGTGCCGTACACCCTGGCTTATCCGGACGAGGCCAAGATCTACCGCAAGCTGGTGGCGGCGGCGCCCACTTTCAGGGAGGTGCACCTGGATCCGCATTCCCTGCGCCTGGCTTCGGTGTTCGCAGTGCTGAGCCGTCTCAAGCCGTCGGAACGGGAGGGTCTGGATCTGTCCAAGAAGGTGCGTCTCTACGCCGGTGAGGACGTGGAAGGCTTTACCGCAGCCGATGTGGAGCGCATCAAGGGTGAGACCCAGGGCGAAGGACTGGACGGCGTGAGCCCGCGGTTCATCATCAATGCGCTGTCCAATGCGATCTCGCGCAGTGAGGCCAGGAGCCTCACCTCGATGGAGCTGCTGATCACGCTGAAGGACGCCATCGAGAACGACGCCCGTATCGACTCGAAGCAGAAGCGCGCCTGGGTTGATTTCCTGGTGACCGTGCGCAAGGACTTCTACAACCGCTGGGTCAAGGAGGATGTGCACAAGGCGCTGTTCGCCTCTTTCGAGGAAGAAGCCCAGTCGTTGCTCGACAAGTATCTGGACGAAGTCGAGGCGTCGCTGGACAAACGCAAAGTCACCGACCCGATCACCGGCGAAGAGCGGGAACCCGATGAACGCTTCCTGCGTTCGGTGGAAGAGAAAATCCAAATCTCCGACGCCGGCAAGATCAGCTTCCGCCAGGAGGTCGTGCGCAAGGCGATGGTGGCCTACAAACGCGGCGAGAAGTTCACCCTCGATAGCCACGGCCGTCTCAAGGAGGCAGTCGAGCAGTATCTGTTCGAGGATCGCCGAGACGTGCTACGGCTGGTGTCCTCGGTGACGCGGCCCGACGAGGACGCTCGTGAGAAGATTGCCGCCGTCGAGGAGCGCTTGATCTCCGACTATGGCTACGATCGGCACAGCGCGCGGGAGGCCCTCAACTACGTCACTACTTTGTTGTCTCAGGAGTGAGCATGGTCGGCACTGACGACCGCTAACCAGGTGACGGGGCAAGAGCCTGCAATGGCTGCCCCGAGGAGCAGCGGATGAGCGACGAGCGTCGAAGCAGTAGCGACCCGGGCGTACGCTGGTACGACCTGTTCTCGCGAGGGTCGCGGGATTGGCTTCGGCACAATGAGAAGGTCCGAGACGCAGTGCGCGAGGCGCTGCCGGACCTGATCGCGGGTTCCGACGTGATTTCGCGTCCCGAGAATCGCACCGTGCAGGTGCCGGTTCACTTCCTGGAACACTACCGGTTTCGATTACGCGATCCCAGCGAGCAGCAAGGCGCCGGACAAGGCAATGCCCAACCCGGGGACATCCTGCGGCGGGCTCAGCCGGGCCCGGGTAAGGGCGAAGGCGGCGGTGGTGAGGGCGAGGGCGGACTGCGTTTCGTGCTCGAGTTCAAGATCGACGACATCTTGGACTGGCTGTGGGAGGAGCTGCAGTTACCAAATCTGCAACCGCGCACGGGCGATACCCTGGATGAGCCAGAGCTGGTGCGTGAGGGCTGGGACAAGCGTGGCGCGCGCTCCCGGCTCGATCGTCGGCGCACCGTCAAGGAGGCCGTCAAACGGCGCACGGTGCAGGGCGAGTCGGCCATACCCTTTACCAACGACGACCTACGCTTTCGACAGTTGGCGCGACGGCCCAGACCGACCACCAACGCCGTGGTGGTGTTCGTATTGGACGTGTCCTCGAGCATGGACGACCACTGCCGCAGGCTGGCCAAGACCTTCTTCTTCTGGGCCTTGCAGGGGTTGCGGAGGCAGTTCACCCGCATCGACACGGTCTTCGTCGCTCACACCATCAGAGCTTGGGAGTTCGGCGAGGAAGAGTTCTTTCAAGTGCGCGGGGAGGGCGGAACCAAGGCCTCCACGGGCCTGCAGCAGGCGCTGGAGATCCTGGAAGCCCGTTATGACAGCAATCGCTACAACAGCTATCTGTTCTATGCCTCCGACGGCGAGAACTTCGCCGATGACCGCGGCCCATGCCAGCAGGCGCTGGCGGCGCTGAAGGAGCGTCTGAGCTTTTTCGGCTATACCGAGGTGTCGCATCGGGCGCCCGCGCGCCTTGCGACCGAGATGGCGCGCCTCATGCGCAGACATGCCGAGGATGGGGCGCCAGCGGCCACCTACTTCATCTCCCGGGACGAGGATGTGTGGCCGGCGATTCGGGCGTTCTTCCAGGAGCAGGCCAGCGAAGCGGAGGAAACCTGATATGAGTGATCTCTCGCTGCGCGGGTACATCGCCCGAATCGAGGGGCTGGGCAAGGATCTGGGACTGGATTATTTCCCGGTGGATTTTCAGGAAGTCCCTCCCAGCTTCATGATGGAAGTCGCCGTTTATGGCCTGCCGGTGCGGATGCCGCACTGGTCATTCGGCGTGCGCTGGATCTATCAGATGGTTCAGCATCGCATGGGCCACTCGCGGATCTTCGAGGTGGTATTTCCGGGCAACCCCAACCGCGCCTACTTGGTGAACAGCAACAGCCTGGTAGAGAACGTGCTGGTGACCGCCCACGTGCTGGGTCATGCCGACTTCTCCAAGAACAACCTGCTGTTCGAACGCAGCCAGGTGGAGGCCGGCTACCATATCGTCGAGCAGGCTGCGGCCCACGCCCACCGAATTCAACAAGCCGCCGACGAGTATGGCGAGGCCCGCACCGAGGCGGTGCTGGATGCGGCCCTGGCGTTGGAGCAACACATCGACACCCAGTTTGGAATCAACCGCCCGCACTATCCGACTGCCGTTGCCGCGGTACCCCATAGACGCCAGGGGGATCCATTTCACAGCCGATTCGATGCCCTGCCCGGCGGCCAGGAGGGGTCGGCGCCAGCCGCCAAGCCCGCGCGGCGCGCACCGAAGATTCCGCCACGACCGGAGGCAGATCTGCTCTGGTTCATCGCTCACTATGCCCCCGAAATGGAAGACTGGGAGCGCGACGTGTTTCTCGCAGTGCGCGAGGAGTCGTACTACTTTCAGCCCGTTTTCAGCTGCCAGATCATGAACGAAGGCTGGGCTTGCCACTGGCACGCCCGCATTCTGCGAGAGGCCGACTTCCTCAGCGACGAGATGTACGTCGACGCCATGAAGACGCACTCGGACGTGGTGCGCCCGTACGCCAGCAACAAGCAGGTGGCCTTGTCCGTGAACCCCTATCACCTGGGCTATGAGATGTGGGACCGCATCGTCCGAGACCGCGGCCCGGAGGAAGCGCGCCGCATCATGCGCGAAGAAGACGACTTCAGCTTCGTGCGCAACTATCTGGACGAGGATCTGGCCCGAGAGCTGAATCTGTTCGTGTATTCGGCGAAAGCCAACGGTGAAGTTAGGGTAGCCAGCAACGGCTTGCACCAGGTGCACGAGGCCATTCTGGGCTCCAAGTACAACTTCGGTGCGCCAAGGGTGAGCGTGGAGGCTATACGTCCGGATGGCACACTGGTGCTACGGCACGATGCGGGCGGCGATGGCAGAGGCCTCGATCTCAGCAGAGCGAAACGGGTCCTGGATTACATCGCCACGGTCTGGCGCCGGCCGGTCGAGCTGCATACGGTGGACGAGAAGGGCGACTCGTCACGGGTGACACCCACCGCCAGTGCGGCACACTGAAGGCCAGTATCGCCCTGCCAGCCATGAGGCGAATCGGCCCAGCGCGCTGCACAAGCACCGATGGGTCACCCCGTAGTCGTTCCCGATCCTCGGGGCGGCTCGCTGCCGTAACTGATGAGGCCGCCGTATAGGTCCGGGCGACGATCACGAAACAGACCCCAGCTCCGCCGCAACCGTCGCACCTCATCCAGGTCGAAGGACGCCGTGATGACCGTCATGTCGGTGCGTCCTGCTTCGGCAACCTTGGCGCCCGTGGGGTCGGCAATGAAAGAGGAGCCGTAGAAAGTCAGCTCGCAACTCTTCCCAATCTCGGTCCCAATCCGATTGGACGAGACCAAGGGCATGACGTTGGCACCGGCGTGCCCCTGCATGACCCGCTGCCAATGATCGCGGGTATCCCACTCCGGGTCCGGGGGCTCGGAACCGATGGCAGTAGGGTAGAACAGCACCTCGGCACCGAGTAAGGCCAGGGCGCGGGCGGTTTCGGGAAACCACTGATCCCAGCAGATGGCAATGCCCAAGCTTCCGAATCGGGTGGGGAACACCCGAAAACCGGTGTCACCGGGGCTGAAGTAGAATTTCTCCTCATAGCCCGGGCCGTCCGGAATGTGCGACTTCCGGTAGACGCCCAGCTGGCGGCCGTCGGCGTCGATCACACAAAGGGAGTTGAAGAACGCGTTGCCCGCCCGCTCGAAAAAGCTGACCGGCAACACTACTCCCAGCTCCGTCGCCAAAGCCGACATGCGATCGAGCACCGGGTTGTCTTGCGCGGGGCGAGCCAGGTCGAAGTAGGCAGGATCCTCGTCTTTGCAGAAGTACGGCGTCTCGAAGAGTTCCTGCAGCAGCACGATGTTGGCGCCGGCGCCTGCGGCCTGTCGCACCAGCTCCTCGGCCCGGTCCACGTTTGCCGACAGATCCCAGGAGCAGGCCATTTGGGCGGCGGCAAGCGTTACGGTCGCCATTGGTGTCCTCCCTCTCCTCCCGGCAGCGGCTGTTGTTGCGTGATGCAGTGGATACCGCCGCCCCCGGGAAGAATGTCCAGGACCTGTAGCTGGACGATCTCGCGGCCAGGAAACAGGGCGGCGATGACCGCGCGGGCAGCAGCATCATGGTCGGGTGCGTCGAACGCAGGCATCACCACGCCGTCGTTGGCAATGTAGAAGTTGATATAGGACTGGGCCAGCCGCCGTCCGTTGCAATAGCGGGGCGGTGGCTGATCGATGACGTGGACGTCGAGCGTCCTATCGTGCGCATCGCGCGCCGCCCGCAAGCGCTGCAGATTCTCCTGCAGGGGATCGAAGTTCTCGTCACCCGGGTCGCTGCTGCTTAGGGCGACCACGGCCCCTGGAGCGGTGAAGCAGGCCAGATTGTCCACGTGACCGTCAGTGTCGTCGTCCTTGAGCCCATCGTGCAGCCAGAGGATGCGATCCACAGTGAGATAATCGTGCAGCCACTGCTCCATCATCGATCGGTTGGCGTTGGCATTGCGGTTGGGATTGAGCAGGCATTGTTCAGTGGTCAGCAGGGTGCCGGCACCGTCCACGTGAATGGATCCGCCCTCCAGAATGAACGGGGCCCGGAAGCGATGGGCTCCGACACGACCCAGCACGGCCTCGGCCACGGCGTCATCAAGATCGTACTCGACTTCGGCTAACCCCCAGCCATTGAAGCGCCAGTCCACACCTGCCAAGCGGCCGTTGTCGTCGGTGAGAAAAGTCGGACCAATGTCTCGCATCCAGGAATCGTTGAGAGGTACCGCCTCGATCCGCACATCGCCAGCGAGAAGTGCGCGGGCGCTTTGGATCTGCCCCGGATCTGCAACCACCACCACCGGTTCGAACCGCGACACCGCATGGACCACGGAGGCGTAAGCCCGCTGGGCCGCCTGCAAGCCATCCCTCCAGGTGTCTCCTGGAACTGGCCATGCCATCCAGCAGCCCGAGTGTGGTTCCCATTCCGCCGGCATGCGGAAGCCGAGAGACCTCGGGACCTGGGCCGGTAAATCCGATTCGCTTGCCAACGCCATGTCTCGCTGCCGCGGTCGCGCCACGCGACCAAGGCTGGATGTTAGCGTCCTGGTATCGGTCTCGAAAGACTTAGCTACCCTTGGCGATATCCTCCATGCGATCAATGCTGGTGTGGCGCACATCCTTGCCCCTTACCATATAGATGACGTACTCGCAGATGTTTTTGGAATGGTCGCCGATGCGCTCGATGGAGCGTACTGCCCAGACCACGTCCATGACGCGTCGAATGGTGCGAGGGTCCTCCATCATGAAAGTGATCATCTGTCGCAGAATGCTCTCGTATTCCTGATCGACGCGTGCATCCTGCCGCGCCACCTCCCAGGCCGCCTCCGCGTCGGTGCGGGCAAACGCATCCAAGGCTCCATGTAGCATCTCCCGTACCCGGCCACCCAGATTCTGTATTTCCACGTATTGGCTGCGAGGCCGCTCGAAAGATGCCAGATCGACGGCGATACGGCCGATCTTGCCAGCCTCGTCTCCGATACGCTCCAGATCGGTGATGGTCTTGATCACGGTGACCACGAAACGCAGGTCCCGGGCTGCCGGCTGCCGGCGTGCCAGCATGCGTGCGCATGCCTCGTCGATCTTGACCTCCATGGCGTTGACCCTGGGATCCTTGTCCGCCACCTCCTCGCCCAGCGCGGCGTCACCTTCCACCACGGCTCGCAGCGCGTCGGAGGTCTGCAACTCAACCAGGCCACCCATTGACAGCACCTGATTGCGCAGATCCTCGATTTCCTCGTCGAAGCGCTGAAAAATGTGGTGTCCGCGCTGCCCCGCGTCCATGTCACCCCGCTTCAGGGAACGCCTGATGGATCCGTGGGCGCCATGTCGTCGTCGACGGACCGCGACCCACCGCCAAGTTACGCACAATGCGCGTTAGCGATTCCGATCTGAGGTCAGCAAGGGCGTTAACCAACAGCGTCAGGACCGGGTGCCGCCTCTCGGCCACATCAGATGAGTATAGGCGCACGCGAGTTATGGGACTTACTGATGCTCGATGCACGTCTGTGTAGTAGCAAGTCCCGCGCAGTTCCTCAGGCGACAGGATCGAGTACCGACTCGATGCGAGCGAAAATTTCATCCACGGCACCGACGCCCTCCACAGGGCGCAGCTTGCCCTGATTTCGGTAATAGATGATCAGGGGTGCGGTTTGGGCCTCATAGACTTCGAGGCGCTTGCTGATGGTTTCTTCGCTGTCGTCGGCACGCTTGCGGGCCAGCAGTCGATTCAACACCTCGTCGTGATCCACTTGCAGCAATACGACCGCGTCGAGCGACATTCCAAGCTCAGCCAGCATGCTGTCGAGTCCTTCCGCCTGCGCCAGAGTTCGCGGGAAACCGTCGAGCATGAAGCCCTTGCCCTTATTCGCGCTGGAGATCCGCTCCTTGGCGATAGCGAGAATAATCTCGTCCGATACCAATTCCCCAGCATCCATGATCGATTTGGCTTTGCGGCCCAGCTCGGTGCCCGCAGCGACCTCCGCGCGCAGAACCTCCCCCGTTGAGATGTGGGCGACGCCGTACTTCTCTACGATTTTCTCGCCCTGGGTGCCTTTACCAGACCCCGGAGCACCCAGCAACACGATGCGCATATGATCAGTCCCCTGTTGGATATCATTCGGCCTGCTCACCGCCCCAGCCCAAACGCGGTGCCGACCGCCTGAACGCAATGAGCCTCAGAGCGTCGCGTGTTTGCCACCACGACGTCAACTTTGGCGACCGCTGACGCGCTCGGAACTGGCGAGGCGCTTAGCATCCCTCGGTCGAACGAGTATAGTAGCGCCGCTCTTTTCATCCGCGCTGGCCGCCGGTTGGCGGGCGGGCAGCACCGGCGTCCATCGGCCTTGCGAGGCCTCCACCACGAGGGCAGCAGATGATACTCGAGCGCGTAGACGCGGGGCGTAGTGTTCCGACGGATCTCAACGTCATTATCGAGATACCGGCCAATGCCGATCCGGTGAAGTACGAGGTCGACAAGGAAACTGGGGCCCTGTTTGTTGACCGTTTCATGAATGTAGCCATGCACTACCCCTGCAACTACGGCTACATTCCGGACACCCTATGCGAGGACGGTGATCCCTTGGATGTTATGGTGGTGACGCCGTTCCCACTCGTTTGCGGATGCGTGGTTCGGTGTCGACCGCTTGGCTTGCTGAAAATGAGCGACGAGAAGGGCGGTGATGCGAAGCTCATCGCCGTACCGATCAAGAAGATGTGCCCGATGTACGATGCGGTGGAAACCACCGATGACCTGCCGCCAATGATGCTGCAACAGATCGCACACTTCTTTGAACATTACAAAGACCTAGATGCCGGCAAATGGGTCAAGCTCGACGGTTGGGGCAGCTATGACGACGCGGTCGTGGAAATCAAGGAGAGCGTGAAGCGCTACGAGGCTACAAAGTAGCGACCGCCCCGGTAGCGTCTCCTGACGCAAACGGGGCGGTGGACTTGGATCCACCGCCCCGTGTATTCCACTTGCCGGGCTCCGCCCGTCAGGGTCTCGACACCCCTTTTCCGAACTCGCATCTCTGCATAGGCGCTGGCCTTCCGGACTCGTTCGCCCGCATCCTGCGGGCCAGCTTCGCAGATGCGCTCCTCCTCCTCCTCCACTCCCGTCATCGCATGGCCCCGCCATCGTTGTGTATATAGTGGGCGTGGGCGGCGGGATGACGGCTCCTCACTGCATTCTTGCGGCGGGGGCGACCCCGCAGCGGGCCGCTACTATCCCGCAACTTTCCAGGAGGCGCAATTTGCAGTGCAACATGTGGTTGAGCCCGAGCCAAAGGGAGATAAGCACCATGAGCAAGACCGAACTCACCCACTTCAACGCCGCCGGCGAAGCTCACATGGTCGATGTGGGTGAGAAGGAGGTGTCCCATCGGGTAGCCGTGGCCGAAGGCCGCATCCTCGTGCAGCGGGCTACCTTGGAGAAGGTGGTCGCCGGCACGATGGGAAAAGGAGATGTGTTGGCAGTGGCCCGCATCGCCGGAATCATGGCCGCTAAGCGTACTGCCGACCTGATTCCCCTGTGCCACCCACTGGCGCTGTCCCGGATCAGCGTCGATCTGGTACCAGACCAGAAAGTCGGCGCCATCGTGTGCACAAGCACGGCCGAGGTGCATGCCAAGACCGGGGTAGAAATGGAAGCCCTGACCGCGGTGCAGATCGCCCTGTTGACGGTCTATGACATGTGCAAGGCAATCGACCGCGAGATGGTGATCGAGCAGGTCAGGCTATTGGAAAAACGCGGCGGTCGAACTGGACACTGGCGCCGGGACGAGGTCGGCCGCAAGCCTACCCACCGATGAGCTCCAATAGCTCATCCAGCCTGCGGATCTCCGCGCTTGGGCCGTAGGGCAAGTTCTCTCGCCGCTGCCCGAAACGGTTGATCCAAGCCACTCTCATCCCGAAGGCAGCAGCTCCGGCTGCGTCCCAAGCATTGGAGGACTGAAAGCTGATTCGGTCGGCCGGCAACTCCAGCCGCTCGCAGGCGAGCTGATAGACACGAGGATCGGGCTTGTAGATGCCCACCTCCTCCACCGACAGCGAGGTTATCTCCAGATCGTCGAAGCCCGCGTTGGCCAGCGCAGCCACCAACATCGTCGGCGTCCCGTTGGATAGTATCGCTAGCCTATAGCCGCGCGCGGCTAGCGCCTCCAGCGTCGCCCGCACTTCCGGGTAAGGCTTTAGTTCCAGATATGCGTCTAACAGCGAACGCCTGAGGTCCGAATCTTCGACGCCATGCGTGGCCAGTGCGAAATCCAACGCTTCGCCGGTAACCTGCCAAAAGTCGGCATGCAGCCCCATCAAGCTTCGCAGCCAGGTGTATTCGAGCTGCTTGCCACGCCACAGTGCGGAAACCGCCTCCGCCCGGTCGCCCAATCGAGGCGCGTGGGAGGCTACCGCTGAGTGAACGTCGAACAGGGTGCCGTAGGCGTCGAATACGCAAGCTTGAATGTCACGGAAGGCGGCAAGTTTCATGCGCAAGCGCTCCGACTTGAGTTCATGTTACTCAATGTAGTCGCTGCCGGGGCTGAGCAGCAAAGGACTTGCCAGTGCCTGCGTTTACAGTGCGCTCGCTGCGGCGTCTAATAATGCGAACGGGCCCGAAAAGGGCGGAGGATTGACCATGGAGCCATATCGTCACATCCTGTTGGCAACGGATCTGACCGAAGCCAGCACGTGCGTGGCCCGGCGGGCTGCGGACATGGCCGAGCGACACTCGGCCAGGTTGAGCTTGGCGCATATCGTCGAGCAACTGCCAGTTGACTACGTCGCAGAAGGAGTTCCGATCGAAGTTCCCGATGTTACCGAGACCCTGGAGCGCGAGGCGCGGGACGGACTAGAGAGCCTGTGCAAAAAGCTGGGTCTCATCGACACCGCTTGCTGGGTGCAAGTAGGTTCGGCGCGAGTAGACATTCCGGAGCTGGCTCGCGAGCATGCCGTCGACTTGATCGTGGTCGGCGCGCGCGAGCGACATGGCTTGTCGCTGCTGCTGCCGAACACCACGACCGGCGTCGTTCATCACGCACCCTGCGACGTACTCGCGGTTCATGTGTCGCTCAAGGGTTGAGGCGGGTCGGGCGCGGCGTGGTCTCGCCGAGCCCGCAGTCGCGGCGGGGTTCCGGAGCCTCCACCGGGGTAGCCCGGCGCCCATGACCGGATTCGAGATCGGGCGGCAGTGCCGAGCTCAGGCGTCGCGTTTCGAGCCGCCCATGCAAGGGGGCGAAGCGGTGACGCGGCCGCCGCGCTCAAACCATTCCTCGGGCGTGAGCGCGTGGATACTGAGCGCGTGTACCGGCCCTTCGATCTCCTGCTGCAGGAGTCGGTTTACCGCCCGATGACGCTCCAGCAGCTTTTGGGTGGCGAACTCTTCAGCGACCACCACCACCTTGAAGTGCGACTCGGAGCCTGCAGGCACGTTGTGCAGGTGGCTCTCGTTGATAACCTCAAGGTGCACCGGCGAAAAGCCTTCCTGGAGCTTGGTCTGGATGGCTTCCTGCACCGTGCTCATATGTGATCACCTCGTTTTGAGTTCTGTGCCATCTCAAGCTCCACGCGATGGCAAGCAGAGCCGAAAAGTAGCACTACGTTCACGGATGAGGGGTAGATTCGCCCCAACTTGTGGAGTTCCGCGATTTGGTCGGCGTCGGCTACGGCATCAAGCCGGAGGAAATCCGAACCTTCCCGCAATTCTGCCAGTAGACGCTTGAATGCCCGAAACGCAGTACCTTTCACGGTCCCCAGGCGCTGGTCGAGCTCGCGGAAGGTGCAGCCGCCGGCATTCATAACCGATAGCATAGCCAAGCTGCTCATGCGCTGAGGCAGCCGTCCCTTACAGCAATCATGGCAACGCCTCGGGCGGAATCGCTAGCCGTGTTTTCAAACGGCGCGATCGGCTTCCACGCCCAGGCGCTGTGGTAGCATTCCGCGGGGCGAGTCGGTGCCGCATCTTTCCCACCACAACCGGTCGGCCGGGCTCGTGTGGCGCCAAATTGGCCGACGCACGAACATTGCTGTCTCCGCACTTCGGACCGTGGACCATGACCGAAATCGACTTCGTTGAGCAAGCTCGCTTCAACATGATCGAGCAGCAGGTGCGACCGTGGGAGGTCTTGGACCCCCGGGTCCTGGACACGCTATCTGCGGTGCCGCGGGAGGACTTCGTTCCCGAGCGCTATCGCAAACTTGCGTTCAGTGAATTGAGCGTTCCCATCGGCCATGGCCAGGCGACGATGCCGCCGGCGCTCGAAGGCAGGGTGCTGCAGGCGCTGTCGTTGAAAGCCTCGGACACGGTGCTGGAGATTGGGTCCGGTAGCGGGTTCTTTTGCGCCTGCCTGGCTCGGCTGTGCGCCCACGTCGAGTCAGTGGAGATTTTCGAGGATCTCAGCTCGTCGGCGGCAGAGAAGTTGCGCCGCCACGGCATTCGTAACGTGGAGCTGCGGGTTGGGGACGGGGCGTATGGGTGGCCGCCGGGCACTCGCTACGACGTCATCGTCCTCACCGGCTCGGTACCAACGATACCGCAAAGCTATCTGGGGCAGCTCAACCTGGACGGTCGATTGTTCGCCGTGACCGGAGACTCCCCGGCGATGGTCGCCGAACTCGTGACCCGGGTCGGGGACGCCCAATGGGCGCGGGAGAGCCTGTTTGAAACCGACCTGCCGCGGCTAGTCAACGCAGAACGCGCGCCGGAGTTCAAGCTCTGATGCGGCAGATGACAGCGCCAGAGCGCGCCGGCTTTGGCCACGTCGTGAAATTGGCTGGGGGCATCGACGGCTGATCCCGACTAGTCGATTTCGAGGTGCCGACCTATTGAGGAGACGTTGATCAGTCGCTTCGGCCGCGACGGCGATCGCCCAAAAGGGGCGCAACTGCTGCGTTGCCTGGCGCGCCATAGGTTGAATATGACACGGCGCCGGGACACCTCGCGGCTGCGTCCTTATGAACCAGATTGTCTATGTTTGGGCGGCTCGAACGACTTGATCGCCGTGGCATTGACAGCCGCTACCATGCAAAGCGACAACTCCACCCGGTTTCCGCCAGCAGGAGCATGAGATGCGCCGCAGTTCGATCCTACTAGCCACCGTGCTCACGAGCTTCTGGCTCGGATCAACCCAAGCGGAGGACCTACTCGAGGTCTATGAGCTGGCCGCCCAGAGTGATCCGGTGCTACGGGCGGAGGTCGCTGGCCAGCTGGCGAACAAAGAGGCAGTGCCCCAAGCGAAGGCCGGGCTGCTGCCATCCATCAACCTGTCTGCTGGCACCAACTACAACGACCTGCGCAACACCGACAACTTCAACACCAATAGTGCCTCGATCGACTTGGTACAGCCGCTATACCGCCGGGACCGCTACTACCAGTACCAGCAGGCAGGCTCGTTCTCGAACCAAGCCGACGCCAGGCTGGAAGCGGTGCGCCAAGATCTGATCATCCGCACCGCCGAGGGCTATTTCGCGTTGCTGGATGCCGAAGTGGAGCTCGGATTTCGGATAGCTGAGAAAAACGCCATCGGACGCCAACTGGAGCAGGCGCAGCGGCGCTTCGAGGTCGGCCTGGTCACTATCACCGACGTCTATGAGGCCCAGGCGCGTTACGACCGGGCGGCCGCCGATGAGATCATCGCCCGCAATGACCGGGCAGACGCCCGAGAGGCATTGCGGCAGCTGACTGGCCGCGACATCGGCAGCATCGAGTTCCTGAGCTCCGACTTGCCGCTGACAATAGCGGACCCACACGACGTTGAAATCTGGGTGGCGGAGGCACTGGCCAGCAATCCTCAGGCGATGGCTGGGCGCTACGCCCTCGAAGTAGCGGAGGCCGAGATCGAGGTACAGCGCTCGGGCCACTATCCCAACTTGGACGCGATCGCGTCCTATTTCGAAGACAACACCGGCGCGCCCGGTGGTTTCGATCTGGAAGGGGGCTCCATCGGCTTGCAATTGCAGGTGCCTATCTACGCTGGCGGCGCCGTGGTTTCCAGGACGCGGGAGGCGACCTATCTGCGCGATCAGGCACAGGAGCAGGTGGACGAGATCCTGCGCGACATCGAACGCCAAACCCGGGACGCCTTTCGCAATCTCGACGCCACCGTTAGCTTCGTGCAGGCCGTGAGTCAGGCTGTGATCTCGACCCAGAGCGGCTATGACGCCACCCAGGCCGGCTTCGATGTGGGCACCCGCACCATCGTCGACGTGCTCAATTCTCAGCGCGACCTGCTATCGGCTCGCCGGGACTACGAGGTAGCGCGCAACGCCCACGTGTTGAACCGCCTGCGACTTAAGCAGGCGGCGGGCAACCTGACCTATATGGACGTGGAGGAGATCAACGCCTTCTTGCAGCCACAGCGTTACGACTGGCTCAGCTTCGACGACTGATGGTCCCGTCGCGATAGCCACGAGAAGGTCACGGCAAATTCGTTGCGTTCGTCCGCAGGTCGGTGCTGCTCACGATCGACCACCCATTCGGTGGGATCCAGGTCGGGAAAATAGGCATCGCCGGGGGGATTCGCGTGAACCCGGGTCAGGTAGATCCGGCTCGCCAAAGGCAGCGCCTGTCGATACAAGGCCCCGCCTCCGATCACCATCAGCTCACTGGCTAGATCCACCAACTCCAGCGCGGCCTGTAGGCTGGTCACGACGCGACAGCCTTGGGTGCGGTAACCGGGATCACGGCTCAGCACGAGATTGGCCCGGCCGGGCAAGGGCCGACCGATGGCCTCGTGGGTGCGCCGCCCCATGAGCACCGGATGCCCCATGGTCAGCTCACGAAAATGCCGCAAGTCCGCCGGCAGGTGCCAAGGTAGGGCATTGTCATGGCCGATGACGCCGTTCTCTGCCACTGCCACGACCAGCGACACTGTCGCGCCAAGGGTCACTACACGGCCACCGGCGCCGCGATGTGCGGATGAGGATCGTAGCCTACCAGCTCGAAGTCCTCGTAGCGAAAGGCAAACAGGTCCCGCACCCGGGAGTTCAGGCGCAGCGATGGCAATACCCGGGGTCGTCGCCCGAGCTGTTCACGGGCCTGTTCCAGATGGTTGCGGTAAAGATGGGCATCCCCGAGCACGTGTATGAACTCTCCAGGCATCAGCTCGGTGACCTGGGCCACCATCATCGTGAGCAAAGCGTAGGAGGCGATATTGAAGGGCACGCCGAGGAACACGTCGGCGCTGCGTTGGTAGAGCTGGCAGGAGAGGCGGCCATCGGCCACGTAGAACTGAAACAGTACATGGCACGGCGCCAAGGCCATGCGATCGAGCTCACCCACGTTCCATGCGCTCACCAAGTGGCGTCGCGAGTCCGGGTCATTGCGCAGCCCCTCCAGCAGGCGCTTCATCTGATCCACGTGGCCGCTGCTTCTGGTGGGCCAGGAGCGCCATTGCCGGCCATACACCGGTCCCAGCTCGCCATCGGCGTCGGCCCACTCGTTCCATATGGTAACGCCGTGCTGATTTAGCGAGCGCACGTTGGTCTCACCCCTGAGAAACCACAGCAGCTCATGAATGATCGAGCGCAGATGCAGCCGTTTGGTGGTCACCAGAGGAAACCCCGCCTGCAGGTCGAAGCGCAGCTGGCAGCCGAACACGCTGAAGGTGCCGGTGCCGGTGCGATCGTGCTTGGCGACTCCGCAATCGAGCACATGCCGCATCAACGCAAGGTATTGTTGCATCCCTAGTTCCTACGCTCTCGTTTGTAGGCTGCCAGCATCAGAGCGGCGCCGACCAACACCATCGGCAACGACAACAGCTGTCCCATGCTGAGCCAACCCAAGGCCACGAAACCCAGGTGGGCGTCAGGCTGGCGCGCGAACTCCACCAGGAATCGAAAGCTGCCGTAGCCGACCAAGAACAATCCGCTTACCGCCATGGTCGGCCGCGGCCGGGCCGAGTAGGTCCACAAGATCACGAACAGCAGCAATCCCTCCAGCAAGGCCTCGTAGAGCTGGGAGGGATGTCGCGGCAGCGGTGGCGGACCGGCAGCCGGGAACACCATGCCCCAGGGTAGGTCCGTGGGCCGGCCCCACAACTCGCCGTTGATGAAGTTGCCGATGCGCCCGAAGCCCAGCCCTGGCGTAACCAGGGGGGCAATGAAATCCGTCACCTGGAAGAACCCGAATCCACGACGACGAGCAAACAGCAGGATGGCCACCAGCACGCCCAGGAGCCCGCCGTGGAAAGACATACCGCCTTCCCAGATCCTCAGCAGCACCAAGGGGTCGGCGAGCAAGGCGTGGTGCGAGTAGAACAGGATGTAGCCGATGCGGCCGCCCAGTACCACCCCTAGCGCCACGTAGAAGACCAGGTCGTTGACCTGCTCCACGGTCCAGCCGCTTCCGGGCTGGCGCGCCCGCACCCGACCTAGCCACCAGCCGACAGCGAAGCCGAGCAGATACATGAGCCCATACCAGTGCACCGAAAGCGGACCGATGCTGATGGCGACCGGGTCGAACCCCGGATGGCTCAACATGGCGTCACGCCGGCAGCACCCGGGCGGTGAGACATTTCAGGTAACCCGTCTCCGGCAGCGCCGGCAGGACAGGATGGTCTGGCCCTTGATGCCCCTGGCCCACGATTTGAACCATGCGATCCAGGTGGCGCGCAGCGGCCTGTAGGGTGCTGCCCAGCTGCTCGGCGGAGAACAGCTGGGAGCAGGAGCAACTGACCAGGATTCCATCCCGGCTGAGCAACCGCATGGCGAGCTGATTGAGCTTTCGATAGCCCTGGCTCCCGGTCGCAAAATCCTTGCGTCGCTTGATGAATGCGGGGGGATCCGCGATCACCAGGTCGAAACTGTCGGCATCCTCGCACAACGCCTCCAACACCTTGAACACATCGCCCCGCAGACAGGTCAGCTTGTCCGTGACGTTGTTGGCGGCAGCGTTTTCGCTGGCCAACTCCAGCGCATCGGCCGAGCTGTCCACGCAGTGCACCGAGGCAGCGCCGGCGCGCGCCGCCTGGATGCCCCATGCCCCAACGTAGCTGCACAGATCGAGCACCCGGGCGCCCCGGGCGTAGCCAGCCACCGCCGCCCGGTTGAGCCGCTGATCGAAGAACCAGCCCGTCTTTTGACCGCTTCGCGGCGACACCCGGAAGCGGGCGCCATGTTCCTCGAGCTCCAGCTGCTCGGGCACCGCGCCGTAGCCCACCGAGGTGTAGCTGGCGAGGCCTTCGAGGGCTCGCACAGGGTTGTCGTTGCGCCACAGAATTCCCGCAGGGCGCAAAGCTTTCACCAGGGCCTGCGCGATGGCCTCGCGCATCTGCTCCATTCCAGCAGTGGTGATCTGGCCCACCAGGAAGTCACCATAGCGGTCGACCACCAGACCCGGCACGCCGTCGCTTTCACCGTAGAGCAAGCGGTACCAGGGCCCCGGCATCAGCCGCTCGCGCAGCGCCAACGCGACCTTTATCCGATGCACCAGCAGCGAAGGCGAAAAAGGGTGGCGCGGATCGCGACTCATCAGACGGGCCGCGATCAACGTATGCGGGTTCACGTAGCCAGTGCCCACCGGCTTGCCGTTGGCGGCGAGGATGGTCACCGGATCGCCCGGTGCGAATTCCTTCAGTGGAGTGGCCTCCACATCCACCTCGTTGCTGTACACCCACGGATGGCCGGCTCGAAGGCGTCGGTCCTCCCGGGGCTTCAGGCACAGTGGCGGGTAGGGGTCGATTCGGTCCGGCATCAGCGAGGGCGGCCAAGAAATGGCGGCCTAGAGTAACCCGAACGCGATCCAAGCACAGCCGAGAGCGTTTGCGCGAGCCTCATTTTCAGCTCATAGTTGAGTATCACACTAGGTTATTTGAGGGGTCGATCTGATGCCCGATGCTGCCACCAGCAATCGGTTGGCTAGCGAGACTAGTCCCTATCTGCGCCAACACGCCAACAATCCGGTGCATTGGTACCCCTGGGGCCCCGAAGCCCTGGCGCTTGCTCGCAAGCAGTGTCGGCCCATCCTGCTTTCCATCGGCTATTCAGCGTGCCATTGGTGTCACGTCATGGCCCACGAGTCCTTCGAGGACCAAGCCACCGCCGACGTGATGAACCGGCTTTTCATCAACATCAAGGTGGATCGGGAGGAGCGGCCCGACCTGGATCGCATCTACCAGCTCGCGCACCAGTTGCTCACCGGCAGAGCCGGCGGCTGGCCACTGACTGTGGTGCTGACCCCGGACCAGGTGCCTTTCTTCGCAGGTACCTACTTCCCCTGCGAGTCCCGGCCCGGGCTGCCGGCATTTCGGCAGCTGTTGAGCCACATCGCCGAAGTGCTGGAGCAGCAGCCGGACCAGGTGCAAACCCAGAACGAGGCGCTGTTGCGGGCATTGGCTTCGGTCGAAGAGAGCCAGGAGGAAACCGACGAGGCTCCCAATCCGACCGCGGCCCAACTGGCCCGGGATACTCTGGCCGCAAGCTACGACCACCGTCACGGCGGCTTCGGTGCCGCCCCCAAGTTTCCGCATCCGACCACCCTGGAGTTCCTGCTCCGCCACTGGGCCGGAGGCGCCCGCCGGGGTCAACCGGACCGCGAAGCGCTGGAGATGGTGCGTCGCAGCGTGCTGGCCATGGTAGCGGGCGGCATCAACGATCAGCTCGGCGGCGGCTTCTCCCGCTACTCCGTGGACCAGCAGTGGCTGATTCCCCATTTCGAGAAGATGTTGTACGACAACGGTCCTTTGCTCGCCTTGTGCGCCGAGCTGTGGGGTATCACTGGCGATCAGCGCTTCGCCGGCGCGGCCCACGCCACGGCGGCCTGGGTCGTCAGAGAAATGCAGAGCCCGGAGGGCGGCTACTATGCCTCCCTGGACGCCGACTCGGAAGGCCACGAGGGGCGCTTCTACGTCTGGGATCGGGAAGAGGTCAGGCAGTGCCTGGAACCAGAGGAGTTCACCCTCGTGTCCCGACGCTACGGTCTCGACCGACCGCCCAACTTCGAAGGTCATTGGCACCTCTTTGCCAGCGTGGATGAAGCCACCGTCGCCAGCGAGCAGGGCTGGGAGCCAGAGCGGGTGAGGTCGACTCTGGAGAGCGCCCGCCACAAGCTCTTGCAACGTCGCCGCGCCCGTGTGGCGCCAGCGCGCGACGACAAGGTGTTGACCGCCTGGAATGCGCTCATGATCAGGGGCATGGCGACTGCCAGCCGGCATTTGCAAGAGCCGGCGTGGGCGGAGTCGGCACGCCATGCGCTGAACTTCATCCGCACCCGCTTGTGGGATGGCCAGCGACTACTGGCGGTTTACAAAGATGGGACCGCCAAGCTCCCCGCCTACCTGGACGACCACGCGTACCTGATCGAGGCGTTACTGGAATTGGCCCAGTGCGGCTGGGTGGACAGTGACCTGGAGTTCGCTCGGGCGCTGGCGGATCGCTTGCTCGCGGGCTTCGAAGATAGCGAGGCCGGTGGCTTCCACTTCACGGCGGTGGATCATGAGCGACTGATTCACCGTCCCAAGCCGACCTTCGACGACGCCACACCCTGCGGCAACGCGGTAGCCGCCAACAGCCTGCTGCAATTGGGTCACTTGCTGGGCGAAGCGCGCTACCTGGCCGCCGCCGAACGAGCACTGCGCTGGGCCTGGCCGCAGATCTACCGAACTCCAGCAGCCCATACCGGATACCTGCGAGCCCTGGACGAATGGCTCCAGCCGGGCCAGATCATCGTGATCCGCGGTGAGCCCGACGCCATCCGGGACTGGCAACAGCGGGCGACAACACCCTTCGCCCCTGGCCGCCTGAGCTTGGCCATACCAACCGGGGCGGCCACCACGGGACTCCTTGAGGAGCGCAAATCCCGATGCGGCTGCGTCGCCTACCTGTGCACGGGGACTGTTTGCAGCGTCCCGATCAGCGAGCGGCCGTTGTTGGAGGCTGCCTTGGCAGAATGGGAGCCCAGCCCGAACAGTTCGCCAGGGTGAGCGGCGACTCGCTTATGAGCCGCTGTTTGTATTTACCAATACGCTCACGCGCGCGGAATGGCGCACCTAACTGGGGGCGCAGCGGGATACTTCCCGGTCAGGTGCAACCGCGGATGATGGGCATTCCTGAGGTGGACTAGGGCACAGCCCGAGATACCCACCGCCTCCCGTCATTCCCAAGCCCGCGGGAATCCAGTCAAGAGTCGTTATTCAGGAGATTCGCCCAAGCCTCCGAACGCGCGTTGTTGCGCCGCTAGCGACCGCGCCAAGTGGGTGTACGCCGCTCGATGAAGGCGTCGATACCCTCGGCTGCGTCCTCGGTCATCATGTTGCAGGCCATGGCGCCACTGGCGACGCGGTAGGCCTCCTCCAGTCCGAGCTCGACCTGCCGGTAGAAGGTCTCCTTGCCCAATCGAATCGCCAGCGGCGATTTGGCGCAGATCGCATCCGCCAGTTGCTGGACTTCACTGTCCAGCTCATCGGCCGCTACCACCCGATTCACCAGGCCAATCTCGGCGGCCCGCCGGGCGTCCACGAACTCCCCGGTAAACAACATCTCCGCCGCGTGCTTGCGAGCAACGTTGCGGGATAGTGCAACGGCCGGAGTGGAGCAGAACAGCCCGACGTTGATACCGGACACCGCGAACCGCGCCTCCTCCGCCGCTACCGCCAGATCGCAGGCGGCGACCAGCTGGCAGCCGGCAGCGGTGGCGATCCCATGCACCCGGGCAATGACGGGTTGAGGTATGCGCTGCAGGCTAAGCATCACCCGGGCGCAACGACCGAACAGCTCCCGGTAGTACTCCTGCTGTGGCCGACTACGCATCTGCTTGAGATCGTGTCCAGCGCAGAATGCCTTGCCGGCGCCGGCAATCACCACCACCCGATGCGCCTCGCTGCTGGCGATGGCATCCAGCTCGGTCTGAAGGGCATCCAACAACTCCTCGGAGAGCGCATTGAACTGATTCGGGCGATTCAGGGTAAGCGTCGCGACGCCATCCCGATCGTTCCGCAGCAGTATTGCCGCGTCGGTGGCGACGGCGGTCTCGGTAACAGCCATGGTCAGACCTCCTACCGTTGCTGGAAACGCAACCTCAAGGGCGCGGCCGCAGCGCGCATTATACGGACCCGGGAACCTCGACTCTCGCCACGGTGTCAGCGCTATACTCTGGCCGCTCGAACACCCAGCGGAGACTCATGCTGCCCTCGAACCTAGCACTCAGACCCATTGGCAAGCTACTAGCCGGCTTGATGCTGGCCGCGGTCCTATCCCCCGTCGCCGCCTCCGTCTACTCGCTGCCGCCGGAGACGGTCGACATCGTGGGCAAGCTCGAGGTCGTCAAAGCCCAATATGACGACACCATGGCGGACATCGCACGCCGCTATAGCTTGGGGCAGGACGAGATCATGTGGGCCAACCCGCAGGTCGACAAGTGGCTACCTGGTGACGGCACCGCCCTTGTGCTGCCGACCCGCCATATCCTGCCCGATGCACCTCGCGAAGGGCTGGTGGTCAACCTGCCGGAAATGAGGCTCTACTACTACCCCAAAACAGCCCCCGGCGAGCGTCCCACGGTCATTACCTATCCCGTGAGCGTCGGCCGCATGGACTGGTCCAGCCCTCTGGGGTTGACCAAGGTCTCCGCCAAAGCCAAGGACCCAGCCTGGTATCCGCCGGCCTCGATTCGGGCCGAGCATGCTGAATCGGGAGATCCACTTCCGGAGGTGGTACCGCCGGGCCCGGACAACCCGTTGGGCGCCTTCGCCTTGCGCTTGGGAATACCGGGTTACCTGATTCACGGCACCAACCGGCCCTATGGAGTCGGGATGCGGGTGACTCACGGTTGCCTGCGCATGTATCCCGAAGACATCGAGCGGCTGTTTCCCGGCATCCCGGTGGGTACGCCAGTGCGCCTGGTGAATCAGCCGGTGAAGGCCGCGCTGATCGCCGATACCTTGTACCTGGAGGTGCACCCACCGCTGGAGGAATTGCCCCTGGGCGAGGCCGAGGCGTTGCAGATAGCCTTGGCGGCCATCGACAAGGCCGCCGGTGAAGGCTACCCCGGCCTGGACGAGCATCGCGCCTTGGAAGTCGTGCAGCAGGCTCGGGGGGTACCCGAGATCATCTCTCGGAGGATCGCGGTGCGCTGAGGGCCTGGCACGAGGTCGGCGCCGCGCTATCCGGCGCCGACCTTAAGTGCTGATCTACTTGTACATGCTCTGCTTGAACATGCGGTCGATCTTCTCGTTGGTCTCCATGCTTTGCATCCGGGCACCTTCGGCTGCCTGCTCGGCGCGCTGGGCGCTGACCTTGGCCTCGGCAGCATCCGCCTGCGCTGCGGCAACGTCCGCTTTGAGACCGTCGACCTCACCGCGTAGGGTTTGTAGTTCCTGGTTGCTGGCACAACCGGCAATGGCGAAGACCACCGCCGCAACAGCGAGGGGCTTGAAGATCCGATAGCTCATATTTGCCTTTCTCCTCATGAAGATGGAAGGTCGCGTACGTGCTCGGTGATGAATTGACAGCCCATCGCACGCCATGGGCCGCCAGTCGCCTGCAATACGAGCGGGTAGCGCCGACCCGCCGCTGGCGCCGCAACGGTTCGGCAGCGGTGCGCTTTCCCGGCTGATCGAGTTGCGCACCACAGTGTTCAACGCGCGTAACACTAGCGGATTACGACCCGCGTCCCAATACCCACCCAAGCAGCCAGCTCGTCGATCTGTTGGTTGGTGAGGGCGACGCAGCCGCGCGTCCAATTGTAGCGCTCGTGGATCTGCGGGTCGGCAGATCCCAGGCCGTGAATGCCGAGATTGCCGCCCAGGACGGTGTCCTGCGGTGGCATCTGCGTCAGCGCCAACTCCGCCAACAGCTGATCATGGGTCGAGCGGTCGATGACACCCACCTCGAGAGCACGCTCCACCGCGCCTTGATTGGGAAAGTCGATACCGAAGAAGCGATGAAATTGAGTCTTGCTGGGAATCCATGCAATGCGAAACTCACCGGTGGGTGTCACCTCGTCGCCATTCCTCAGCTTGGCGCCTATGCCGGCCCGGCCGACGGAAATGCCGGGAAAGCGCCGCAGCACGTGCTCCCCCCGCATCACCCGCAGCTCGCGGCTGGCACCATCGACCAGTAGCCAGATGGCGCTGCGGCCAGCCTCTGCCGATTCCAATGACCTCGCCGAATGGACCGGTCCCAGGACCAACATTATCGCGACCAGCAGGATGCCGCGGGGACTATACGCGTTCCGGTTCATGGCGTTGTTCGGCGGAGCTTCAGGGTAAGCGTGGGTGGCTAGCTCGGCGGGCGCTCGCCGTCATCCTGGCGGGGAAGTGACTTTTCGAGCTCCGCCTGGTGCTTGCGGGTCAGGGCCAGCAACCTCGGCATGGGCCCAGCGTCTTCGAAGATGGGATCGCCGAACTCGTCCTCGGAGATGACCTTGTCGCCCTTGACATAAGGCAGACTTCGCTCCAGCTCGTTGAGGGCAACCTCCAGCAGGTCGGCGATGATGTCGGCCGGGCTGCGAGCATACAGCTCGGCCAGTGCCTCGACCCGGGCGGCATCTCGCGACGTCAGATCCACCTGGTAGCTGCGCACCGTTTTCTGCTCCGCCCGTGCGGCCTCCCACTCTCGCAGCAGTTCCTTGATTCGCATGCTTACTCCACCATCACAATGGCTGGTCGTCGTGACCCGCCAGAAACAGCTGATAGGCGGGATTGTCGCTTTCCGGCCAGTACGGATAACCCAGATCTTCCAGATACTGCTGGAATCGGCCCCGCTCCTCGGGTGGCACCTGGATACCGGCAAGCACCCGGCCGTAGTCGGCCCCGTGGTTGCGATAGTGAAAGAGGCTGATATTCCAGCGGTGTCCCATCCGGGTCAGAAACTTGAGCAGTGCTCCGGGTCGCTCCGGAAACTGGAACCGGAGCAGGATCTCGTCCTGGATCCCGGGCGCGTGACCACCCACCATGAATCGGCAATGCAGCTTGGCCATCTCATTGTCGGTCATGTCCAACACGGGGTAGTCCAGGCTGCGCAGATGGCTCGCCAAAGCCTCCTTCTCGGCACGACCCACGCGCAGCTCCAGCCCGACGAAGATTTGCGCCCGCTGCTGGTGCGCGTAGCGGTAGTTGAACTCGGTCACGTTGCGCTTGCCGATTGCTTGGCAGAACTCTCGGAAGCTGCCAGGCCGCTCGGGAATGGTGACCGCGAACAGCGCCTCGCGCTGCTCACCCAGCTCGGCACGCTCGGCCACGTGGCGCAGCCGGTCGAAGTTCATGTTGGCGCCGCTAACCACGGCCACCAGCGTCTGCCCCGTCACGCCCTCGCGCTCCACGTACTTTTTCATGCCTGCCACCGCAAGCGCGCCGGCAGCCTCGGCAATGGAGCGGGTGTCGTCGAAGATGTCCTTGATCGCGGCACATATTTCGTCGGTGTTGACCAGCACCACCTCATCAACTGTACGCCGGCAGATCCTAAAGGTTTCCTTGCCCACTTGTCGCACCGCCACGCCGTCGGCGAACAGCCCGACCTGCTCCAGGGTCACCCGTCGGCCGGCGGCAAGGGCCGCATACATGCTGCCCGCGTCGTCGGGCTCCACGCCGATGAGCTTGATGTCCGGCCGTAACGACTTCACGTAGGCCGCAATACCGGCCAACAGACCGCCACCGCCGACAGGAACGAAGATGGCGTGCACGCCATCCTGGTGCTGGCGCAGAATCTCCATGCCGATGGTGCCTTGGCCGGCGATGATCTCCGGGTCGTCGAAGGGCGGAATATAGGTAAGCCCCTTTTCCTCGACCAGCTTGGCCGCGTGCGTTGAGGCCTCGTCGTAGGCATCTCCATGTAGCACGGCCCGCCCGCCCAGAGCGCGCACCGCCTCCACCTTGATCGGCGGCGTGGTCTTGGGCATCACGATGGTTGCCCGCACTCCGAGGCGGGATGCGGCCAGCGCCACGCCTTGGGCGTGATTGCCTGCCGATGCTGCGATGATGCCGCGCTCAAGCGCACTTTGGGGCAAGCGACTGATCTTGTTGTAGGCGCCCCGCAGCTTGAAGGAAAACACCGGCTGCAGGTCTTCGCGCTTCAGCAGCACCCGATTGCCCAGTCGGTCTGACAGTCGGCGGGCGGCGTCGAGGGGGGACTCCACCGCGACGTCGTAGACTCGGGCGGTGAGGATTCTTTCCAGATATTTCCTGGGCATGGCCAAGTAGAAGCTAACAGGGACGAGGGACGATGCATAGGCGCATCCGATAGAATGCGGACCGCGCAATGCCCGTGCAGCGGAGTTCCCTTTCATGGCCAGTGATGACGACAAGCGCCGGGTGGCCGAGGCGGCGCTGGAATACTTGCAACCGGGTACGGTGGTCGGGATCGGAACCGGATCGACCGTCAACCACTTCATCGCCGCGCTCGCCAAAGTCAAAGCGAAGATCGACGGTGCCGTGTCCAGCTCCGAGGCCAGCAGCGAGCGCCTGCGAGCCATCGGTGTGCCGGTGCTCGACTTGAACGACGTGGGCACGCTGCCGTTGTACGTGGACGGCGCCGACGAAGCCAACCGTCGGCTCGAGCTCATCAAAGGCGGCGGCGGCGCGCTGACCCGAGAGAAGATCGTGGCGGCGGCCTCCGAGACCTTCGTCTGCGTGATCGACCGCAGCAAGCTGGTGCACGTGCTGGGCGCCTACCCATTGCCGCTGGAGGTGATACCCATGGCTCGCGGACTGGTGGCGCGGGAACTGGCCAGGCTTCGCGGGCAACCCGTGCTGCGTGAAGGCTTCGTGACCGATAACGGGAACCTGATTCTTGACGTGCACAACCTGCCCATCACGGAGCCCACCGCTGTGGAGGACGAGCTCAACAACATAACCGGTGTCGTCACCGTGGGCCTCTTCGCCCGTCGTCCCGCCGACCTGCTGCTCATCGGCGATTCTCATGGCGTCGAAGAGCTACGAGTGTGAGCCGCCACAGACGCTTGCGGGCAGCCGGAACGCAGCAACAGGCAGGCACTACAGCAGGACACGTTCAACCCCGCCGCGACGTATCCGATCGATGAAGGCGCGTTGCCAACCCTCACCCAACCAGTGCTTGGCGATCTCCACCACGATGTAGTCGGTATCGAGCCCGGTGTCGTCCCGGTAGCGCGACAACCCCTGTTGACAGGCCGGGCACGAGGTCAGCAGCTTCACCGCGCCCGCCGCCGCCTGCTCCCGCCCGGTTAGATCCCGGATACCCTGGCGCAGCTCCACCTCCTTGCGGTAGCGCAACTGATCCGCGATGTCGGGTCGCGAGGTCGCCAACGTGCCGGCTTCTCCACAGCAGCGATCCGATAGCGGCACCTCCTGCCCCATGAGCGTGGAGGCGACCCGGCTCGGCGTGTAGGTCTTCATTGGGGTGTGGCAGGGGTCGTGGTACAGGTAGCGGACCCCGTTCACACCCTCCAGGCGCACGCCCTTCTCCATCAAGTACTCGTGGATGTCCAGCAGTCGACAGCCCGGGAAGATGCGCTCGAACTGGTAGCGCAGCAGCTGGTCCATGCACGTGCCGCAGGACACGATCACAGTCCGAATATCCATGTAGTTCAAAGTGTTGGCGACCCGATGGAAGAGCACCCGGTTCTCGGTGGTGATCTGTTGGCCGCGCGCGCTCTGGCCCGCGGCAGTCTGTGGATAACCGCAGCACAAATAACCCGGCGGCAACACCGTCTGCGCCCCCACCTGGTAGAGCATGGCCAGAGTCGCCAAACCGATCTGGCTGAACAGCCGCTCCGAGCCGCAGCCCGGGAAGTAGAACACCGCGTCGCCGTCCTCTGCGGCCGCCGGATCGCGCAACACCGGTACCATCCGCGGATCCTCGACCCCCAGTAGCTGCCGCATGGTCTGCGCGGGAAGCCCGCCGGGCAGGGGCTTGCGCACCAGATGAATCACCTGCGCCGGCGCCGAAGTACGCCCGGTGGTGCTGCCGGGGATACGGTCGGCAGCGCCCAGCACGCCGCTGCGCCTAGCCACCCGGTGCGCCAGCCTTTGCCCTAGGCTTCCGAGCTCCACCAAGCCGCGGCGCATCACCTTCACCAGCGTCGGGTCCTTGGCGTTGAGAAACGCCAGCGCGGCTCGCGTGCCGAGGGAGCTGCGCTGGTGACCTCGCTCCGCGAGCAGGCCCCGCATGCGGATGGATACTTCACCAAAGTCAATGTCTACGGGGCACGGGGCCAGGCACTTGTGACAGGTGGTGCAGTGGTCGGCGACGTCGTTCATTTCGTCGAAGTGGCGCAGCGACACGCCGCGCCGGGTCTGCTCCTCGTAGAGAAAAGCCTCGATGATGAGGCCGGTGGCGAGGATCTTGTTGCGCGGGGAGTACAGCAGGTTGGCGCGCGGGATGTGGGTCTGGCACACGGGCTTGCATTTGCCGCAGCGCAAGCAGTGCTTGATCTCGTCGTTCAAGCTGCCGAGCTCGCTGGCCTCGAGAATCAGCGCCTCCTGCTGCACCAGCTTGAGTGAGGGCGTGTAGGCATCGGTGAGGCCCGAGCCGCCGAGCAGCTTGCCGCCGTTGAAGTGGCCGTCCGGATCGACCCGCCGCTTGTATTCCTCGAAGCTACGGACCTTGGCCGGCTCCAGGTACTGAATCTTGGTGAGGCCGATGCCGTGCTCGCCGGAGATCACCCCGCCCAGGTCCACCGCCAGCTTCATGACCCGGGCCACGATGCGCTCGGCCTCGTGCATCATCTGGTAGTCGGCCGAGTGCACGGGGATGTTGGTGTGCACGTTGCCATCGCCGGCGTGCATGTGCAGGGCGACGAAGATGCGGGCGTTGCGGATCTCGGAGTGAATCGAGCGCAGGCGCTCGCGCACCGGTGCCCAGTCGTGGCCGCTGTAGATCTGTTCCAGGTGCCGCTCGATCTCGCGTCGATAGGATACCACCAGGTCGGCGCGCAGCAGCAGGTCGAGCACCGTATCGTCAGCACGCACTCTGGCGACCTCGGTCGGGTCGAGCTCACCCACCAACGCCTCGGCGGGCTGGTCCAGACCGTCCAACAGCGCCTGCCAGCGCCGGCGCACCGTCTGCAAACGCTCTCGCACCAGGTCGCGTTTGGCGTCGAAGATGGCTGCGCTCTCGGCCGAGTCCTGCTCGCCAGCTACCACCGCAGTCATGGCATCGAGCTCGGCGGCAACCGCGTCGATGATACGCAGCTTGTTCGCCATCGACTGCTCGATGTTGATGCGCTCGATGCCGCGGTTGTAGTCGTTCAGCCGCGGCAGCGGGATCACCACGTCCTCGTTGATCTTGAAGGCGTTGGTGTGCGCCGAGATGGCCGCG
>CAZLYT010000746.1:0-30026 GCA_964563515.1 uncultured Candidatus Competibacteraceae bacterium | reverse complement strand
GAGCGGCAGCCCCCCCCCGGCGCCCCCCCCCCCCCCCGGCCCCCCCGCCCCGGCAAAACCCACTCACCCCCGGGGGGCGCCCCCCCCCCCGGCCCCCCGCGACTGTTTCCAAAAAGGAATAGGGGACAGACCACGGTTTCTGGGAAGTGGGGAGCCATCTATCCCCTATTGTGGAACTGAGTCTGTTTCGGCTGTTTTCCGACGGCTCACAGCCAAAACTCGGCTCCGCCCTTTAGCCGGTGCCCGACTGTCAGCAGATACTGAAGGGAAAAGGGGGACGAAGAGGACGTCTGGCCGAAACTCACCGGGAATATTCGACGCAGCCGCTTGGCTCGTTCTCCCTATACCCTCATTTATACCGAGGAGCAGCAGAGTATCGTCATTGTCGCGGTTGCCCACCTACGACCTGATCCCGTCTACTGGCGCAAGCGACTTCGGGACGGCGCCTGAGGAAAGCCGTCTGCTCGGGTGTTCGCAGGGATTCCAGGCTGCACACGCTGCCTCCGCCTCCTTGGCGGACGGCAAGCTTCAAGGCGTGGAGTAAGCCGCGCCCTGAGTAGCCGGCGGCACTCCGGTAGCCGCGAAGTTCGGAATGATCTCTGCGGACAGAGAATCAGCGAGCGGGAGACGCCGCCCCTGCCCCAATCGGACGTATCCACGAACTTAGGACGCCAAACGCCGGACCCGCTTTCGTCCGTAGAACCGCTTCGTGGTGCGAGTTGTGCGGCACCGCGCCGCTGCCCCCTTGTTTCGGGCCGACCTAGACCCCACCTTCAGAGGTCGGCGGGCCGGTTAGTGCCCGACCGGTGATTTGGGCCCAAACTGGCCCAACAGCCTGTCAGCGAGTCCAAGCTCATGAAATCCTTGAGACTGTAAGAGCCCTATGGAGTACAAGGACTACTACAAAATCCTCGGTGTCGTGCGCAGCGCCAGCGCTGATGAGATCAAGCGCAGCTATCGCAAGCTGGCGCGCAAGTACCATCCGGATGTCAGCAAGGAACCCAAGGCCGAGGATCGCTTCAAGGAGGTGCAGGAGGCCTATGAGGTGCTCCGCGACCCGGAGAAGCGCAAGGCCTACGATCAGCTCGGCAGCAACTGGCGCGCCGGCCAGGAATTTCGGCCGCCGCCAGGGTGGGAGCGGGACTTTCATTTCCGTGCCGGTCGCGGCGCCGGTGGGCCAGCCGACTCCGGTATCTTCAGCGATTTCTTCGAGCAGCTTTTCGGCGGGCGCGGCTTTGCCTTCGACTTCGGGGGCGCGGGGCGAACTGCCCGTGGCGAGGACGTCCAGCACCAGGTGGAGATCAGCCTGGAAGAGGCCTATTCGGGCACCACTCGCACCCTGCAGATGCAGAGCCCGGAGGTCGATCGTACGGGGCGGGTGAGCAATCGCACGCGCACGCTCAACGTGCGTATCCCCGCAGGCGTGGCCGACGGCCAGCGTATCAGGCTTTCGGGTCAGGGCTCGCCGGGGATGGCGGGCGGCACGGCGGGCGATCTCTACCTGCAGGTCGCGGTACGGCCGCATCCGCGCTACCGGCTGGTCGGGCGAAATATCGAGATCGACCTGCCGGTGGCCCCCTGGGAGGCGGCGCTGGGGGCCCGGGTCCAGGTGCCGACACCCGGCGGCAAGGTGTCCCTGACCGTGCCTCCTGGCAGCCAAGGCGGCAGCCGGCTGCGGCTCAAGGGTCGCGGCCTGCCGGGACGCAGACCCGGGGACCTTTACGTGGTCCTGAAAATCGTCAATCCGCCGGCGGAGGACCCTTCCGCCAAGGCGCTGTTCGAACGCATGGCGCGGGAGGTGAGCTTCGATCCACGCGTCGGCCTGGACTGAGGCGTTGCCTGTCCGCCGCTCGGAGCTGACAGCATGAGGCCGTGTCGAAACACCGTGGTGGCGTTACTTGCCGCAGCATTGCTGGCCTGCCAGCCCCTCGCCGGGGACGCAGCGCTGCCGGCAGCGGTTGGCGAGCAGGCGCTGCCCTCGCTGGCGCCGATGCTGGAGCGCACCACCCCGACGGTGGTGAACATCTCCGCCCGCGGTCGGGTGCAGGTGCGCGAGAGCCCCTTATTGCAAGATCCCTTCTTTCGCTTCTTCTTCGACCTGCCACCCCGCGCCCAGCGGCCTCGCGAGCGCATGACCAGCAGCCTGGGCTCAGGCGTGGTAGTCGACGCCGAGCGCGGCTACATCCTCACCAATCATCACGTGATCGCTCGCGCCGACGAGATCACCGTGACTTTGCGCGACACCCGCACCCTGCAGGCGGAGGTGGTGGGATCGGATCCGGAGGTGGACATCGCGGTGATCAAGGTGCCGCCGGAAGACCTGCAGGCGATCACCATCGGTGACTCCGACCAGCTCCGGGTGGGCGACTTCGTGGTGGCCATCGGTAACCCCTTCGGCCTGGGCCAGACCGTCACCTCGGGCATCGTCAGCGCGCTCAGCCGCAGCGGTCTCGGGATCGAGGACTACGAGGATTTTATCCAGACCGACGCCTCCATCAACCCGGGCAATTCCGGCGGCGCACTGGTGGATTTGCGAGGCCGGCTGGTGGGCATCAACACCGCCATCGCCTCCCCCGGGAGCGGTGGCAATGTGGGTATCGGCTTCGCCATTCCGAGCCAGCTGGCCATGCGCATCATGGATCAGATCATCGAGTACGGCGAGGTACGCCGTGGCAGCCTGGGCGTTGCGACCCAAGACCTCACGCCAGAGCTAGCCTCCGCCTTCGGGCTGACCCGAGCTCAGGGTGCGGTGATCGCGCGGGTAGAGCCAGGATCGGCCGCGGATCGCGCCGGACTCGAGGCCGGTGACGTGGTGCTCGCCGTCGATGGACGCCCGGTGCGCACTTCAAACGACCTGCGCAATGCCGTCGGCCTGGTCGGGATCGGTGACACGGTGGCGCTGGAGGTGCTTCGCGGCAGCCGGCGTCTTACCATCGACGCCCGGGTGGCGGAGTCCTCCGCCGACCAGGTCCCAGGAGCGGCCCTCAAACCCGAGCTGAGCGGCGCCAGCTTTAGCGAGATCGACCCCGAACACCCGCTCTACGGACGCGTTCGTGGGGTGATGCTGCGGGAGGTGGAGCGCGGGAGCCCGGCAGATGCAACCGGATTGCGGCCGGGAGACATCATCACTAGCGTGAACCGGCGGCTGATCACCAACTTGGCGGAGTTCATGGAGGCAGCGCGCCGCAGCCCCGATGGCCGCCTGTTGATGAACATTCAACGGGGCCAGGAGGCCATGTTCCTGGTGATCCGATAGCGTTCGATGATGGCCTTGTTGTAAGCGCTGCTCCCGACCACCCGCAGGTAATGGTCTCGAAATCGATCCATATGATCCGTCATGTGCTGCCACCGGGCGTGGGTGAAGCTTACAAAAGGTTAACCCGATGCCCTGGGGCGCTGTGATTTCATGTCGCCGGCTCGGGAACGGACTGGTCGATAGCCGGCTGACTCGAGCGCTTTGTAGACACCGAGAACCAGATGTCGACGGCCCGTCACAGGTGGCGGCGGAGCCGGTCGGTCCGTAGGGAGATATCGTCACCATGTCCGTGATGATCGAGGTCGACAACCTCAGCAAGCACTTCGGTCCCATCCGCGCCGTCAATGACCTGAGCTTTCGGGTCGAACGCGGGGAAGTACTTGGCTTCCTGGGCCCGAACGGCGCGGGCAAGTCCACCACCATGAAGATGATCACCGGGTTCCTCGCACCCGACGCCGGCACCATCCGGGTTTGTGGCCTGGACGTGGATGCCGCGCCCCTCGAGGTCAAACGGCGCATGGGCTACCTGCCGGAAGGCGCGCCCCTATACGGCGACATGACGCCGGCCGCGTTCCTGGATTTCGTCGCCGGGGTGCGGGGCCTCTCTGGGCCCTCGCGGCGAGCGCGGCTGGATGCGGCGATCCAACAGGTTCACATCGAGAATGTCCTGCAGCAGCCGGTGGAAACCCTGTCCAAGGGCTACAAGCGCCGACTGGGATTGGCCCAGGCGATCCTGCACGATCCGGAAGTGCTGATCCTCGACGAGCCCACCGATGGCCTCGATCCCAATCAAAAGCACGAGGTGCGCGAGCTGATCCGCTCCATGGCCAGCGAGAAGTGCATTGTGCTTTCCACCCACATCCTGGAGGAGGTGGATGCGGTGTGCACCCGAGCGCTGGTCATCGCCGCGGGACGCCTGGTGGCCGACGGCGCGCCGGCGGAGCTGGAATCCCGCTCGCCGCGTCACGGCGCCCTGACCCTCGAGCTCCATGGCGCCGGTGCCGGCGATGCCGCGGCAATCTTACGCAAGCTGAATGGGGTCGATCGGGTGGACGCGCTGGAAACGGGGGACACCATGGGGCGGTATCTGATCTATCCCCGCGGGCAGAGCCAGCTCGCGAGCCCGGTGAGCCTGGCGGCCCAGGAGGCGGGCTGGGAGGTGGCGGAGCTGCACGTGGAGCGGGGCCGTCTCGATGAGGTCTTCCGCGCCATCACCACCGCCGCCGGCGCGGCATCGTAGCCCGGATATTCCACCAGGACAGCCTATGGCTCGGCATTATCTCATTGAGGGAGAACGTGTTGTACGTGATCTGTAGGTCAAGCTTACGGCTACAGAGTGTGCGCCGCCGTAGGCTTGCCCCGGCCCTGGCGGTTTCTCGCTCGCCCTGGCTTGCTCTTCACTCAAGTTGTAGCGCTCGCCACAACTCGCGCTCCAGAGCGGCGCCAGTGCGGCTGCGAATTCCGCCAACATCCGGGGTCCCTGATGAATCATCCGGGCTTGGGAGGCGCTGATGGCGACCCTGTGGGTGATATTCCGGCGCGAGCTTGCCGCCTACTTCACCACCCCGATCGCCTATGTGTTTCTGGTGATCTTCGTGTTCCTGAGCGGCATCTTCACCTTCTATCTGGGGGACTTCTTCAGCCGAGGACAAGCCGATCTGCAGCCCTTCTTCGGCTTTCACCCCTGGCTGTATCTGTTCCTGATACCGGCTCTCTCCATGCGGCTTTGGGCCGAGGAGCGCCGCAGCGGCACCGTTGAGCTGCTGCTGACGCTGCCGGTGACGGTCACCCAGGCGGTGCTAGGCAAGTTCCTGGCCGCGTGGTGTTTCACTGCCATTGCGCTGGCGCTCACCGCGCCCATCTGGTTGACGGTGAACTTCCTGGGCGACCCTGACAACGGCGTCATCCTGGCCGCCTATCTGGGCAGCCTGCTGATGGCGGGGGCGTTTCTCGCCGTAGGCGCCTGCCTGTCGGCGATCACCCGCAATCAGGTGATTGCGTTCGTGGTCACCGCCGTGGTCTGCCTGCTGCTCATCCTGAGCGGCTTTCCGCTGGTGCTGGACTTCTTCCGCCCCTGGGCGCCCCAGGCGCTGGTGGACGCGGTGGCGAGCTTGAGCTTCCTCACCCACTTCAGCGCCATCACGCGGGGCGTGCTGGACCTACGCGACGTCATCTACTTCGGATCGATGATCGCTTTCTGGCTGTTCGCCAACGTGCTGGTGGTGGAAACCAGGAAGGCCGGGTGAACCAGAGTGGGCCGGCACTGAACTATCCGGCCTAGGGAGTCGAAGACCTTGAACCCCAAGCTGCTTTCTGGAACCTCGCTGGTGCTGGCGCTGCTGCTGCTGCTCGGCGTCAACCTGCTGGCAGCCAATGCGCTACCGCCCCTGCGGGTGGATCTCACCGAGCACAAGCTCTATACGCTGTCCGAGGGCACCCGGAACATCCTCGCGGAGCTAGACGAGCCGGTGACCCTGCGGCTGTTCCTGTCGGCGGAGCAGGTCTCGCAGCTGCCCGGCATCGCCAGCTACGCCACCCGCGTGCGCGAGCTGCTGGAGGAGTACCAGCGCGTGGCCGGCGGCAACTTGACCCTCGCCGTGATTGATCCGGAGCCGTTCTCTGAAGCCGAGGACCGCGCTGTCGGTTATGGGCTCAGAGGCATCCCCCTGGGAGATGCGGAGTCCTCGTTCTACTTTGGCCTGGTGGTGAGCGGCCCCACCGGGGAGGAGGAAGTCATTCCGTTCCTGTCCCCGGAGAGCGATCGTTTCCTAGAGTACGACGTCACCAAGCTCATCTATCAGGTCTCGCACCCCAAACTCCCGGTCGTAGGATTGATCTCCAGCCTGCCCTTGGCGGGGCAGCCCGCCAATCCCATGATGGGAGGCGGGGGCGCCCAGCCCTGGGTGATCTACGAGCAGATCCAGCAGCTGTTCGAGGTGCGTGAGCTCGGCACCGACCTGGAAGCGATTCCTCAGGACATCGACCTGCTGATGATGGCGCATCCGAAGGAGCTGACGCCCAGGACCCTGTACGCCATCGACCAGTACGTGCTGGGCGGGGGCAATGCGGTGGTATTCGTGGATCCCCACGCCGAAGCCGACCTGCCGGCTGGCGGCTTTCCGGCACCCGGCGGACAGAGCTCGGACCTCAAGGGGCTGCTGACGGCCTGGGGGCTTCAGTACGATCCCACCAAGGTGGTGGGAGATCTGCAGCTCGCGGAGACCGTGCGCTTCAACCTCCAGCAGCGCCCCGCCACCATCCGCTACCCGGTGTGGATGTCGCTGCCCACGCAGCTCATCAACGGCGACGACGTGGTAACCAGCGGCCTCGGGTCGGTGGTGGTGGCCACGCCAGGCGCGCTACAGCCGGTGGCGGACAGCGGGTTGGAGGTTACGCCACTACTGCGCACCACCGAGAGCGCCACCGAATACGACGCCTCCCGCTTCACCTTCATGAGCGATCCCAACGAGCTGCTGCGGGACTACCAAGCCAGCGGAGAGTCACGGGTGTTGGCCGCCCGCGTGCGCGGCAAGGCCAAGTCCGCGTTTCCCGGTGGCCCCCCGCCGGCCCCCGAAGCACCTGCCGAGTCCCAAGAGGGCGCCGCCGAGACTGCCGACCAGGAGGCAACCGCCAGCACACCAGCGGAGCCACCCCTCACCGAGGCGGTGGATTCCATCAACGTTCTGGTGTTCGCCGATTCCGATCTGCTGGAGGATCGCTTCTGGGTGCAGGTGCAGAATCTGCTCGGTACACGACTGGCCGTACCGGTGGCGGCCAACGGCTCCCTGGTGATCAACGCCCTGGATAACCTCACCGGCAGCAACGATCTCATCAGCGTGCGCAATCGCGGCCAGTTCAGCCGTCCATTCACTCGCGTCGACGCGCTGCGCGAGCGCGCCGAGCTGCAGTTCCGTGCCAAGGAGCGGGAGCTCCTCACCCGCCTGGAGGAAACCGAGCAGCGCCTGAGTGAGCTGGAGGCGGGCCGTCAGACCGATGGCTCACTGTTGCTCACCTCCGAGCAGCAGCAGGAGATCGAGCGCTTTCGACAGCAGAAGGTGCAGATCCGCGCCGACCTGCGGCGGGTGCGGCACGAGCTCCGCCGCGACATCGAGGGCCTGGAGACCCGGGTCAAGTTGGTCGACGTCGTGCTGGTGCCGCTGTTGATCGGGGTCGGCGGTTTACTGATGGCACTGCATCAGACCCGCAAGCGCCGTCGAGCCCGCGCCACCCTCACCAGCGCCCGGGCCTGAGGAGGCGATTGATGCGAAATCTCAAAGCCCTTTTGGTCCTGGCCCTGTTGGCAGCGATCGTGGTGACGGCTGCGCTCTTGTATCCCCAGCAGACGGAACAGGGGATCAGCGGCAGCGGCGAGGCCGTCCTTCCCAATCTGGCGCAACAGATGGGAGAGCTGCAGCAAATCGTCGTGGCCCGCGCCGGCGGCGAGACGGTCACGCTGCAGCGGGCTGGGGACAATTGGACCGTGGTCGAGAAGGGCGGCTATCCAGCCGACATGGCTCAGGTGCGCACGCTGCTGGTGGGGTTGGCGGACCTGCGCCGCATCGAACCCAAGACCGCGAAGCCAGAGCGCTACGCAGATCTGGGGCTGAGCGACCCCGACACCGAAGATTCGCGCGCCGTGGCAGTGCAGTTGAGGGGTGAGGGCGGAAACCCGATTGCCAATCTCGTCTTTGGTGACCGCCAACCCGCCCGCGCCGACCCCATCCGTACCGAGATCTACCTGCGACAGCCGGACGAGCCCCAAACCTGGCTCGTCGAGGGCCATCTGCCGGAGCTCGGTGGTGCGCTCGGCTGGCTGCAATCCGACGTGCTCAACCTGGACCGGGAGCGCATCCGAGCCGCCACCGTGGCCCACGCCGACGGTGAGACAGTGCGACTGTTGCGAGACGACGCCGCGAAGATGGACTTCACGCTGCAGAAGATTCCGCAGGGCCGGGAAACCGCCTCGCAGTTCACCATCAATGCGGTCGCCGATGCGTTCTCGCAGCTGGAGATCGACGACGTGGGCACCGCCGGCGAGGTCGAGTTCCCCGAGCAACCGGAGCTGACGGCCACCGTCGAGACCTTCGACGCTCTGACCGTCATCGCCGAGATCGCACAGCAGGACCAGCGCTGGTTGCTGCGGCTGCGGGCACAAGCTGATCCATCGACCGCTACCGCCGACGAGCCGGCGACGCCGGCCGACAGCGCCCCGAACGAAGGCGCCGAGGACGAGGAAGAGCAAGCGGCAGCCCAGACCGAGACAGAAGACGAATCGTCTCCAGTGTCGGAGCGGCCCGACGTGGAAGCCGAGGCCGAGCAGCTCAATGCCCGCTGGGACGGATGGATCTACGAGCCCAGCACCGGCTGGATTGACTCGGTCAACAAGCGCATGGACGATCTGCTCGAACCGGTGGCGGACGCTCCCGCGAACGAACCCGAGGGTTGAAGATGCTGACAGCCTGGGCATCGCGGCCAGCCGGGGTCTCGTCGGCGCCGCCGCATGCCCTTGTTCCACGTCGAAGCCCGCGAGGGTGGTTTAGGCCGCCAGGCCGTAATCCACCATTCCGGGAGCCACCGAAGGCGCTCGGCACCATAGCCGCGAGATGGCGGAAGACGCTGCGCTATACCGCCCGCCACTGGCCGGTTGCCAACGGCGGTACCGTCGGGCTAGCGGGCGCCACCGTGATGGGGATGCCACCCGGTGCCGGGTTCAGGGTGTTGAACAGGGTCGGAAGCGACCGCGACCGCAAGCGTAGCTCCACCACGCCGGCAGCTAATCCGCTGGCGGCAGTCGATGCCACCTCAGCGGGCCCAGGGCGGAGCCGGCGCACCCAGTGCTTGGCGCAGGAAGCGACCCAGCTGTTCCCGATCGAAGCGGTCCGGGTCCCAATGACCACCGGCCAAACCATTCAGCCGAGGACCCGCGACGTAGGTAAAAGTGGAGCGAGCGCCGTCCTCGGTCTCGACGCTACAGCGGATTCGCCGATACAGCCCACCACGGACGTTCTCGAACCGGTCCAGGCTTGCCATCTCGCTGCGCTGCAAGCCCAGGGCGAGAATGCCGGCGACCCGAGAATCCTCCTGCTTCTGGATGACCGGTAGCTCGATGCGGCGAGGCAGGAGCGCGCTGCAACGCCGGTAGCCGGCAAGCGTTGCCGCCACGGTGCGCGGAGAGCGGCCCAGTAATGCGTCGCGGACCTCGGCAAACATCAAGGTGCCGTAGAAGAACGCCGTGCTCATGGTGCAAACCCAGCGCGAATCTGACGCCGAACCCTGCTCACGGCAGGGTGACGGTGCCCTCTAGCACAGGCACCGCCCGGCCACCCACCCTGACCGCCGTGACGGCATCACCGTGCTTGTCGACGCCGATGTCCAAGAGGCTGGGCCGACCCATCTCGAAACCCTGCTCCATACGCCACCCGAATCGCCCGTCGGCGGCTTCGGACTCCGCCAAGTAGCCGGCCAATGCAGCTGCAGCCGCGCCGGTGGCAGGGTCCTCGGCGATACCCATGGCAGGCGCAAACATACGTGCCCGCAGGTCGGAGCCGGCGCGCTCCGGATCGCGACATATGACCAGCACTTCGGTGGCCCACCACTGCGAAAGCACGCCGCGCCAACGCTCGGTCACGACAGCCGCTCGGGAGAGCACGCCGCGGTCGCGAACCGGGACGATCAGAAATGGCACTCCGCAGTTCCATCCCGCCGGCGCCGAGTCAGCGGCGAGATCCCCGGGCTCCAAGCCCAACATGGCCGCGATGTCGCCGGCCGGCGGCGGCTCTGGCCCTCGCTCCGGAAGCCTCGGCGTACTGAGCTCCGCCGCCACGGCGACGCCGTTCTCGGCCACTACCCGCACCGGCACCGGCCCAACGCCCTCTTCCAACACCAACTCGGCACAGTCGCCAACCAGGGGTACCCGGCCCGCCCGTGCCAGTAGCACTGCAGTGCCGACGGTTGGGTGGCCGGCGAAAGGCAACTCCCTGGCCGGCGTGAAGATCCGCACCCGGCAAGTGTTCGCCGGGTCCGCCGGCGGCAGCACGAAGGTGGTCTCCGAGTAGTTGAACTCGCGGGCCAGGGCAGACATCTCCTGGTCGTCGAGGCCATCGGCCTCCGGCACCACCGCCAGAGGATTGCCGCCAAACAGCACGTCGGTGAAAACGTCCGCGGTGAGGAATCGATAGCGCCGCACGGGTAGTCCTCCGGCATGACAAATGGGTTGGCTCGCCGGGGAGTCTAGCAGCCGACGGTGCCACGACTACGGTGCTGCGGCTGGGAGCCTGGGCCAAGGGCTGCCTTGACGCGCGCCCTCAGGCCCGCCGGCCGCTTTCACCGGTCACGACCGCCCGGGCGATCAGGTGGGCCAGGCGTAAGGCTTCGGGGACTTTGCCATGCTCGGTGAGGCGGGCAAGCATCCCGGGAACCATCTGCGGGTCCAGGCCGCAGACCTGGAAATAGCCGCTTTCCGCTCGATGCTCCGGCCCGGCCCGTCGACACACGGCCAGCCGTTCGGCGGCATCAGGCAGCTTCTTCAGGGCGGCCTCGAAGGCGGGGAAATCCGGGGCTTTGCGCAGAAACGCCATGCAGGGAATTCCCAGGCGCTGGTGCAGCGCCTCCAAGTCCACCACATTGAGGCCGCCCAGAGTTATGCCATGTAGCAGCACCGCGTGTAGCTGGGGCAGGAACTTGCCGCCTTCCAGCAGCCCGCAGAGGCGGTCGGTGGCATCCAGTCCGTCGCGGCTCACCTGGCCCCAGACCAGGCCTTCGAAGCGGCAGTCTCGACAGACTGCGCCCGCCACCGGTACAGGCAGGCCACGGCGCCGCCCGAAAGGTCCATCGTCGAAGCCGACCACTCGCAGCGCCCGCCCGCTGCGCAGCGCGGCAGCCGGGTCCAAGCGAGGGCTCGCTACCGGCAGCCAGGCGGCTACAAGGCGTGCACGGCCAGCACGCCCTCCACCTGGCGGATGTCTTTCAGCACCGCCTCCGGCACCGGACACTCGATGTCGACCAGAGTGCAGGCGAGATCGCCCCGGGAGCGGTTGAGCAGATCGATGATGTTGATGTCCTGGGCGGCAATGGCTTTGGAAATGCGCTCGATCATGTGCGGAACGTTGGCGTTCACCACCAACAGCCGATGACCTCCGCTGCGCGGCATATCCATGTCCGGGAAGTTGATGGAGTGGGAGACCGTGCCGTCCTCGAGGAAGCTCCGCAGTCGCTCCACGGCGGCCACCGCGGAGTTCTCCTCCGACTCCACCGTCGAGGCCCCCAAATGGGGCAGGCAGACCACCCCCGGGTGCGACTGCAGCAGGTTGGTGGGAAAGTCGCAGACGTAGGCGCCAAGCCGTCGCTCGCGCAGGGCATCGCTCACCGCCTCCTCGTCCACGATACCTTCACGGGCGAAGTTCAACAGGATGGCGCCAGGGTGAACGCATTGCAGTCGCTGAGCGTTGATCAGGTGGCGAGTCGACTCGCGCAGCGGCACGTGCAGGGTGACAAAGTCGGCCTGCTGTAGCAGATCACCCACACTGCGGGCATGCTCGGTCTGCGCCGACAGCCGCCAGGCATTGCTGACGGTGATATTCGGGTCGAAGCCCACCACCCGCATGCCGAGCCCGTGGGCGGCATTGGCGACCTGCACCCCGATGGCCCCCAAGCCCACCACCCCCAGGGTACGACCGCGCAGCTCGATGCCGCGAAAGCGCTTCTTCTCAGCCTCGACCTGCCGGGAGATCTCCTCGTCGGCGCCGGATACGGCCCGCGCGTACAGCCAGCCTTCGGTGATGTGGCGCGCAGCCAGCAGCATGCCCGCGAGCACGAGCTCTTTGACCGCGTTGGCATTGGCCCCTGGGGCGTTGAATACCGGAATGCCGCGGGCGCTGAGCGCGTCGGTGGGGATGTTGTCGACCCCGACCCCGGCTCTCGCCACCGCCTTCAGGCTGGCGGGCAACGGCCAGTCGTGCATGCGGTGGGAGCGCACCAGCACGGCGTCTGGGTGCTGGAGCTCCGAGGCCACCTCGTAGCGGCCACGAGGGAACCGATCGAGGGCCGCGACGGCGATATTGTTGAGGGTAAGGATCTGGTACTTGGCCATTGCCTCTGCTGCGTCAGGGCTTCGACTCGCGATGACTCTCGATCGCCGGAACCTGGCGATGGCGGGCGGCCCGCCCCAGCAAGTGAGCGCTGACCGGTGCGGTGATGAACAGGAACAAAGTCACCAGCACCTCACGCAGATGCAAGCCCTCGCCCTGGGTGCTGAAATGCACGGCGGAGGCAATCAACAACCCGCCGACGCCTAGAGTGGTGGCTTTGGTGGGTGCATGCAAGCGGGTGTAGAAGTCGGGGAGCTTGGCCAGGCCCACCGAGCCCAGCAAGGCAAAGGCTCCACCGAGGAGCAGGGAGATCGAAACGATGACTTCGGCCATTGGGCTACCTCCGGTCACTCGATGATGTCGCCACGCAGCAGGTGCTTACAGAAGGCCGAGGTGCTCACGAATCCAAGCAAGGCAATCACCAGGGCGGCCTCGAAATACAGGGTGGTGCCGGCGTATATGTCGTAAATCACGATCAGTGCCACGGCGTTTATGTACAGGGTGTCCAGGGCGAGTATGCGGTCCGGAAGCGTGGGGCCGCGCCATAGCCGCCAAACGCACAGCGCCAAGGCCGTGCCGAGCATGATCGCGGTCAGGACGAGTGCGATGCCGAGCAAGGGAAAGACTCCAGTAAGGGCCGCTCGTAGCGGTGACGAATTTCCTCCAGCACCTGGTTCGGATCGTCGATATCCAGGCCATGGATCACCAGGGTGCGGCCGTCGCCCTCCACCTCCACCGATACCGTGCCGGGGGTCAGAGAAACGCAGTTGGCCAGAATGGTGATGGCCAGCGGATCTTCCAGGCGCAAGGTCAGGCGCAGGGTCCCGGGGCGGAGGTCGGCATTGCGCCCAAGCACCCGCCGCGCCACGGCGATGTTAGCGACTACCACATCATAGAGCACCATCAGGATGAACATCGCCAGCCGGTGCGGCTTGCGAATCGGTGCCCCCGCAGGCCATAGCCGCCACAGCAGGGCGGGTAGCAGCAAACCGAGCACAAGGCCGACGACAACGCCACCCGCATCGTAGCTTCCGCTCAACAGCACCCAAACCAGCGCCAGCAGAGCGGTGGACCCCGGGTGGGGCAGCAGGCGTGGCCGAATCACCGTGCCAGCTCCGGCGAGGAGCCCAGCACGCCCTGGATGTAGCCGCCGTGGTCGAGAAGCTGGGCGGCTGCGTCATGGGCGAACTGCTGCGCCAAGGCCCCGAACACCACCAGCAGTCCGCTGGCGGATGCCAGTAGCAGCACCGGTACCACCGCCAGCGCCTCAGTTGGCTGCGGCGGGCGCGTCGTCTCGGTGGCCTTCCAGAACAGCAGGCTACCGCTTCGGCTGAGGGCCACGGCGACCACCAGACTGCTCAGCAGCAACAGCGCCCACAACAGCCCGAGCGCCGCTTGCGGACCGGTAGCTTCCAAGATCATGAGCTTGCCGAAGAAACCACTGAATGGCGGTAGACCCGCGACCGAAACGGCGAGCACCAAGAACAGGCCGCCGAGCAGCGCTGGTTGCTCCACCCGTTCACCTGCCACCAGCTGATCTCCCAGTGCTCCGCGCTGGGACGCAATCAGGTCGATGAGCAGAAACAGAGCGGCGGTCACCAACGTCGAATGCATCAGGTAATACAGCGCCGCCGCCATCGCCTGGGTGCTGCCGAGGGCCACCGCGGCCATCATAGTGCCCACCGAGAGCACGATCAGATAGGCCACCATCCGCCGCAGTGAGGGGCTCGAGAGCACCCCGATGGTCGCCAGGGTCAGGGTGACCAGCGAAGCCGCCAGCAACCATGGTCGGACTAGCCCCCCAAGGGGCTCGTTGCCGGGCGTGAAGAGCACCGCGTGGACGCGTATCAGCGCGTACACCCCGACCTTGGTCATGACCGCGAATAGCGCCGCCACGGGCGCCGGCGCGGCCGTGTAGGTGGCGGGCAACCACAGGTAGAGAGGCGCCAGTGCCGCTTTGAGGCCAAAAACCACTAGCAGCAACAATCCTGCCGCCGCCATCAGGGGCAATCGGTCCTCGGGAAGCTGCGGCAGCTTGAACAGCAAATCTGCCAGGTTTAGGGTGCCGGCGGTGCCATAGATGATGCCGAGGCCGATCAGGAACAGACTCGAGCCCGCCAGGTTGACCAGGACGTAGTGCACGCCGGCGCGCATGCGCTCGGCACCACCCTCGATCGCGAGCAGCCCAAAGGACGCGATCAGGAGCACCTCGAAGAACACGAACAGGTTGAACAGATCACCGGTGAGAAAGGCGCCGTTGAGCCCCATGAGCTGGAACTGGAACAGGGCCTGGAACGTCACGGTGCTTCGCAGCGGTCGGGCCCGGGCATAGACCTCGGCAGCCAGGGCCAGCACGGCGGTGAGCAGCACCATCAGAGCGCTGAGGCGGTCCACGGTGAGCGCAATGCCATAGGGCACCGGCCAGTCGCCGAGCGCATAGACCAGGGTCTCCCCGGCGCTGGCGGCGTTGAGCAGCAGTATCGCCACGATCAGGCCGCCAACGGTGGCCAATTCGCCCAAACCTCGGGCCACTGAGGGGCGCCCTCGCCCGAGCAGCGCAATCGCCACGCCGGCGAAGAAGGGCAGCAAGATGGGGAGGACGGGAAGATGACTCACTTGGCCTCGTCCTCAGCCACCAGCACGATTTCGGCTTCGGCGACCAGTTCCGGCTCCGGTTGGACCGCCATTGCCTGCACCGGCTCGGCACCGTCTACGTGATCGCTGCCGAGCTCGCCCAATGCGCGCAACGCCAGCGCTAGCAGGAAAGCAGTCATGCCGAAGCCGATTACGATGGCGGTCAGTACCAGCGCCTGGGGCAGCGGATCGGTGTAGGGAGGCGGCAAGTCCTTGAGCAGCGGGGCCGAGCCTCCGGTCACTCGGCCGCTGGCAAAGAGGAACAGGTTGACGCCGTAGGAGAGCAGCGTCACTCCCAGCACCACGGGGAAAAGGCGCGCCCGCAGCAGCAAGTAGACGCCGGCCATCACCAGCACCCCGACAGCCACCGCGATCAACGCTTCCATCAGGCGCCTTCGCTCTGACTGCCGGACACGGGAGCGGCGGTGGTATAGCCGACGGCGCCGAGTCGAGACAGCATCAGCACCACGGTACCCACCACGGCGAAGAAAACACCCAGATCGAACGCCATGGCACTGGCGAGCTCCACGTCTCCCAGTAGCGGCAGATGGACGTGGCGGAAGGTAGAGGTCAGGAATGGCGCACCGAAGAACCAGCTGCCGACGCCGGTGAGTCCCGCCAGCAACAGCCCCAAACCCACCAGCCCCCGATGATCGGTGCCGAGCCGCGGTTCCGCCCACTCGGCGCCGCTCGCCAGATGCTGCAGCACCAGTGCGGTTGCAACCACCAAGCCGGCGATGAAGCCGCCACCGGGCGCATTGTGTCCGCGCAACAGCAGATGCAACCCCACCATCAGCGCCAGCGCCAACAAGGGTCGGGAGATCTTCACCAGGATCAGCGGGTGGGTATCCGCAGACCAAGGCCGTCCCTCCCGGTCGGCGGCCGGTCGCGGCAGCCGGAAATCCCGCAACAACGCGAAGATCGCCAGCGCAGCGATGCTGAGCACGGTGGCCTCCCCCAAGGTATCGAAGCCCCGGAAGTCCACCAGGATCACGTTAACCACATTGCCGCCGCCCCCGCCTGGGAGGCTGTTTTCCAGATGGAAGCCGGAGATGCTCTCGAAGGGGCGGGTGGTGACCATCCAGGTGATACCGCCGACGCCGATGCCGGCCACTAGTGCCACCAGTGCGTCGTAGAAGTGGCGCCGCGGTGGCGACACGGAGCGATGGTGCCGGGGCAGGAAGTTCACCGCCAGCAGAATCAAGATGGTGGTGACGAATTCCACCAGCAGCTGGGTGAGCGCCAGATCGGGCGCCGATAGGCGCACGAACAATAGCGCCACAATCAGGCCCACGACCCCGGCGGAGAGTAGCGCCAGCAGTCGGCGCCGATGGCTGGCGGCCGTGATCAGCGCAAACAGGGCCAGTGCCGGGATGGCGATCGCCGTGACCAGGTCGAAGCTCGACAGGGTGGCGGGCTCGCCGATGGGAACTCGCCAGAACGGCACCATCCCGACCGCCAACGCCGACAGCACCAGGAACATCAACGAGCGCTGCACGGAACCATTCTCTACCGCCCGGGTGATGGCTCTAGCGCAGTCGATGACGACGAACATGTAGTCTTCGGTGAGGCTCTTGCCGCTGACTGGCGGAAATATCAGATCGTGCAGCGCGAAAATCCTGTAGCGGAGCGCGTACATGAGCACGCCACCGAGCAAGGCCAGGACACTCATCAACAGCGGCAGATTGAAGCCATGCCAAATTGCCAGGTGGTAGTCGGGCATTGGGGCCCCACCGAGCACTGCGCTGGCGGCGACGTGCAGGAGCTCTCCGACCACTAGTGCTGGGAAGATGCCGACCGCGAGGCAGAGTGCGACCAGGATCTCTACCGGGATCTTCATCCACCGTGGCGGCTCGTGGGGTGTGCGCGGCAGATTGATGGGCTCGCCATTGAAGAACACGTCGTGGATGAAGCGAGCCGAGTAAGCCACGGAAAACACCCCGGCCAGGGTGGCCGCCGTGGGCAAGACCCAGAAGTAGCCCCCCATCCACTCCAGATGCAGCGTTTCGCCGAAGAACATTTCCTTGCTGAGAAAGCCGTTCAGCAGCGGCACTCCCGCCATGGAGCTGGCCGCCACCATCGCCAACGACGCCGTGTGCGGCATGTACTTGAACAGGCCGTTGAGCCGACGCATATCGCGGGTACCTGCCTCGTGATCGATGATCCCGGCGGCCATGAACAACGAAGCCTTGAAGATGGCGTGGTTGAGGATGTGGAACACGCCCGCTACGGCACCGAGCGGAGTGCCCAAGCCGAACAGCAGCGTCACCAAACCCAGATGGCTGATGGTGGAGTAAGCCAGCAGCCCCTTCAGGTCGTGCTGAAACAACGCGGTATAGGCGGCGAACAGCAGCGTGATCAAACCGGTGCCGGCGACCAGGAAGAACCACAAATCGGTGCCGGCGAGCACGGGAAACAGCCGCGCCAGCAGGAACACGCCGGCCTTCACCATGGTGGCCGAGTGCAGGTAGGCGCTGATCGGCGTGGGCGCCGCCATGGCATGGGGCAGCCAGAAGTGGAACGGAAACTGGGCGGACTTGGTGAAGGCGCCAAGCAGGATCAACACCAGCACCAGCGGATACAGCGGATCGCCGCGTACCCGGTCGCCAGCGACCAGCACCTCGGAGAGCTCATAGCTACCGACAATCTGTCCCAACAGCAGCATGCCGGCCAACATGGCGAGACCGCCGAAGCCGGTGATCATCAGCGCCAGGCGGGCTCCCTCGCGGGCGTCATCGCGGTGCTTCCAGTAGCCGATCAGGAGGAACGAGCTGATGCTCGTGAGCTCCCAGAACACCACCAGGAGCAGCAGGTTGTCGGCAAGCACGAGCCCCAGCATGGAGCCCATGAACAGCAGCATCAGGCCGTAGAAACGGCCTATGGGCTCCTGCTGGGAGAGGTAATAGCCGGCGTAGAGGACGATGAGCAGGCCGATTCCGAGAACTAGCAGCGCAAACATGAAGCCGAGGCCGTCGAGGCGAAAGGCCAGCTCCAGCCCCAGCTGGGGCATCCAGCTCAAGGCAACGGCCACCTCCTCCCCGGCGAATACGCTGGGCGCCTGGGCGATCAGCAGAGCCAAGCCGAGGGCGGCCACAGCGCCGGCGGCCCAGGCTGCGCCCGTGCGTTGACGTCTGGCGATCAGCGCCGGCAGCAGCGCTCCGGCAAAGGGAGCCAAGACCATCAGGATCAGCATGGTTACTGGTCTGGAATTCCGGCTGGTGTGGGCTGTAGTGACGTTGTTGGTTTTGGGCCCGGAGCGTCGCTGCCGGTGCCGGCACGAGGGCGCAGTCTACAGTAGGAGATCCCGTCTCGCATCCAGCGGCCGCTGGCACGCAACTAACAGCGTTTTAGTCGTAGGAGCGATGCCAGTCGCGACGGTGCGCGCGAGCGCGCGAGTTATCGCCGCGGCCAGAGGAGGGACGCGCTGCGCGTTCTCGCGGCGCGTGCCACTCCAACAAATAGCGGCCAGGAAGAATTTGCCCGCAATTGATCAGAGGCTAGACGGCCGCCTGGGGGATGTCACATAGGAAGCAACTGATGGGTTGCGGGCCTGGCAGCAGATGGGATTCCGCCGCATCGGGTCAGGGGCAATAGTGACGGCAGTTGCCGCGATCATCTCGGCGGGGCGGCGGCTGAGGTGGTGTCGCTGTGAACGGATGCGGCGGTTGCACACGCAACCGCCGCATGACCGTCAATCCCCCGGTAGCCTTGCACGAGTCGAACGGCTGGTCAGGGGGTGTTTGCTAGAGCGGCCGGGCGCCGATGTGGAATTCGTGATGGGCGCGCTGAGATTTTTCGGCGCTGGTCGGCGGCGTCGGAATCCGGGTCCGCAAGACGAGCCAGAGCGCGCCGCTGACGGCCAACATCTGGCCGGTGGCGGCCAGAGCGCCGACTGGCGCCGCGAACGGCGATTGCCCGGCCGCAGCGAACAGCGTATCGAGCACAACGCCGAATGCTGCGAGAGCGGCTACAGCCCCGAACAAGCCCATGGATAGCGGCTTGTGCTGCCTTTGCGCAAAAAGATGAGCCGGCACCAGCACAGCTAGAAAGATCGAGCCGATAGCCACGGTCACCATCAGCTGCCCGAGCCTCACGGGAGATAGCCCGAATCCGCTCAGCTCCAGCCCGCCCACCAGCAGCGCCCCGAGTTGCGCGTTGAAGTGGAAGCCACTATCCAGCATCAAGAAACCAAATAGGGCGGCCCAGGCGAAATAGAGGTAGCTCAAGCGGCGCAACGCCAGCTCCAACAGCAGTCCTGTAATCCACAGCTCCTTGAGTTGAAGAAAGCGATGGCCCAGGTCCTGCGATCGGGCAGCCAGCTGCACTGCTTCCAACGGATTCCCATAGAGGCCCCCAACGTAGGGAAGCAACAGCGCAACGTCAGTCAGGAGCAGAAGTAGAAGCACGCGGTCTGCTACCGCGACGAACTGGAGCCTCACGCTGGTCCCCCCTTCGAGTAACCGGCTCTCGTGTTGTAGTTGTAAGCGCATAAGCGACAGCAGCGCGGGGTGCAGAAAAGGTGCCATCGGAGTATTGATCGGTCGCCTAGCGACCTGCAGACGGGGTCGGTCGCGCGTGGCGGGCAGGCGCGGCTATCGATTCTGGTAACGAGTCCGGCCGGCGACCTGTCAGCCCGAGACTTTCAGCAGCAAAACGTCCAGTGCCCGGGCCGGAAGTAGGCGTTTCAGCACCGCGAACAAATGCGTTGGAAAGGTGACTCGATAGCGCAGTCGGGGTCGGCGCGCCTCCAGGGCCTGTACCACTCGCCCCAGGACGGCTTCGGGCGGCAGCGTAAAGGGCGCGGCATGGCCAACCTTCTCGAGCCGGGCAAGCACTCGCCGGTAGCGCTCGACGTGCACGCTGCGGTCCACGTCCACGTGACGCTGTAGCGCCAACAGGGAGTTGGCCCGGAACCGGCTCTCGATGGGCCCGGGCTCAATCAACACCACAAACACGCCGCTGTCTCGCAGCTCGAGCCTGAGGGTGTCGCTGAGGGCTTCGATGGCGTGCTTGCTAGCGTTGTAGGCGCCCCGGTACGCCATGGACACGAAGCCCAGCACCGAGCTGTTCTGGACGATGCGCCCTGCCCCCTGTTCTCGCATCAGTGGTATGACTCGATTGCTGAGCTCCATCCAACCAAAGACATTGGTCTCGAACTGCTCGCGCAGGGCCGCCCGAGTCAGGTCCTCCACCGCGCCAGCCTGACCATAGCCGCCGTTGTTAAACAAGCCGTAGAGGCGGCCGCCGGTGAGGGACAAGGTGGCTTCGAGCGCCAGCGCAATGGAATCGCTGTCGGTCAGATCCAAAGGCAGCGCTTCCAGTCCTTCACCCCGCAATCGCGCCACGTCCTTCTCGCCACGGGCGGTGGCGATCACCTGGTAGCCGCGCCGCTGCAGCCCATGGGCGACGCAGTAACCGATGCCGCTGGAGCAACCTGTGATCAGGACGGATCTGTCCCGGCTGTACTTGCTCATCTGCGTCCTCGCCAGATCCCGCTCGCGCTGCAGCCTGCTACGACGCCGCCGGCGGCTGGCGTCACCGGGGATTCATGCTCGAGCCAGGGAGACTACTTCAAGCGCCGCGTCGATGCCGATCGAGCTCCGCCCGCTGCGGCCAACCCATGGCCGCCAGTTCCGCGAACGCGCCACCCGGGCACGATCGACGCAGTGGTGTCGGCGTACTGACGTCGTCTGGCCGGCCGATTGAGCGCGCCAACGGACGCGGACATCGCCCGCCGATGTCACTGAAGTGGCTCCCACAGCTCGACGCGGTGACCTTCCGGATCGCGCAGATAGCAGACTCGCGCACCCCAGGGATGCTTTCGAACGGCGCCTGGTGACAAGCCCCTGCGCAGCAAACTCTCACGCGCGGCGTCCAGGTTCGGCACCTGCCAGGTCAGCGTGATGCCCTGCCCTTGGGCGCTGCGGATGCTGGTGCGGCGCTCGTCGGCCACGCTCAGACAAACTCCGTCCGCAACCACCAGTTCGACGAACCATTCATTCTGGTAGGAAACCGCAAATCCGAAGCCATCCCGATAGAAGCGAACGGTTTCGTCCCAAAGCTGACAGTAGAGGATAGTGTTGCTGCGAACTACGTTGATGGTGGCAGCGGGCATGAGGTGTGGGCCCACGGGTCGCGAATCAGCCGATAAGGCAGAGGCTAGCAGCCATGGCAGTCGATGATGGCAACGAGCGGTCGGCACGAGAGCTGGCGGAGACAGTGCGCCAGGCCTGCGAGAGCGCAGCCATTGAGGGATACGAGTCGGCGCGGGTAGCGGGGTTGTGTGCGGAGGGTGCATTCGAGGCGGCGGTCAGCGCCATGCGAATGCTCGATTTGGACGCCCTGGTAGAGGCCCGCGTGGGTGCATCCAGCCGCTCCTGATTGGGACGAGAGCCTGCCTTACCAGGTCGCCACCGCCCACGCCGGCACCAGCAGATCGGTGTTGGCTTCGCCGCGACGCCAGCCGAATTGACCGCTCCCGTTGGCATCCACCAGGTAGTAGGTTGGCGCGTTTCTCGGCTCCACCCGCACCATGTAGACGTTGCCGTTGACGCTGTACTCGCGCATGGTCACGTTGGGTCTGGCGCGGATCTCTACCGCTGGAGCCACGTCGAGCTCGTCGGTGCGGAAGTAGTCGCGATCGGGTTCCGGCGGCAAGTCGCGAAGCGCAGGCGTGCTCTCAGGATCGAACTCCCCTGCATTCTCGGTCGCCGCAAGCGTCACCGGTGGGAAGGTGCAGAGAAGAGCAAGCATCAAAGCCAGAAAGCGGAAACGGCATTGCACTGGAGCCACGCAACAGAACCCTCTGAGTCCGAATTCGCCCGACTATATCAGCCGCAGTGCCAACGGCGGCATCAGGTCATTCGCCCGCCATAGAAGCGACACCTGTAACAGGTGGTGTAGCGCATCTCCTGGCGCGAGTGGACCTCGAACTGAGGCAACCCGTCGGAAATGGTTTCCCCTGGGGTGCAGATCTCTGCTCCGGGAGTGTGCGGGCCGGGGCCGCCCTGGACAACCCGAATGGGTCGGAGCGCACCAAAATGGCGGCGCTGCGATTCAAGCTCTTGGGATTGCCAGGGGATGGATCCAGGGACATGCAGGAGCCTCGGAGTAGCCAAACTCCGCAACTGCGCTGATCTTCTGCAGGTCTCAGCCGATCAACATCTTCACTCCGACCACACCCAAGAATGCGGCGAAGAAGCGCTTCAGCGCCGTGGTCGGGACGCTATGGGCCACCCGGGCACCCAGCGGCGCCACCAGTGCGCTCATGCCGACGATACCGAGAAAGGCGGGCCAGTAGACGAAACCGGTGGCGAAGCGGGGTAGTCCCTCTTCACCCCAGCCGGTAACTATGAAGCCAACCGCACCGGCCACGGCGATGGGCAAGCCGGTGGCCGCCGAGGTGGCAACCGCATTGCGCATGGCAATATTGCACCAGCTCATGAAGGGCACCGAGAGCGCGCCGCCACCGATGCCAACCAGCGCCGACACGCCGCCGATGAACACGCCTACTGCGGCCAGGCCCAGCGGCCCAGGCAGCTCCCGCTGCACCTGCGGGCGCCGGGAGAACGCCATCTGCAGCGACACCAATACCGCGAATCCCCCGAACACGCGGCGCAAACTGTCGCTGCTCAGCAAATCGGCCACCACGGCCCCGGCCAGTGCCCCCACGACGATGCCCGGGGCCAAGCGCTGGAATACCGGCCAAAGCACCGCGCCGCGGCGGTGATGAGCGCGAATGGAAGACACGGCAGTGGCGACGATGGTGGCGAGCGAAGTGCCAATCGCCAGGTGCACGCTGACCTCAGCGGCAACGCCCTGAAGGGAGAATACAAACACCAGCACCGGCACGATTACGATGCCACCGCCCACACCCAGAAGCCCTGCCAACATTCCTGCGAGGGCGCCGGCCGAGAGATAGATCAGCAGTATCTGCATGGGATACGGGGTCGATGGCAGCAGGCCATGGGCGCAATTTGGCCGGGACGGATCATCGGCTCCTCGCTGAACACTCGAGTGGTATCGCCGCGGCAGCGGACCGGGGTTCGCAACGGGAATGTCGTGCTATGTTACACGCCGCGCCGGGGGCCGACGGCGCTTCGGGAAGGGTCATCGATCCCAATGGAAGCCGACCTACATCAAAGTGAACATGAGGAGCAGCGACGAGCGATGAAGGTTGCGAAGGTCTGCGTGCTAGGGGGCACCGGGTTCGTCGGCAGGCACTTGGTAGCGCGCCTGGCCAACAGCGACTACGAGGTGCGCGTCCTCAGCCGACGGCGCGAGCGCCACCGGGATAATCTGGTGCTGCCGAAGGTGCACATAGTGGAGGCCCCGATGCACGATGTTGACGGGTTGGTGGAGCACCTGCGGGGCATGGATGCTGTGGTATTCCTGCCCGGCATTCTCAACGAGAGCGGCGGCCAGACCTTCCGCGAAGTCCACGTGGAGCTCCCGCGGCGGGTGAGCGACGCCTGTGTCAAGGCCCGAGTCAAACGCATTCTCCACATGAGCGCCCTCAACGCGGATGCCGGCAACGGCCCCAGCGAATATCTTCGAACCAAGGGCGAGGGCGAAGACGTCATGCACCTCACCGCCGGTGCCGGCATCGCGGTCACCAGCTTCAGGCCGTCGGTGACATTCGGCGCCGATGACAGCTTCTTCAATCGCTTCGCGGACCTGCTACGTTTTAGTCCGGTGATGCCGCTGGCCTGCGCCAGCGCCCGCTTCGCGCCGGTCTACATCAACGACGTGGTCGAGGCTTTCGTCCGCGCCCTGGACAACCTGGCCACGGTCGGCAAACGTCTCGAGCTGTGCGGACCGGATGTGTACACGCTCGAGGAGATCGTCCGCTACACCGCCCGCCACATGGGACTGCGGCGACTGGTAATACCGCTGTCCGACGGACCCTCGCGTGTCATGGCGAGCGTGCTGCAGTTCGCCCCCGGCAAACCGATGACGCCGGACAACTACCTTTCCATGCGACAGGACAGCGTGTGCCGGGAAAATGGGTTTGCGCTGCTGGGAATGCAACCGGCTTCGGTGGATGTGATCATGCCCGCCCACCTGGGTGGGCGCGCACGAGGGGGCCGTAACACCGAGTATCGCCGCCAGGCAGGTCGCGATTGAGCGCGCCCTTTGTTCCCGAGCCCGAGAAGAATGGGGCGAGTTGCGCCTCATCGCGCCTTGCCCCGCCCCCCATGAAACATCCTTTGAGCCGTTGACATGCTTGATGCAGGAGCGTCTCCAGGCGCGCTGCTGTTTTGCAGCTCTTCGAGATTGCGCCTAGAGACACTCGACACTCCTGCAACCGATTTCCAGATCCCGTTCGCTGCGCGCCAGCGCGATACCGGAGATTGGGCCGAGCGACTTCACCTATATGAGGGTGAGCTGTTGGCGTCTGCCAAGCGATCCGTCGGTTCTGCTGGCAGGTGCTCACTGCCGTCGGCCAGCTCCGCGGCGCGCTGAGACAGCGCCTCGATCTCGGCGAGTCGAGACGACTCTGATTCGCCGGCGATGGTGGCAACCACCTGGTGGAACGCGGCGAAGTCACCGCCTGCCTCCTCCAGCAACACCTTGAACGCCGGCACCCACTGCTCATAGGCGCCGATGGCGGCGAACCACGCATTGCCGCCGCGGGAGACGTCCGGCGGCAGCAGCGGGCCGCCCCAGAGCTCTCGCCATTGCTGAAACCCACTCCGGAAGTCGGCAAGGGTGGACGCCTTGCCGACGCGTTTCTGGGCGTCATCCAAATCGCTGTAGTAGAGCACTTCCAGTTGCGCCCGGGCGGACATCACCAGATTCAGGAAGCGATCGCGTGCTTCTCGTTGTCTTAGATAAATCTGCTGCTCCTCAGGGGTGGCATGGGCCCGAAGCCAAAGCTCGGCGCCGGCCCGCCCGACCGTGGTGGCGTAGGACTCGTTGAAAGTGGTGTCACCAGCGACGAATAGCTGCTGGTGGGCGAGCTCGTGAAACAACAGCTCCGCAACGCGCCCCACTGGCCAGTGCGCGAAGGTGCTCAGCACCGGATCGTCGAACCAGCCAAGAGTCGAGTAGGCCGGTACCCCGGCGACCCAGCTGTCCAGCCCCTGCTCTCTCAAGGCGGCGGCCTCCGCCACCGCCTCGCTCTCGCTGAAATAACCGCGATAGGCCAGACAGCCCACCATGGGGTAGCACCACTCATGGGGGGTCAACTCGAGCTCGGGCGCGCCAAAAACGTTCCAGAGCGCATAGGGACGGTCGAGCTGGACGTAGTTTCGGTAGCTGCCGTTGTCGGGCAAGGCCAGGGATGACACGGCGAAGTTTCGGATGTCACGGATCGTCGCCAGGCGCTGGCGCAACTCGCCGCTCAGGTCGGAGTGGGCGAGCAATTGCGCGATGGGTTCGCGGCGGGCCATGAGGTCGACCTGACCTTGCGCCGCCTGCCAGTAATAACCACCTGCCGCGCACCCACCCAACACGAGCACGATCAGTACCGTGATGGCCCCGATGGTCGCGGGCTGGCCGCTCACGGGGCGCCGGAATGCGCTGCGAAGCGCACTGGATTGGCGGCCTTCCGGGGCGAACGGTTGCCGGTGCGCGCTATTCTTGGGGACGGTCATCTCTGTTGAACGGCATAGTGCGAGCAACGATGGAAGTCTATCTGGTTGGGGGCGCGGTTCGGGATCAGCTGCTGGGAAGACCCGTGACCGAGCGCGACTGGGTAGTGGTGGGCTCCACCCCAGAGGCGCTCTTGGCCCTGGGCTTCCGCCCAGTGGGACGGGATTTTCCCGTGTTCCTCCATCCCCAGTCCGGCGAGGAGTACGCCCTCGCCCGTTCCGAACGTAAGACCGGGCACGGCTACCATGGGTTCGAGTTCCAGGCTGGGCCCGAAGTGACGCTGGAGCAGGACCTGCTGCGCCGGGACCTGACCATCAATGCCATGGCCCAGGACCCCGAAGGGCAGTTGATCGATCCCTACGGCGGCCAGTGCGACCTGCGGGCCCGCAGCCTGCGCCACGTCTCGGCGGCCTTCGCCGAGGACCCCGTGCGCGTGCTGCGGGTGGCCCGCTTGGCGGCGCGCTTCGCCCCGTTGGGATTCTCGGTGCACCCAAAAACCCAAGCGCTGATGACGACCATGAGCGCCAACGGCGAGGTGGATCATCTGGTTCCGGAACGGGTCTGGGGGGAGCTGTCACGCGCTCTCGACGAGCCCGCGCCGTGGCGCTTCTTCGAGGTGCTGCGGGATTGTCAGGCATTGGCCAGAATCCTTCCGGAAGTGGACACCCTGTGGGGCGTGCCCCAGCCGACGGCCCACCACCCGGAGGTGGACTGCGGCCTGCACACCCTCCTCAGCTTACAGCAGGCGGTGCGGCTCGGTGCCAATTCCAGGATTCGCTTTGCGGTCGTGGTTCACGATCTCGGCAAGGCGACCACGCCGAGACAGGACTGGCCGCACCACCACGGACACGAACGCCGTAGCGAAGACCAGGTGCGGGCGCTGTGCACGCGCCTGCGGGTGCCAAACGACTACCGAGATCTGGCGGCCGCGGTGGCGCGCTATCACACCCACTGCCACCGTGCGCTGACACTGCGACCAGGGACGATGCTGAAGCTGCTGGAGGCGCTGGATGCATTCCGCAGGCCAGATCGGTTCGAGGAGTTTCTCATCGCCTGTGAGGCCGACGCCCGCGGTCGCACCGGCTTGGAAGACCGTCCGTACCCCCAAGCCGAGCTGCTGCGCCAAGCGGCAGCCGCGGCAGCCGACGTCGTGGCCGCTCCGGCGCTGGAACGCGGGCTGCGGGGCGCGGCCGTCGGTGAGGCCATGCGCAAGGAACGGCTACACCGGATCAAGGAGGCGCTGGAGACCTCGCGCCGCCAGCGGGCGCAGGTCGAAGATGGCTGAGCTCCGGACTATCGCCGCCCTGGTGCTAGTGATGGCCGCTCCCCTGGCGGCCGCCGATTCCATGCCGGAGGTACTGGTCTGCCATGGTTTCGGCTGTCGCTTTCAGGAGCGCGTGCGGTTGCAGCAAGAGGAGCTGAGGGCGCTGTCGAGCTATCTGTCACCCCCGACGGCCGATCCCGACGCGGAGCGCCAACGGCTCGCCTACGCCATCGGTGCGATGGAGGTCACGGTCGGGCGGCACACCCCTACCCACCAGGACGCGGCGGGCAACAGCTCAGACCAGCGCGGCCCGGGGCAACTCGACTGCATCGACGAATCCCGTAACACCACCACCTATCTGAGGCTGTTCGAAGCCCTGGGATGGCTGCGCTGGCATCGCGTGGTGGAGCGGGCCTACCGGGCGCCGTTACTGCTCGACCAGCACTGGAGCGCGCAGATCGAGGAGATCGCCAGCGGCCAGCGCTGGGTCTTGGACAGCTGGCCCGACGAGAACGGCGCTCCGGCCACCGTGCAGGCTACCCGGGATTGGCGTTGGAAGCGGCGGCCGCCTCAGGCGAATAAGATCAGAAGCGCGATGCCGAGCACGATCCGGTAGATCACAAACGGCGTCATCCCGGCCCAATCCAGGAATCTCAGGAACAGCTTGATACAGAGGTAGGCGCTGACGGCGGACACCGAGGCACCGAGCGCCAACACCCACCAGGACGCGCCGTTGCCGGCCTCGATCAGCTCCACGGTTTCCAGGAGCCCCGCCAGCACCATGACCGGGATCGAAAGGAGAAAGGAAAATCGTGCCGCCGCGTGCCGGGTCAGCCCCATCATCAAGCCGGCAGTCATGGTGATCCCCGAGCGCGAGGTGCCGGGGATCAGCGCAATCGCCTGGGCGCAGCCGATGACCAGCACGTCCTTCCAAATCAGTTGATGCTCGTCGCGTTGACGGCGGGCCTGGCGGTCTGCCCACCACAGCAGCAGGCCGAAGCCGATGGTGGCGAAGGCGATCACCAGGGGCGAGCGCAGGTAGGTCGCCACCAGGTCCTCGGCGGCGAGGCCTGCCAGCCCCACCGGGACCGTTCCCCATAGCACTGCCCACGCCAGGCGGCTGTCCCCAACGCTGCGCCGCTGCGCCAGGGAGCGGAGCCAGTCCCGCACCATGCCGTGGATCTCGTCGCGGAAGTACCACACCACCGCTGTCAAAGTACCCACGTGCACCGAGACGTCGAAGGCCAGCCCCTGGTCGGCCCACCCCAGCAGCCGCGGAACCAGAATCAGGTGTGCGGAGCTGGATATTGGGAGGAATTCGGTGAGGCCTTGGATGAGGGCCAGGACCACGGCGTGCAGCAGATCCATCGGGGATGCTCAGTTGCGGTTCAGTGGAGAGCCGGAAACCAGGGGCCCTCGGCGATGGCTAAGCGATCGCGTCGGTCGTGAAGGCTGAAACCCCGCAGCGGCTGGCGGATACCGCGAGTGAAGGCAAGTACCTGGAAGCGTTCGCCCATCTCCCCCGGCAACGTGAGCTGCTTGGCCTGTCCGGCGGCCTCCAGGTAGTCGGCGCTCTCCGGCGCCCCCACCTCCAGCAGGACCTGCTCCAGCCCGCTGCCGAGCAAGAACCAAGCCTGATTGGTATAGCCAGCGAGATCGAGCCCGGCGCCAATCCCCGCTTCGGCCACCGCGGTGAAATCCACGCTGGCGCTAATGTCCTGGATACCCGGAAGTATCAGGGGATCGAAATGGGCTCGGTGACGGAAATGGCATAGCAGCGTGCCTCGGTCGCGTTCCGGGTGGTAGTACTCGGCCCGTGTGTAGCCGTAGTCGATCAGTAGCAGCGCCCCGGCGGCCAGGCGCTCGCCGACGCTTCTCATCCACGCCGGGATCTGCTCGCTGTATTCGGACTCGTAGCCCAAATCCAACCGCCTTCCCAAGGCCGTCTCGATAGCGCTAACTGCGACCGTGATCCCGGTCTCCTCGGCGGCCAGCCTCCATTCGAAGCCATCCTCGCCAACGGCCACCGCCAGCGGCCGCGGCCCCTGCTCGGTGACGCGGAAGCGCCGCACCGGCAGCGCATCCAGCAGCTCGTTGGCGAGCATGACCCCACGAAAGCCCGGCTCCGGGAGCCGTTCCAGCCACTGCACCCGATCCATCAGCTCGGGTACCAGGTTGGCCAAGGCTGCGACTTGGCGCTGGCGCAGCTCGGCGCCCAGCTCGAGGATGCAGTAGCGCCTGGGAAGCGCCCCCCTTCGTGCCAGCTCAGCGAGCAGATCCGCCGCCAAACGACCGCTTCCGGCACCAAACTCGAGCACCGTGTCTGCCTCGGTCGCCACCAACAGATCCTCCACCTGCCGGGCCAGACAACGTCCGAACAAGGGGGAGATCTCGGGTGCGGTGACGAAATCTCCGCCGGCACCAAATTTATTGGCGCCGGCCACGTAGTAGCCGAGATCCGGCGCGTACAGGCAGATCTCCATGTAGCGGCCGAAATCCAAGGCGCCACCCGCGCCCCGGATGGCCTGGGTGAGGGCGGCGGCGACGCGTTTGCTGTGCTCGCGCGCCTCGGCAGCTACCGGTGGCAGCGTCGGCGGTCTATTGGCAAACATGGAGATACTCGGAAAGGTGGAGGCTTCGAATCCGGCAACGACCGCAGTAACGTGGAATGAGCGTGAGCGACGGTTGCAGCCGGCGCTCGCCGCAGCCCGCGAAGCAACTCATCAACACGGCATCCCGGAGGTGCGCGTGGAGAATACTACAAGCGCCGGGACCGGCAAGACGGCCCTGGTGACGGGTGGCGCCCGGCGCATTGGCGCTGCCATCGTGCGGGCGCTGCACGCCGCCGGCGCCAACGTGGTGATTCACTACCACAGCTCGGCAAACGAGGCCCGGGAGCTGGCGCGGGAGCTGGAGCAGGCTCGGGCAGGGTCCACCGCGCTGGTCGCCGGCGACCTGCTGGGCCGAGATCGCCTTGGCGGGCTCATTGAGCAAGCCAGCGAAACTTTCGGGGGTCTCGACCTGCTGGTGAACAACGCCTCCAGCTTCTTTCCGACGCCACTGGGCCAGGTCACCGGTGCGATCTGGGATGACCTGATTGGCACTAACCTGCAAGCCCCTTTCTTCTTGTCCCAGGCGGCGTTCCCGCGGCTGCGCAGTCGTCGCGGCAGTATCGTGAACATCGTCGACA
>CAZLYT010000745.1:0-1939 GCA_964563515.1 uncultured Candidatus Competibacteraceae bacterium | reverse complement strand
TGGCGCGACGATCACGGTGCGGGTCGAGGGGGGCAGCCAAGGCATGGCATCGGACACCGCCATGTCCCAGTCCTCCTGGGTGGGGCGGGGGTTGATATCTTGTGCCGAAGCGGACACAGCGGAGACGGGATGAGCTGGCATCGGGCTCGCCAAATTGATTTGGCAGCAAGAACGGAGTGTGGCAAAGAAGGTTCCGCGAGTGCGCCAGTCGGGTAGTAGTCGGAAGCCGCGAAGGGATGTTCCGCCGAGTCCTGCTGTCGGCTCTATTCTCGCTCCAGCCATCGTGCGGTTGTTGCAGGCGGTGGAGCCGCCGCTGCCGGGTCCTGAGCTCTCGGTGGCAAGCTTGAAAAAGATCGCCCGGGCGTGGATGGATGACATGCACGAGTACTGCAACGTCATCTACTATGCCGAGGACCTGAACCCGGCCCAAACCCGCTTCAACCGCCGCCTGCGGGAGTTCCGCCTGGCGCGACCCTGGCTGCGCGGCAAGCTTGCGCCCGAGGATGTGTTCGAGCGGCGCGCACCCAGCGAGGGCTCGGTGGTGTTCTATGGCCTGCGGCACGCTCCCGATGGTGACGAGCAGGTGCTGTTGGTAGCCAACATGGAAGGCAAACCCAACTCGGTTGCGCCGATGCAGCTGCCGAACCACGGCCTGACCGCCGACGGCTGGGAGCTGGCGCTGGCTGCACCGGGCCTCACGGTGGACGACGTGACCGGTCCGCTGACGCTGGAGGACGGAGAGGGGCTGGTGCTATCGCGCAAGACCACCGACGGCTAGTGCACGGCACTGATCGCGGCGCTGCTGGTTCCGAGCCGGTACCTGGGATGGTCGATCCCATCCAGAGCGGAGGCCTGCTCTAGCCAGGGTGCGCGCAGGTCTGGACGCCATTTCTCGGCGCCAATGTCGAGGCCATGCGGCATCGCTTCCTCAAGGGTCCCTTCGAGGTTGCTGCGCTTCACCAGCAGCACGTTGAGGCTGCGGACTTCCACTGCCACCAGCGAGTAGTCATCGCCGCCCGCGGGTCCTGGAGCTACCGCGCAAACGGTCAGCTCCAGCGATTTTCTGCTCATCTGCAAAGTGTCGTCGATTTGCAGTACCGGGGCCGCCGCGAGCTCTTCTCGCATGCAGTTGGCGTTGTGGTTGGGCTCTGTGTCGCTGCTCAAGCCATTGGTTGCCACGAGGGGGAGTGCCACCAGCAGCGCGCCCTGTAGTCGGGGGCTCATGAGTCGGTCTCTCCCATGGTCAGACCGTCGGTGCGGCCCGGTTCGGACTGTGTCAAATCAACGGTGCCAACCGCCGCAAAGTTCCCCCAGGGCGGCTTATACGGACTTCGCTTCAGGCGGGGAACTCGAATATCGGAAGGGCGTTTGTTTCGCCACGAGCAGTCATAAGGAGCAAGCAATGAAGTACACCACGATTCCGTTTTTGATGGTTCTCGCCCTGGGGATGGGGGGTCTTGCAGGTTGTGGTGAGGACACTGATGTAACCGAGGACAACCCGCCCACGGCCATTGAGCCAGCCACTACCGATCCTAGTGGCATGACCGCACCACCGCCGGAGACTGATCCCAATACGGGCACCGGCACTCAGTAGAGAGCGTAATCCCGATCACGCACGGCGCCCGGGCTTCGGCTCGGGCGCCGGCTGCTGCGCGCCGCACGAGATGGGCGCGGGCGCTAATAGTCTTAACATCCTCGGATTCGTGCATTCCTGGCTGACTGGGCCATGAAATTGATTTCAATGCAGATGAAAAGCATCGTCGGCGCGCTGTTGATGGGGCCGGCCGCGCTGGGCCTGCCGAGCCTGGCGGTAGCGGCGGTTCAGAGCGTGGAATCCGCGGGGCAAATGCTTGCGGTCGAAAGCCTGGCGAGCGGATTGGAACACCCCTGGGGGATGGCGTTTCTGCCGGACGGTCGATTGTTGGTGACGGAGCGCGCC
>CAZLYT010000744.1:0-2211 GCA_964563515.1 uncultured Candidatus Competibacteraceae bacterium | reverse complement strand
TGGCCAACACCACCGAGGCGTTGGTTGCCACCGTCGAGAACAGCCAGAGATCCTCGGGGCTGAGCGGCCCGCCCTGCCGGTCGGCCACCGCCAGCGCGCCCATCGCGATGCCCTGGGCCCGCAAGGGGGCCACCGCGGCGGAGCGGACCATCATGCCGCTGATCAGCCTGACGGTGGGAATTTCTACCCCTTCGGCGACCTCGATCCGATCCCTGTCGATGGCCCGGCTGACCAGGCTGTCGGGATCCTCGCTCACCTCTCCCAGCAACGACTCCAGCGTGCCGGTGGCGGCGACGACCCGGAGAATCTCCCCTTCGGCCAGTACCACGATGGCACCGTCGGCATTCAGGAAGCGGGCGGCGTACTTGGCCACCTCATCCACGATGCGGTCCAGCTGGATCGACTGCGACAGGACATAGCTGAGCTCCTGCAGCGAGAAGAGCTCGCTGATGCGCCGGTCCACCTGGGACGCGAGCTACTCCGACTTCTCCATGGCATCGTCGCTCCGCCTGCGGGAGCGCACCGCAGCCAGGGCGAAGGTTCCCACGGCGCCGACTACCGCCGCCACCGCCAGCCACCAGACGCGGTCCTCGGCCCAACCCGCCACGATGCCCAGCAGCACCGCGGCGGCGGCGTGCAGGATGAGCTCCCACCTTCTTTGGGAGGTAGCAAGCAGGATGATCAGCGCCCCACCGGCACCGACGGCGAGCGTCGGTGAAACCGGTGGGTCGTCAATCGCAGCGGCGGCCAGCAGGCAGGCGAGGAGAATTCCCGCGGCGACCGCGGCCATGGACAGCGGTTGACGGACTGGACGGCGAGACAGCTCAGGACTCCCGGGTGTCGCGCCGGGCCACCCGTTCCGTGGCGTAGGCTGCGGGTGGCGCGTTCGGCTTCACCCTGATTGACTTGGCGGGAATGCCCACGTTCACGTGATAGGGCCGCACGTCCTTGGTCGCGACGGCATTGGCTCCCACCATCGCGTTGTTCCCTACCCGCACGCCGGCGAGCACCGTGGCGTGATAAGTGATGCGCACATCATCCTCGAGGACGGTGGGTGCGGTGGTGACATCCTTCTGATCCACGATGCTGTGAGTGTGACTGTAGATATTGGCGTAGTCGGCGATGCTCACCCGGTCACCCAGGGTGATGCCCCCGCGGTCGTCCAGCAGCACGTTGCGGTGAACCACGACATCGTCGCCGACTTCCATGTTGTAGCCGAAGGAAAATTCCACGTATTGGAATGCCTTGAAGTTCCGGCCTACGCGGGCGAAGATGTGCTGCGCCAGGAGGCGCCGGAAGCGGACCCCGAGGTGCACGTTGTTCCCCAATGGCGAGCGATCGAAGCCCTGCCAGAGCCAGAGCAGCGGTTTGACCCGGGCAAAGCGCTCCGTGTCTACCTCGGCGTAGTACTCCGGCTCGAGCGTGACATTCCAGGGATCGAGGGAGAGCAGGGCCACCCGGGTGGCCTCGGGAGTGGCTGGACTCTGAAGCAGCTTGTCGTAACCGCCGACCCCCGGATAGTGGATCTCGAACAAGAGGTCCCGCGCGATGCGATACCAGTCGGCCTCCGGAGCCTTGAGTTGGGTCTGGAGGTCGGCCAGCCAACCGTCGTAGAACTGTTCGGTGGCGGTCGGGAGGCGCACCGTGCGCAAGGGCAGAATGGCCATGAAAAACCTCGTCCGGCGCGATCAATTCGGAGGGAAGTGGGGTATGCGTCGAATGATGCGCTTGGCACGGCGTCGGCACCAGCCCTCACGGCGGGCGCGCCTCGCCCCTAGCGGGTCGTATCTGTTCGTTCCGACCGCACCCTGGCTGAGACTCGTGCCCGCTCCCGGTCGAGGGTGGGCTGCCTGTTTTGCCAGTCCTCCGATATCAGGGCGCCGTACGACAAGCTGAAAGAATCGTTGACCGGGATGTCTTCCTCGAACAGGTAGATGGCGCTGGCCTGCTCCCGTGCATTCAACTGCTGGGAGGTGAACTTCGAGCTGATGGGGATGACACCGAGCGGGCGAAAGACCCGGTTGCGGATGAGAAGGGTCAGGGTCTGCGGATCGAATCGGGTGTCGGGCCGTAGGCCGAAGAAGCTCACCAGCGCCAGGCCCGGCTGGGTGACGCCGGCGCGGGCAGCCACCGAATCGATCGCCCGGCGCTTGGTCTCCACCAGCGATCGCAGCGATTGAAAGGCATCGTTGGCCAGCAACCGGGTAACCT
>CAZLYT010000743.1:0-1757 GCA_964563515.1 uncultured Candidatus Competibacteraceae bacterium | reverse complement strand
CATGCCGACTCCTTACCGAGGGTCTGGAAAATACCCGTGCACCACATTCGATCTTACCTGGGACAAAAGCAGGTTGGCTTCGACACAAGTAAATTCACGTCGATTCGGCGCGCATTATAGGTTTCGGCGCCGGGCCCGGCGAGTTGGCGCCGGTTGCAGGGGGCTTGGCGGCTGCGCCTAAGCACAGTTGCGGCGCAAAGCGTAAGCTTCGGAGACAAAGTGATAGGCGAATTCGACCTCATCGAGCGCTGGTTCCGACGTCCATCTGGCGGCGGATCTGGAGTGCGACTCGGGGTGGGGGATGACTGCGCTCTGCTTGAGCCACCGCCGGGCAAGCTCATCGCCGTGACCGTGGACACGCTGGTCGCGGGCCAGCACTTTCTGCTCGATACCGAGCCTGCGGACGTAGGTTGGAAGGCGCTCGCGGTAAATCTGAGCGATCTTGCGGCAATGGCGGCCAAGCCCGCCTGGGCGACCCTATCACTGACCTTGCCTGAAGCCACAGAGGCTTGGCTCGAGGGCTTCAGCTCCGGGTTCTGGTCGTTGGCGGAGTCGTACGACCTGAGCCTGGTGGGTGGCGATGTCACTCGCGGACCGCTTGTGATCTCAATCGAGCTCATGGGCTTAGTTTCGGAGCGCGCCGCGCTACGCCGCAGTGGCGCCAGAGTGGGCGACCGAATCCTGATTACTGGCACACTCGGTGATGCCGCTGCGGGGCTGGCAATCCTGAAGGGAGAGCTCAAAGCCGTACCGGCCGCAGCCGACTGGTTGGTTGGGCGTCACCTGCGACCCGACCCAAGGGTGTCAGCCGGGCTGGCTCTGGGCGCCGTCGCAAGCGCGGCCATCGATGTGTCCGACGGGCTGGCACAGGATCTTGGTCACGTGCTCCGCTCCAGCGGCGTCGGCGCCCAGATCCACCACGATCGTGTGCCGGTTTCCGATGCGCTGATCCAAACCGTTGGAAGGCAACCTGCCAGGCGGCTGGCTCTGACCGGCGGTGATGACTATGAGCTTTGTTTCTGCTGCGCCCCGGAGCGATTGTCGCGGGTGAACCGAGCGCTGGCTAGGCTGGGTATAGCTGCCACCGAAGTCGGCGCTATCGAGGCCGCACCGGGCCTCCGCGTGGTCGATGCCACGGGCCGGGTGTGGAGCGAGTCCGCGGCGGGCTACTCGCACTTTTGATCGCACGGGCGCCAGGACGCCCCCGTTGGCGGCCAACGAGCGGTTCCAAAGGCGCACTGCCGCAATCGTGCCAAGGGATCGGTGCTTCCCTAGAATTACCGGTGAGTAGCCGACGAGCGAACGGGCTGGCAGATCGAAGCAGGCCGGCAGTCGTCGCGGGCATCTACAGGTGGATCTTTGCGAGGGTTGTCCGGTGTGGCAGGGAAGTCCCGGCAGTGCGCAGACGAGTCAGTGGCGAGGTCGTGTCCGAACCCTGCTACAGGGCCCTTTGGGCCCGCTGCTCATTGCGGCCGGCCTTCTGCTCACAGTGGTGTTGCCCCAGCGGTTCGACCAGGAGCCACCGGTCGAGGTCGCTGCCGGCGCGCATCTTGCGTGCTCTCTGGTACAGGTGATCGACGGGGACACCATAGACGTGCGCTGCGAGGCAGGCTCCCTGCGGGTGCGGCTATGGGGAATCGATGCCCCAGAAAGTGGGCAGCAGCCCTGGGGCGATGCCGCCGGCAGGCGGCTCCGCGAGCTCCTTGGCAATGACACCATCAATCTCGGGGTGCAGGGACTGGACGTCTACGATCGAG
>CAZLYT010000742.1:0-6289 GCA_964563515.1 uncultured Candidatus Competibacteraceae bacterium | reverse complement strand
TCGGCGCTGTTACCGTTCTTGCCGTACCACTCGGCGATGAGGGCGATCTCCTCGTCGCTGTAGCCCTTGGCCATTCGGCCCATGACCGTGGAATCGCTGGCGCCGGATCGAAACTCCTGCAGCGCGAGCTCGATGAACTTCGAGCTCTTACCCAGCAACGGCGGAATCGCGCCCGGACTGTCGCCGCCCGGTCCGTGACACGCCGCGCAGGAGCTCGCCAGCATGTACGCGCGCAGGTCCTGGTCAGAGGCTTGAGCCGAGGCCAAGATGAGGCCCGTTACCAATACGGCCACAAAAAACAACTGATGAGACATGAAACTCTCCAGGGATCATGGCCAACGACACTACGCTCGCCCACACCACGACAGTAGTCGACCGCACTCACTATAGCCCGCGACCGCGGACTCGGCGATCAAGTGGTGGCGGAGGTCACAGCAGACCGCCTGGTGGCAGCGCGCTGCCGCACGCCTGACAGCCTTCAAGGCATAGGAGCGATGCCAGTCGCGATGGCGCGCGCAGCCAAGACCTCCGATGGGGGGAGTTGACTGGGGCCGGAAAAGCGTGGGCGGTCGCCGGAGAAACGGTTCAAACGGTCGAGTTGTCAGCACCAGGGATTGCAAGGTCCCGTAGCGGTGCTTCATCCCGGCCCCGCCCTCCGGCGGACCGCCCTGAAGATGCAAGGAGGTCGGACTACTCATGCATGCGCTACGCGCACACGCTTTATGTGTAGCACAGACATAAAAATGCGCACGCTCACCGAGTGTCATCGTCGTAGAGATAGGGGAACGCTCGGAAAACTTCGATGCGCAAGCGGGCGAGCTCGGGCAGCTAACCCCCAAGCGCCGCACCGTGGCAGGGGCGTACGTCGATCTCGCTTATTCGCCGCTAACCTGGCGAGTCCATTCCGGCAGGTTGTGGTAGCTGGTGACACGGGCGACCTGGTCATCCCGGAGCTCGAAGAAAGCCCCGGCGGCCAGGCGGTATCGTTGGCCGTTGGCGGGGGGCAATCCCTGGTCCGTCTCCAAATAGGTACCCTCCACCACAAACTCGGCGGCGGCCCGTCGTCCGGAGGGCTCGGTGAACACCACCGGATCGACGACGCGCTCCCGATAGCAGCGATTCATGTGCGCCATGAAGCGGGCGAAGGCCTCGTGGCCAACCTCACGCCGGCCCTGATTGATGTCGTGCACCACATCCTCGGTGAGCAAGCCGAGGAAACGGTCGAGGTCGCCCTGGTTGAAAGCCTCGTAGTAGCCTTCGATGATCGACTCGATGTCTAGAATCACAATGCCTCACCTTCCGATTCAGAGCGTCGTGCACACGCGGGAACTGCCTCACTTGGGACTTGACCGCGCAGTATCGACGGCACGCTAGCGGCCGAAGGCTCAGTGGACAAATGACCGCACCGAGAACATCGTGCAGGGGCCGACGACGCCCCCGCCCGCAAATTGCCGCTCACACTGGGCTCAGGCGGCGAGCCCGTGCAGATCCCGCGGGCTGGCGATCCAATGACCCTGACCGTAGTGCACGCCAAGGGCTTTCAATTGGTGCAGGGTCGCGTCGTCCTCAACCCATTCGGCCACGACACGCTTGCCCATTGCCCGGCCAATCTGAGTGATGCTGGCAACCATGGCGGAGCTGGCTGGGTTGGTCACCATGGTGTGCACCAGTGACCCGTCGATCTTCACGAAATCCACCGCCAGGCTACGCAGGTAGCCGAACGATGAAAGCCCGCTGCCGAAATCGTCGAGCGCAAAGCTGCAGCCGTGGGCGCTGAGTCCGGCGATGAACTGGGTAGCCGAGTCCAGGCTGGCGATGGCCGAGGTCTCGGTGATCTCGAAGCAGATCTTGCCGGGTGGAATCCGGGTGTGACCAAGAGCCTGCAACACGTGCCCGAGAAAGTCCGCATCGGTCAATGACCGCCCGGAAAGGTTGATGTTGCAGAGATAGAGGCTGTCGAGAACGGCCGGGTGCTCCCGCAGCCAGGCCAGTGCGCTGCTAACGACCCAGCGATCGATCATGGTGGCCATGCCATAGCGTTCGGCAGCCGGGAGAAACCCCCCTGGCGCGACCAGATCGCCGCTGTCGTCCCGCAGCCGCAACAGCAGCTCGAAATGCTCACCGTGGTCGGAGACCTCGTCGAGCAAGGGCACGATCGGCTGATAGCGGAAACTGAACCGTCCTTCCTGCAGCGCGTGCTGTAGCCGCCCGAGCCACTCCATGTCGCCCAGCCGGCGGCGGGTCTCGGAGTCCGTACGATCGAACACCCGAACTCGGTCCCGGCCCGCCTCCTTGGCGCTGTAGCAGGCGTGATCGGCAGCTCGCAGCACCTCGGTTCGAGTCGCCAAACCAGGGCTCACGGCCGCCAGCCCGATACTGGCACCGACGCGGAACACCCGGCCGTCGCGGGCAAAGCGTAGACCGGCAACCGCACGCCGCAGAGACTCGCCAATACGCGTGGCCTGCTGGATCGAACAATGCTCCATGAGGATGCCGAACTCGTCGCCACCGAGGCGCGCTACGGTGTCGCGGGACCGCACCCGGCTGCGCAGCGCCTCGGCCACCCGCTGTAGCAGGTCATCACCCGCCAGGTGGCCGCAGGTGTCGTTGACCACCTTGAAATGGTCCAGGTCGAGAAAGCAGACGGCGTGATCGCCGGCGAGCGCTGCCCCCTCCGTCGGCCTCAGCAGTCGATCCAGACGCCGCTCGAACTCGGCGCGGTTGACCAGACCGGTTAGGGAATCGTGGGTCGCCTGGTAGGACAACCGTTTGGCGAGCCTGCGGGCCTCTGTTACGTCGCTGAAGACCACCACGTAGCCGGAGATGTAGTTGTCGAGGCCGCGAATGGGGGCGACGGATTGATGCAGTGCGTAGCGCTGCCCGTGACGGCTCAACAGGGTCACATCGTCGCCCGCACTGACTGGCTCACCGCTGGCCCGACAGTGGTCGAAGGCCGAGCGCACTGGCTCGCCGCTGGTCTCATCGACGATCTCCATCACCTCCGCCAGCGGCCGACCAACCGATTCCTCCAGCGACCAACCGGTCAGTGCCTCCGCCGCCGGGTTGATGAACATCACCAACCCCGCCGCATCGGTGGAAACGACGCCCTCGACGATGGAGCGCAGAATGACCTGGGCGCGTTCCTTCTCCGCAAACAGGGCCTGCTCGGCAGCCAGTCGGCGGCGTTGCTGGGTGGCGATTTCCACCGCGTGGCGGACCGCACGCGCCAAGGCGCCCGGTGTCAGGTCCCGTTTGGCCAAGTAGTCATAGGCACCGAGCTTGATGACCTCGGCCGCCACCCGCTCATCGCCCTCGCCGGTCACCACGATGACCGGCGGCCGCTCCTGGGGCGAGGGCTGCAGCAGGTCGGTGAGTAGCTCCAGACCGCTGACATCAGGAAGCCGGTAGTCGAGCAGGATGCAATCCACCGGCTCGCGACCGGCCAGCTCCAGGCCGGAGCGTCCGTCATGGGCTTCCACCACCTGGACCCGCAAACCCGCATTCCGAAGCGTGCGCCGGTAGCCCCGGCGCTCAACGTCGTCGTCCTCGATGACGAGCATGCGATAGTCGAAAGCATTGCAAATCATGGCAGCTCCACCACCCGCCAGTAGTGCCCAAGCATCTTCACCGCCGCTTGCAGGCCGCCGTTCGGGTCTGATTTGACGATATAACCCGCGATGTTGAGCTGGTAGGCCTGGACCTTGTCCTGTTCGGCACGGGAAGTCGTGAGCACAAAAACCACGCTCCGCCGCAGCTCGGAATCGGCGCGCAGCTCTTGCAGCAGCTCGATGCCCGACAGCCGCGGGAGATTCAGGTCGAGCACGATCACATAAGGCCTGGCGAGCGGCGGGACGCCCTGCCCTCGCAGCTGCTGCAGGGCCTCGATGCCGTCGTTGACGATCACCAATGGATTGGCAAGTCCCTGGCGGGCCATGGCGCGTCGGAAACCCTGGATGTCGACCTCGTCGTCCTCGACCAGCAGGATCGTGGCACGATCGCCCGCGCTTGGGTCTGGACCTCCCGCATTCCCTGTCATACCGATTACTTGGCTCCCGGACCGGTTATCAGGGCCGTGGTGCCTTGGGCCAGGAAAAACGCATGCGCACGCCCCGACCGGGCGGCTCGGACTGCAGCTCGATCTTGCCGCCGTGACTCTCTATCAGCTTGCGCACGATGGAGAGTCCCATGCCACTGCCCTCGACCCGGTCCCTCGGCTTCAGTGTCTGAAACATGTCGAAGACCCGAGCGTGGAATCGCGGTTCAATACCCGGCCCGTCATCAACGACCTCCACCAAAACCCGTTCCTCGCCGTCTTCGAAGCGGATCCGCACCTCGCCTTGTGGTCGATCATGATGCTTGATGGCGTTACCCACCAGGTTGGCCAGGGCCTGCTCTAGCTGCCCTCGATACGTGGGGAACGACCCGAGATCCCCTTCTACCGCAATGTGGAATCCCGGCGCCGGTGGGATCAAGGCGCGCAGAGTCTCCGGGAGCTCGCCCGGCTCAAAAATCTCGATCTCTCCCGGTTGACGTCCAGCCCGCGAGAACCCCAACAGATCATCCAGCAGTTGCTCCAGGCGCCGGACCCGTCCTCGCAACAGAGCCATGTTGTCGCGGGTTTCGCCGCTCAGGGCGACGCCCAGGTCTTCCTCGATCCAGCGCGCCAGATTGTCGATGCTCCGCAGCGGCGCCTTCAGGTCGTGGGAAGCCACATAGGCGAACTGCTCCAGCTCGCGGTTGGAGCGCTCGAGCTCCGCGGTTCGCAGCGCCAGCTCCGCTTCCGCCCGCTGTCGGTCGGAAATGTCTCGCATGATGCCGACGAAGACGGGCTCGGGGCCATCTTCCGTCTCGCCCACCGAAAGGTCCAGCGAAAAGCGGCTGCCATCACGCCGCTGTCCGACCACGGTGCGTCCGATACCGATGATGCGCGGCTCGCCGCCCGCCAGGTAGCGCTCCAAGTACTGATCATGGAGCTCCCGATCGGGGTAGGTCATCAGCATGGTGACGTTGCGTCCGAGCACTTCTGCGGCATCGTAGCCGAACATGCGCTCGCAGGCGGGATTGAAGAGCTGGACGGTTCCGTGCCGGTCGATGATCGCGATGCCGTCGACGGCGGTGTCGATCAACGCGCGTAGGCGGCCTGCGTTGCGCTCAGCTTCACGGATCGCCCGCTGGCGCTCGGCGATCTCCGCCTGCAGCGCGCCATTGGCACGGGTGAGCTCGGCGGTACGCTCCCGCACCCGACGCTCGAGCTCGCTGTTGGCCCGCTCGACCCGGGCCTCGGCTCTGACTCGCTCCGCCACCTGGGCCGATAGGGCCTGGTTCAGATCCTCCAACTCGGTGGGGCTGCGCAGCGCCATCACCTTTGGCAGCAAGGGCAACAGCAGAACCGCGGTCCCCGCGGAGACCAGCGCAGTGATCAGCTTGAGGCCGCCTTCGGGCAGGTAGTCCGGCTGCCAGGTTACCCAGATGGCGGCGAAATGGGTCAGCCCGCAAAGCAGGATGAATGCGGAGAAAAGATGAAATATCCAGCGGAAGGGCACCTGCCGCCGCGACGTCAGGACGAGCAGCGCCACAGAGATGGTGACGTAGGAGATCCCGATCAACCCGTCCGAGCCCACGTGCAACCATAGCAGCTCCGGATACCAGAGCAGGCAGTAGCCGTGGGGCACCAATCCCGCCCCTGTCAGCCCTCCGAGCGCCGTTTCCATACTCCCTCCTCGCTCCACTCGCCGCAGTCAGCGACCAGCGGTTGTCCTTGATCAGTGGTGTGATGAACACGGGGACTAAGGCCGTCGGAAGTCCCGGGGCTGCAGGCACGAAAGGAGGTGAATAATTCTTAGTCGATTCTCGCAACAGGCCACTGCTGTCACGGGCTGAGCAACAGCATCGCCGGTTGGCCGGGTAAGCCTGCCGGGCCGCAGCTGGTCCCTCGCGCCCAGTCGAGCCAGTCTCGACCCAGTCGCTGCGGGGACGGCGCCTTGTACTGGCGCCGCAGACGACCTGCGGACCCACGCCTCCTGCGATCGGGGAAGCTCAGTCGGCAGTGATCTCCACCATGGTTGGCGCCGCCAATCGCTTGAAATCCTCGAATCGCATTCGCACCAACTCGGTGTGGGTGCCGGCATTGAACGCGATCGCTGCTTCCTGGGCAAGCGCCGGATCGGCGTATACCTGCATGTCGTAGAGCAGGCCGATCGGCGGCATGGCGCCGGGTTGGCAGTCGGGGAAACGCCCTCGGAAACTTTCCTCGGTGGGCAGCTCGGCTCGCGCGGCCCCGGCCGCTTGG
>CAZLYT010000741.1:0-2629 GCA_964563515.1 uncultured Candidatus Competibacteraceae bacterium | reverse complement strand
TTCCTTCAGCTCAACGGGAAATTGCACCCCTTTGGCGCGCAGCTCGTCGCAGAACGCGCGCAGGTCGCCGTGATACATGAAGCCGAAGTGATCGGTACCCCATTCATTGTGGCTGGAGTAATCGGCGTACGGTTGGATCGGGCGGGCAGCGGTGGGGGTCTCGCCAGGACGTTGGCCGCGAATGATCAGGGTCTTGCCACCCAGCTCCATGAAAATTTGTGGGGCACCGCGCGCGACCGTGTCGGCAACGATATCGGCACCTAACATCTGCACGTACCAGTTCGCCGAGTCTTGCGGACTCTGGCTGATGATGTGGATGTGATCGAACTCGAATGCGGGATTGCTCATCGCTCATGTGCTTCCTACCAAGAGGCTTGGTTGTCGAGAGTATCGGATTTAAAAAGCATGTCGCTCAATTTAGAGCGGTTTGTTGCGTCTAAACATTCCAGTGGGCTGAGAATTTCCGATCCGTTTCAGCATGAAACGGATCATCACAGGCGAGCCTCAGCATGCTCATTCTCTCGCATTTGCACCCACTCTTCAACACCGAAACCAGTTCCGCTGCTATCCATACGCTCCGCTGGAAAGACCGGCCGCTTGCATGTCCCCGCTGCCAGAGTTAAGACCTCGTAAGAGATCACAGGGGGAGGTAGCCAACGGAGAGAGGTCTTGGGGCGTGGTCAGGGGTTGCGTGCCCCAAGTGCGGGCGCTAAAATCCCCGTCGAACTTCCTATTCCCAACCCTTCCCAGAACCTCTCCGCAAAGGTGTGGAGTGACCATGGAACTACCCGAATACAGTATCGCTGAGGTGCAACAGCAGTTTGAGAGGCAGGCGTGGACCGCCGTTACACTTTGCGAAGCCTTCTTGCAGCGCCTGGAGGAGATCGACCGGACGGGGCCCACGTTGCGCTCGGTGCTCGAGGTAAACCCCGACGCGTTGGACATCGCGACTGAGCTTGACGAAGAACGCCGGCAGCAAGGCCCTCGGGGGCCGCTGCACGGCATTCCGGTACTACTGAAAGACAGCATCGACACGGCGGATGCCATGATGACCACGGCAGGGTCCCTGGCCCTGGAGGGCAACCTAGCCCCGCAGGATGCCTTCATCGCCACTAAGCTGCGCCAGGCTGGCGTCGTCCTTCTGGGCAAAACCAACATGACCGAGTGGGCTAATTTCCGCTCCACTCGTCCGTGCAGCGGCTGGAGCAGCCGTGGCGGGCAAGTGCGCAATCCCTATGTGCTGGACCGCAACCCTTCCGGCTCCAGCTCCGGATCGGCTGTGGCCGTGGCGGCGAATCTGTGTACCGTGGCAATCGGTGCCGAAACCGATGGCTCCATCACTCGCCCTGCCTGTGTGAACGGTATCGTGGGCCTCAAACCCACCGTTGGGCTGGTGAGTCGGTCGGGCATGATTCCGGTCGCCCCGTCGCAGGACACGGCTGGCCCGATGGCGCGCACCGTAGCGGACGTGGCCACCATCCTGACGGTACTGACGGGCTACGACCCCTGCGACCCCGTGACCCAACAGGGTGCTGGCCGCGCCGTGCCGGACTACCGCTCGTGCCTCGATCCCGACGGTCTCCGGGGCGTCCGACTAGGCGTGGCCCGCGACTACTTCGGGGCCCATGAAGGGACCGACGCCGTCATGGAACACGCCATAGCTCAACTCGAAGCCGCAGGTGCGCAGATTATTGACCCGGTTATATTCAGCAAGCTGCCGCATTTAAGCGAGCCCGAACTGGAATTGCTGCTCTATGAGTTCAAAGCCAGCCTAAACCCGTATCTGGCGGCCCACCCGAGAGCGAAGGTGAGGAGCCTTGCAGACGTCATCCGCTTCAACCAGGTCCATGCCACCAGAGTGATGCCTTACTTCCAGCAGGAACTGCTCGAAAGTGCTCAGGAGAAAGGCGACTTGCGCCAGCCAGGCTACCTCGCGGCTAAGGCCGAGTGCCGACGCTTGGCGCGGACTGAAGGCATCGATAAGGCCATGCGCGAACACGAGCTGGATGCCATCATCGCGCCCACGCACGGGACGCCAGCCTTCACCATTGATCCGGTCGTGGGCGACAAGAAGCTTGGGGGCTGCTCCTCTGTGGCTGCGATGGCGGGCTACCCGCACATCACGGTACCGGCCGGCTTCGTCCATGGCCTCCCTGTTGGCTTGTCCTTCTTTGCCGGGGCGTATCAGGAGGGCAATTTGCTTCGCTACGCCTATGCCTTCGAACAGGCCACTCAGGCGAGGCATGCGCCGCGTTTTGTGGCGACGATTAAGTCCTGATGCACGTTAAAGACGTAGGCTGACGCTTTTCCCAATCCCTGCCAAGAGGCCGAGATTGGCGGGGAGGTGATCTTGGCGGCCTCGTTGTCGGCACGCTTTGCCGGCCTCTATTCGTTTCGCAAACTGGGTTACGTGTTACAGTCGGCCCAGGTGTTGGATGCTTTGGGCTACCGTGTGGTGATTCACCGAAGCCGGCCAGAGACGGTCGCGGCGGGGCACGAGCGATGCACAGGTGGTCAGCGGCGATGTGGGCTCCTCCCTGCTGGCCTATGCGGTTCATGCCCACGCCCGTGGGGAACATTTACCCCGTCACGCTGTTTATCGCCCGCATGTAAGTCCCCTTTCAGCCGT
>CAZLYT010000740.1:0-6583 GCA_964563515.1 uncultured Candidatus Competibacteraceae bacterium | reverse complement strand
ACCCGCTTGAGGCGCTGCGCTTGAGGCTCAGCGAGGCGCGCCGTTCGGCGGCTGTCGGCTCCTCCGGATCCGCCCTGATGCCAGGCTGACCGCCCCTGCCCCGCTTGGCCGGCGTCACCCGCGCGCGCTGTTTGCTCTTTGGCGCAAACACCCCGTTATAACGCGTCAGTTGGACTCGGGGCTTGGGCTGACTGAGGCCGCCAGCCGGGCGGCTGATGGTGCGGCACAGCCGTTCGAGCTTCTTGCGTTCATCCGCCCGCGCCGCCACGCCCGCGTGCAGCGAGAACCCGGCTACCTTGCCCACCTCGTCAGCGAGCGGCTCCTCGCACGCTGGCAGCCTCTGCAGCGTGAAGACCTTGCGGCCTTGGTTAGCGGCCCGACGGCGATGCGGTAGGTGTGCCCAGCGACAGAAACCAGATCCGCGAACATGGAGCGTGCCCACCGCGCTCGCGACCGTGGTGTCCGTCAACGCATCAAGCCCGACGTAGACGATCCCGTTGCGGCGGATTACGTCCAGCCACTCGAAGATCGGACGGCTGTCGACTTCGTTCAGGTAGTCCGGCGAGATGAGCTCGGCGATCTTCCCGGTAGTCAGCTTCTCCATCAGCGGACCGACGGAGCTCACGATCTTGTCGAAGTAGGTCTTGTCGTATTTGAACGCGGACACGAGACCGTTCAGAACCGGGTCATAGAGGTCCTGCGCCTGCAGGTAGCGCATCAGGGCGATCGCGTCGCGATCCCGCCCCTTGAGCGCTGAGGAGAGATTCCGCTCGCTGATCTTCTCGGCGACTTCCTCGACCTCTGTTTTCCAGTTCTCTTCACCAAAGCGCCACAGATGCTCACCGGCGTACTCGACGAACAGCGGTTCGATGTCGTTGATGTAGCGGCGGATCTGCTGGCAGTCCCGACGGCGCCCCGGCGATGATGTTCACGAAGCGCCAGGCGAACTCTTTGAAGGCGGCCGAGTTGCCCTCGCTCGGCAGCTGATTCGCGATCCGGGTCGCCACTCAGTGATCCGGGAGAAGCTGCCGATGGCGTTGTAGCGCGCCGACACCTCGGGAAAGCCGAGATGGAACAGGTGGAAGTCCTTGGCGCGCCCTGCGCGCTTCGCCTCCGCGTAGACGCGTCGTAGCAGATCGGCATCGCCCTTCGGGTCGAAGACGATGACGACGTCGCCGCTGCGAATGTCCTGGGTGATAAGGATCTCGGCGAGCCGGGTCTTGCCGACCCGCGTCGAGCCGAGCACCAGGGTGTGGCCGACGCGCTCGCCGAGGTCCATCCAGACGTCCTGCTCGTCGGGCTCAACGGCATGCAACGCCGGCGTGCCGCCGACGACCGCCGGCAAGGGTTTGAGCGGGTTCCACCATAGGGGTCAGCAGCCAGGCGAAGACGTTGAGTACCGGTACCGATTCCCAAGCGACCTCTTTCCGCCGCGCCCACTGATAGAGCGGGCCCGGCTGCACGTAGTGCTGCCCCTCAGGACGGATGGTGTCGCGCAGGCGTTGGGTGTGCCGCTGGTTCCAGCGAAAGCCGCGCCCGAGAAACAGCTTGTGGCGACTGAGCGGAATGCGGTCCGCTCGCAGCCGATAGGTCGGCAGACGGCGCATGTTGGCTGGGAGCCCTGGACCTCAAGCTGCGCCAACGGATGCAGGTGGAGCTGAAGGCCCTGCAACGCCGGGTGGGGATCACCTTCATCTTCGTCACCCACGACCAGGACGAAGCGCTTTCCATAAGCGATCGCCTGGCCGTGTTCAACCACGGTCGGATCGAACAGGTGGGACGTCCGGAGGAAGTCTACGAGCACCCGGCGACATCTTTCGTGGCGGGCTTCGTGGGGGTCTCGAACATCCTCGACGCGGCGGCTGCGGGACGCATCGCCGGCGAGCCGCGGCCGTTTGCGGTCCGGCCCGAGAAGATCACCCTGATCGGCAGCCAGGAGAGCCCGGGCGCGAGCTGGATGATCGCCGCCGGTGAGGTGCTGGAAGTGCAGTATCACGGCGCCAGCACCCGCTATCAGGTGCGCCTCGATGGCGGCGACGAGTTGCTGGTGACCCGCCGGAATCGACGTGCCGTCACCGGCTCGCCCGTCACGCTGGCGGGAGATCGCGTCCGAGTCGCCTAGGAGGCTGTCGGACTCAGGTTACTCACCGTCGCGTACGTCAATTCTGCCGGTGCCAAGGATTGAAATAGCTTCAGAATCCACGCAGCGCTGCGAAATTGAGCAAAAATTCGCCAATTTTCGGTGGCAGCCCTCTAAGTCCGACTGGCTCCTAGGTGTGTTGCTTTGGCACCAGGACTTTGCGCATGGCGAGTCTGCTGACGTGCGCTCGCTTGACGTCGAGTCGATGCAGGCGTGTTGGGCGCCGACGTCGGCCTGAGGTCCAGCCCCGTACGGCGTAGCGGCTCCAAAGAGGGCTCCAACGCACGACGACCCTGCCACAGCGGCACCGCGCCGGCGCGACGGTTGAATGGCCCCGCCGAAGCGGGGCCGAAGTCAGGCTCCGAGAATATGGCGCAAGCTGCTATTGATTCTTCCCAGGCGCGTACGGCTTCGGCGCCTTGGGAGTTTCGGTGTCGGAGAGGGTCTTCAGGTAGGCCACGATAGCGGCCTCCTCCTCAGTCGTCATGCCGATATTGCCAAACAAGAGGCCGCGCGAGGACGTTGGACCGCCGGTCTCGGGCTCGGGCCAGCAGTCGTTCGCCAACGCGAAGCTCTCCGGGAACTCGCTCCTGTCCGGGAACAGTGCTTCGCACTTAGGCTTTGTTTCCGCCGTATTGTAGAAATGAATGATGCTGTCCAGGGTCTTGAAGTAGCCGTTGTGGGTGTAGGCTTTGGTCACGCCGCCGGAAAGCTTCTTGCCTACGTTGCGCAGCGTTGGCGTCTTGAATGTCCCCGTGTGACCGGCATTTCCCGTGTGGTCGACCAACCCGAGGTTGGCGGGCAGTTCCGGATTCTTCGGAACGCCGATATTGTGGAAGCCGTCGTCAGCGTAGAGCTGCTTTGGTTCTGTGCCGTCGTCACGTTCCACCCCAGGAATGGGTGGGCCAAAAACGAAGCCCGGGCTGTCGCTATGACACAGCGAACAGTTCGTTACGATCGTCCTCCCATCCTCGGTGGTAAGAGGATTCAGGAAATCTGTGTAGAACAGATCGTGCCCGAGATTCTCTTGGTCGGTGAATCCGTCGAGCGGGAATTGTCCGTCCGCGTCCAGGGCGAGCTCGATGTCCCGCTTGGAGCTGAAAGAGTTGACCTCGGCGGAATGCTGGTAGGCCGACATGGCCACGGCCAGACGCTTGAAGCTGATATCGAACTCGGACTCGGCATCGACGTCGTCGGCCTTGATCGCGACCAGGTTGGCGCCACAGTCGATCGGCTCGTTCCAGACCTCCTGGTACAACGCAGCATATTTCTGTTTCGCCACGTGCTCGCAAACCGCCTGCCGCTCGATGTTCTGCTCGACCGGGTTAGGCATCGGGTTTATGGCCTGATCCGCGACCGGTCCCAGGTACTCGGAGTAGGCCAGCTGCAGACCCACATCTCCTTGAAAGACTTCGACGTCGACGTGCTTGGTGGCGCCGGCAGGAAACATCTGACCGCCATCCGTAAACGAGCGCCCTTCGGCTCGCCCATTCCAGAAGTTGCCGCCACACTCCTGTGCAACTGCCAAGATGCCTGGCGGACACTGTCCGAAATCCTGGATTTCGCTGGCGTACGCATTGCTGGGGGGTTTGAGGCCGCCTTTCGTGTGTGGATTGGCGCCGGTGATCCCGACCTGGGTGCTGTTGATGTGGGTGTTATTTCCAGTCCATCCCCAGCGAGGATCATGGCAGCTGGCGCACGCCATCCGGGAGGGCTCGGAGATCTTGTCGAAAAATACGTGCTTGCCGAGCAACTTGAGCTGGTAGTCCTCCTCTGCCGGGCTCAACGGGGTAGCCATTGCCACGTCGGTAAGAGCCAGCACCACTGGCACGGATATCGCCGTGGCAACTGCTAGGCTTCGCGAAGAGTAGTGTCTTTTTTTGGGCACGACTGCGCCTCCATTCTAGGGCTTTCAAATCGGCTAGGGCGTTCATGCTCCATAAGGAGCTCGTTTTTTTTATAAACGCTGAGTTTCAGTGACTACTTACACCTCCCGTGTTGTGCGAGAGACGGCATTGCCGACGGTGCGCTGCAAACCCCGATCGACGAGCTCGGAGGTGGCGTGGCAGCAGCGTAGCGCAAGTCGCTGTCCGGGCGGAGGCCCTGCCGCTCGGGCCGATATTGGATGTAAGGATCTGTTCGCCCGCTCGCTGCGGTTCGCGCTGCAGGTAAATTCCGAAAAGCTGCGAACCTGAACGGTTCAGCCGGATTGCGCAAAGCCGCGACATTACAATTAAAGGATCAATACGCCTGCCAAAATCACGCCCACGGAACTACCACCCGGACAACCCGGCTGCGCTCGGAGGCTTCACGATCGATGCGGGCAGATGCTTGATTGAGGCTTTGTCAGCGCGCGTCCCGCGGAGACTGTGGTTTTTGGGCAAAACAGTTCCCCGTTTTATTTGGGCACAAACGGTCCAGAGTGGATCTATCTCAGGGCGTTCCACTGATTCCCCTTAACTCACCGCGATCAGCGGTACCTTTTCACCGGTACTCGCTCTTTAGCAGTGCTGCATGACAAAATCAAAATCGGCCTGCCATTCCGTGACCAACACACGGCGACTATTGGTGCGCACCCCAGGCCAACGCCCTGTCGGCAACGGATTAACTACGGCAAGCATGGCAGTGTAGTTTAAATTTAAAATAAACTTAGCTCCGTGGAGCTGTCAATACATTGAAGAGTCGAATCGCCGGCCTTTTTTATGACTGCGCAAAGCTGTCTCAAAGCTGATACGGTTTGGGACGGCCCGAATATCCTTCGCAATCAGCGGATCCTGGTTGGAGAGATGGGCTCGTGGCAGGATATGCTTATCGTCACCGTCGTTAAATTTATGAAACACTCCCTTTCGGTTCCACCGTCCGGAGAAAGGCGAAATTAAAGGGTCATCCTCTCAGCTAGACATCGTCGCGGAGCAGAGAATATTCGCTGCGTGCTGTGGCAGGGCCGCCACCGGGCAGTGATATCAGCCGGGGTCGGCAGAGTCGCGGCGTGAGCGCGAGCCACGGTTGATCGAAGTGTGGTGTCCGAGAAGAGTGCCAGGGCGCGAGCAGTAACTGCTCGGCCCTGGCCGTAGTTGAGGTGGGGCCGGTCATCGACTCGAGCTCGAATGGCCGAAACACTCGGTACCGAACTCCGCTCGCCAGCGCTCGCTGGAGACCTCACCCCGTCTGCAGTCGCTGCGGCCTAGGCCATCGGCGACCTCCGCTTCTTCTGCTGCTTCTCGTGGGATAGCCCCTCTTCGAAGGGCAGCTCGCTACGACAGCGTGTCCAAGGTCCTGGCGGCGTTATTCGAACGCTTGTCGGAAAACGACCAGAGTCGCGGCCTCGTGGTGGTCATCGATTCCCTCGAGCGCGCGGTCGACTTCCAGGGGGCGTTGAATCTGCTGCGGACACTGTGCGAGCTGCCGCACGTTGCCGTCTGGATCACATGCCGGCGATCGGCGTGGGTGCGGTACGAGGCCGCAATCGACATCGATGCGAAGCCGGTCGCGGAGGTCGCCGCTCCCGTCGCGGGTCAGGTGCTTGCCGGCCGCGGCATTGCGACGAACGTCTGGCAGCTGCCGGCCTTCGTCCGACGCGCGGTGAACCTCGACGTCTTCTGCTCACTGCACGAGAGCGGGGTGCTGGGCGATGTACCGCAACGGAGTCGCAGCTGCTGCAGCACTACACCTGCAACAACGATGGCGGTCGTGTGACGTTGCACCCTCACTGCTCTTCACCCTCGGCCGCTACCTGGAGGCGGCCGGGAGGGCGAGGGCCATGCGCGATCTCAAGCCGCTGCTCGCCCCAGAGCGCGTGCGGGCCCGCGTCGTCGATGGCAACGAAGAGCACCTGCGGCCGGTCGCGAACCTCGCCCCTGGGGTAGCCGTGCGCGTGCTGCCCGGCGAACGAATCCCCGTGGACGGCCTGGTGCTCGAGGGAACGTCCAGCGTCAACGAGTCCCTCTTGACCGGCGAGTCGCGGCTGGTCTCGAAGCACGCCGGCGCCATCGTGCTGGCGAGTAGCAGCAACACCACCGGCGCGCTCCTGATCGAGACCACCGCGGCCGGGGCAGCGACCCGCTGGGCCGCCAACGGCCTTGCCATGGCTGACGCGCTGCGGCAGCGGAGCCAGGCGCAAAGACTCGCCGACTGGGTCGCGGTCCAGTTCATCTTCGGGGTGCTCGCGCTCGCCAATGCGACGCTGTGGTACTGGGCAGCGCAAGAGCGCTTCGATCAGGCCCTGCTCAGCGCCCTGGCGGTACTGGTGGTGGCCTGTCCCTGCGCGCTGGGGTTGGCCACGCCGCTGGCGACCTCGGTCGGTATCGGCCTCGCGCTCCGGCGTGGGATCTTGGTGCGCGGCGGCGAGGCGCTGGAGCATCTCTCCCGGGTGCACGCGGTAGCGCTGGACAAGACCGGCACCTTGACCACGGGCAGCGTTCGCCTGGACCGCTGCGAGGGCTT
>CAZLYT010000739.1:0-4094 GCA_964563515.1 uncultured Candidatus Competibacteraceae bacterium | reverse complement strand
TGCAGCACCGCACGCCCTTGTGGCCGACAGGCGTCCCCCATGGTGTGCATGAGGCCCTTCGTTCGATCCGGTCCGGCAGGCAGGCACGTCAGGTGCAGCAGCGAGTAGGCCACGAACACCAGACACCCATGTGTCCCCATGGCTTCGGCACTCCGCATCCAATACTCGTTGAAGCCCAGCTGTCCCTTGCTGTCCTGATAGAAGGTTTCGATGGTATGATCTCAAATGACAAATTCTGCTGCACCCGGTGGGGGACACTCCCGTTGTCCTGGTGGCGGCGCCCCCTGCGGTTGCGGCGCTAAGCCCATGGCGAGGGTATCCTTCTGCGTAGCATACTCACGAGGCGCAGGAGGAACCCATGAACAGACCCTGGCAGATACGCCGCAGGGTGATCGCACGGAGCGACGGTGAACGGCGGTGGGATGATGCCTACCAGTTCCTTCTGCAATGGGCGATGGACGACGACACAGGCATGGGTCCTGTGCCATCACACCAGCAGGAGGAGTCCGATGGAAGTAGCCCTGTATGTCCGTGTGTCGACCACCCGACAACAGCAAACGCAGACCATTGAACAGCAACTTATCCGCCTTCGCGAACACCTCGCGACTCGGCCCGACTGGCATCTCGCCGAGGAGCACATCTACCGCGATGACGGCTATAGTGGGGCCAAACTCAACCGGCCCGGTTTGGATCGGCTGCGGGATCGCGCTGCCCTGGCCACTTTTGACCTGGTGCTCATGACCGCTCCCGACCGGCTGGCCCGTCACGATGTCCATCAAATGCTCCTGATCGACGAACTCGCCCAGCGGGGCTGCCAGGTGGAGTTTCTGGAACGACCCATGAGCCAGGATCCGCACGATCAGCTCCTGCTCCAGATCCGGGGGGCGGTGGCCGAATATGAACGGACCCTAATAGCCGACCGGATGCGGCGGGGCCGGCAAGCCACATGGCGCAGCGGCCAACTGCTGCCCTGGAGCGTACCCCCGTACGGCTACGTGATGGACTCTGAGCGCCCCCGCGATCCCCAGCGTCTGCGGCTAGATCCGGTCAAAGCCGCGGTGATCGCCGAGATCTTTGCGTGGTATACTGACCGGCACGCGCCGGCTACCCTCTATAGCGTGGCCAAGCGCCTCACCGACGACCAGATCCCGACTCCGCGCGGAGGACCGCGCTGGAATGTCGCCTCAGTGCGGGGCATCCTTCGCTCGCCGGTCTACACGGGTACCGCTTATGCTGAGCGGACCCGCCCAGTGCCCGCCCGCATCCGCCAATCCGCCTTGCGCCCGGTGGGGCCGGGGCGCAATCATCGGCCGGCCCCGCCCGAGGAGTGGATTGCCAGCCCCGTGCCGGCCATCATCAGCCCGGAGACGTTTGCAGCGGCCCAAGCCCGGTTGGAGCGCAACACCCAGATGGCCCGCCGGCACAACACCGCGCACGAATACTTGCTCCGCGGCTTGGTCAGTTGTGGCCAGTGTCAACTGGCGTGTACGGGCCGCACGGTTCCACCTGATTATCCCTATTATAGTTGTCGAGGTCGGACTGATGCGTTGCGGGCCGCCCGGGGCGACCGCTGCACGGCGCGCTTGGCCCCGGCCCGGGCCCTGGACGCGTTGGTCTGGCAGGATCTGTGTCGGATCCTGACTGAGCCCGCGCTCATCACCCATGAATTGGCGCGTGCCCACGGTGGGGCATGGCTGCCCCAGGCCCTGCAGGCCCGGCGGAAGACCCTGCGCGATGCCCTCGCCCAGCTCGAACGGCAGCAAGCCCGGCTGCTGGAGATCTACCTGGCCGAGATCATCGGGCGTGAGGAGTTTGAGCGCAAACGACAGGAGGTGACCCAGACCCAACACGGCTTGTCTCAGCAGCTGCGCCAGCTCGAGGCTCAGGCGCAGCAACAGGTGGATATCGCTGCCTTGGCCCAAGGCCTCGAGGCGTTTTGCCAGCGAGTGCGACCCACCTTGGACCAGCTCAGCTTTGCCCAACGCAGACAACTGGTGGAACTGCTCATCGATCACGTCATCGTCACCAATGACCAGGTGGAGATTCGGTATGTGGTCCCCACCGGCCCCAAGGGAGAAACCACCCCGTTTTGTCATTTGCGTTTAGACTATCTCGATGTCAAAACGCCGTCCATACTCCTCAAACGTCTTTGACTCCGTGGGCTCATCGCTCACGACAAACCAGTATTCCTGACTGCCTATAGGCCGCCCCAGGGCGAGGTGAACGGGACCATACTCCTGCTTGGTCATGTATACATGATGCCAGAAAAGCGCCTTCCCTGGCGACAAAGGAATACGATTTACTTTGCACTGACGTTTCCCATAGCGATAGATCCAAAAACTCCCTGATACACGAGCGAGATGCGCACCAGACAGTAGGTATTCCACAACATCGACGTATCCAGAGCCAAATACAACACCTGGTTTTCCCACTCGGCGAGGGCTTGTTGCACGAGGGGTCCATAGAGGGCATGCACGTCTATCCATGTATTTTCGAGCCAGCGCGCCAACCGACGCACGTGACTTTGCGCATACACGGCTCGGCTGTGGACATAGGGTGCCCAAGCCGTGAGATTGATTTTTCCAGCCTGGATGAGACCCACCATCATCCAGGCGAGCGTCTTTAGATGCCGACGATCCAGCCAATTTTGATGTTGGCGCAAGATGGCTACCAGCGTATCATACAGACGAGGCGTGCTCTCCATGTTGACCCTCCTTGGAAAACGGTTGTCCCAAAGAGAGTATAAACCGATCTGAGGAGTGTGTGAGGGCGCGCCTCACTTTTTGTCAGCCAACCAGGGCAGAAGACAGTGGCGGGGTCCATGATGATTCTCCTCTCCTGGCTTTGCTGGGGAGCATGCCAAGAAAGAATATGTCTGGACCCCCATTTTCATCGCAAGCGAACCTCACCACGGTTTAGTGGGGAGCTACCACTCCCGGTAGAGTCGTGACAGAATGCACGTTTTGTCCAGAGTTGTCCACACGAGCCTTCATCACATCAGGCCTGTGTGCTCGCCGCAAAGGGCCTGCCACGCTCCGTAACGTCAAGAGTCGTCTCAGCGATGCCGGGAAAACGGGAACACCAGACAGTGGATCGTCGTGGCAAGGACTTTCTGACGGAAGCCGAGATGAAGAGCTTTCTGGAAGCGGCCCGGCAGGGTCGTCACGGCGTGCGCGATTATCTGATGATGCTGATGACCTACCGGCACGGGTTACGTGTCTCTGAACTCGTGGAGTTGCGCCTGCAGGATCTCGATCTGGACACCGGCCGTCTCTCTGTGCGCCGGAAGAAAGGCAGCCTCTCGACACATCAGCCGATGGAAGGTGATGAGGTGCGGGCGATCCGCGCCTGGCTGCGCGCGCGTGAACCACGCCACGATGCCCGCTCGCCCTACCTCTATAATGCTCCCCAAAAACTGGACCACGGAATAAGTTAAGGCTGTGAGGGCCGGTGAGGAGATAACGGCCATGACGATGTCACGACGGCAATACAGCAGCGATTTTAAGGCCAAGGTGGCCTTGGAAGCTCTCCGGGGCGAACGGACGATCAATGAGCTGGCGGCGGAATTTGGGGTACATCCGGTCCAGATTGCCCAGTGGAAGAAACTGGCGTTAGAGGAATTGCCCAAGATGTTCGCTAGCCGCCGTGGCACCAAGCAAAAGGACGAGGAAGCCCTGAAGGCAGCGTTATATCAACAGATTGGCCAGTTGAAAGTAGAGCTGGACTGGCTGAAAAAAAAAGTTGGCCATCTCGGTTGAGGCGAAGCGCGCGTTGCTTGAGCCGGGGCATCCGCAGCTGAGCCTACGCCGGCAATGTGCCTTGTTGGAGCTGGCACGCTCGAGCCTGTACTATCAGCCGGTGCCGGTGAGGGCCACGGAGCTGCAGTTGATGCGGTTGCTGGACGAGCAGTACACGGCGACCCCCTTTGATGGGGTGCGCCGGATGACGGCGTGGTTGCGGGGCCTGGGCTAGGCGGTCAATCCCAAGCATGTCCGCCGCTTGCTGCGGCAGATGGGATTGGACGCCCTCTACGCCAAGCCCCGGCTGAGCCAGCCCGCGGAGGGCCAGGTGATCTACCCGTATCTCTTGCGGGG
>CAZLYT010000738.1:0-1625 GCA_964563515.1 uncultured Candidatus Competibacteraceae bacterium | reverse complement strand
CGCCAGCATCGCCGCTAGCCATAAAGCGAACGCCCTGACGCTCGAGCGCCGGCCCGGGTGCCCTTCGATCGCCCGAGGCCACTTCAGCACGATCATTCGCTCCAACCACTGACGATGGCGTCGATTTCTTCCTCCCGGGTGCACCGCCTTCGATATCGCGGCGCTAGCCATCTGATTGCCGGGCTGAATCTGTGGCTGCATGCCGCCGCCGCGGCGCCCGGGCCGTCAGAGCGCAAGCGGGCTGTCTAGCTCCAGCGCGGGCTTGCGCCATCGGAACACCCGCATGGGCGGCACGTTCAGGAGCTCGAAGCACTTTTCAGGCATGCCGAAGATCGCCTCACCCAGCTCCGCCACGTGGGACCGCACTTGGTATGCGACGAACTGCCCGCCGGGAGCGAGGGCAGACCACACGTCGCGAAGGATCTGCTGACCGAGGGCGGGCGGTATGGTCGAAAAGGGTATGCCCGACAGCACCACCTGGGGCTGGGGCAAGCAGCGTCGCTCGAGGACCTGCAGCAGATCTTGGGCGCCTCCTGGGTGCACCAGCAGGCGCTCGTCGGACTCGGCCTCCAGGCCCCTGGCGAATTCGGCGTTGCTCTCAATGGCCAGCAGGGTGCAGTCCTGTGGCATGGCCCGGAGCAGTGCGCGTGTGGTGCCACCGGTGCCGGGGCCCAGCTCCACCACCATTTGGGCGCCGGCGACACCGGCGATTCCCACCAGCCTCGATTCCAGAAAGCGTGAGCTTGGGATTACGGATCCGATCTGCTGCGGATTGCGCAGAAACTGTTGGAAGAATGTCAGGCGTCTATCCGGCTGCAGCCGCAGGTGCTCCAGGATTGGCTTCTTTGTCACGGTGTTCGATACTCCTCGGTTGACAGCGACCGGCGGTCCACGCGGAAAAGCCTCCGGTGGTGATGTTCGCCGGCGCCTGGTGCTACCGTGAAATAGCAGAACGCCTCGGTTCTTTCCAGGGCTCTCCACGGCCGATGCTGCTGCGCGTGGCAGTGCTGGGAGCCGATAGTAGGGGCGCGGCGCAGCGAAGCCCATTGATCAGCTGATCGCCAGAGGCTGCGATGCTGGAGGCCCGCGGGGCGGGCCCATCGCGGCTTGCGCCGGCCCCAGAGCCCGTCGGCTGCGGCAGGCGCCGCTCAGGCGTCGCCGTGGTGCTCACAGATCGTGCTTTTGCAGCGGGTAGCCGCGGTCGCGGTAGAAGCGCCAGCGCTCGCGGGAGGCTTCACGATGTGCGGGTCCGCGTCAACCAGCTCGGCCGGACGCTGGAAGCTGCTGAAGCTGGGTGGCACTGCCTCGGCCAGGTTGATCAGCACATCCGGCTCGAGCTGGGGGTCGGGATCGCAGCCGATCACGACCGTAGCCGGTTCCGCGGCGCCGGGGCTATAGCGCTCATGGGGCACGAAGCTGCCGTCCCGGAAGGTCCACAACAGGTCGTCCAGCGCCTGGGCCTGGCCCGCATTCGCCGTGTGTACGTAGACTCGGCGTCCCATGCGCCAGATCTTCTCCGCCAGGCGGCAGTGCTGCTCGAACACACCGTCGACGCCGCGTTGGGCGAGGTTGCATAGGAGAAAGTAGGTCGGATAGAAGGCGTCGCCGAGCAGGATGTCGCCCGT
>CAZLYT010000737.1:0-1983 GCA_964563515.1 uncultured Candidatus Competibacteraceae bacterium | reverse complement strand
CCGTCACCGCGGCGTTCTTGATCAGGTCGTTATCCAGTGGTTGGATGTCCTCCTGTCCAAACATCGGGCCGGTGGCCTCCGACAAGGAGTTCTGCAGCGAAATCAGGGCGCAGCGCGGCGAGCGCAACACGCTGGTCTTGTAGCCGGGCGTGTAAGCAGGCGGATGGATGCTGCGCTCGCGCGGAATGAACTCTTCCACTTCAGTCACGGTGCTCTCTCCAGGTTGTACGGTGTGGTCGCGAAGCAATCTCGGGTCACTGGGCCGGGTCACTGGGCGGGGCGACCCGGGCTCTAGTCAAGTGAAAGCGGCGAGGCTTTGTTAGGAGGAAGCCTACAACCGATGTTTGGTTATGGGTATTGGCGTTTCGTACCGAATAATCAACTGCCAAGTTATTTGATGCCGCCAAACGATGGCCCGTGCGGCGGGCGCGGTTGCGGTCCGCGGATTTCTGCTCCGGTCGCCACATCCTCTAGTGCACCGGCACTTCCACCCGCTGACCGGTGGACGCGGCCTTGGCCACGGCCTGGGTGACCCTCAGATTCCGTAGCCCCTCGCGAGCGCTCACCAGAGGGGTGGTGTCGCCGCGGATGACCGCTCCGAAATGCTCGATCTGGCGCGCTAGTGGGTCAACGGCCTCCAGGGGGACGGTTGCGGTATCGAATGGTGTCCACCAAGACGGCTCCGCGTCGCCCCCATAGATTTTTAGCCGCATGGTTAGAATCGCCAGCGAACCCAAGGTCCCCGCCAGCAGGTAGCAGTCCTCGTCAGCGTAGCTGGCATAGCACGGGTTTTCGCGGGCGGTTTGCTCCCAGCTCCGCGCGCTGGCCGCCGCAACTGCATGTGTTGGCGACCGATCGCGCCAGCACCGGCCACGGCGATGTTGAGTTGGCTCATCCGCTTGCTTCTAGTGGTCCAGCTTGCGCGGCTGCCGCTTGGGCGCGGTTGGGTCTCGAAACCGATGTTCTTGACTGCGCTTCGATTCGTTAGGCTCGACGGTTGCCTTCGACCGACACGAGCAGCGCTTGGGTCGCCGATAGGGCACGCCGGGCTCGCTCCAGCGCGCCGACGGTGCGGGCAAGACGGTGGGTCGGCACCTCCAGGCTGAGCGGCAGGTTGGCGGGCACGGCCCGCAGCAGCGCCTTGAGGTCCAACCCGCCCTCGCCGGGAAACTGTCGCTCGGCGCGAGCTTCGGCCAGGACCTCCGCCATGGTCGGTGGCCGGATCGCGGGCACGTCACAGAGCTGCGCGAAACGCAGCCATTCACTTGGCAGCTCAACCACGTCTTCCACCCGGCTTTGGGAGCGGTCCAGGTGGCAGGCGTCGATGAGTAGGCCGCCGTTGCTGCGCGCCGCGGCACGGACGATACGCGCCGCCTGGTTCAGGTCCTTGACGTCAGTCCAGGGCATGAACTCGAGGCTGGGGTTGAGGCCGAAGCCGGCGGCGGTGTCGCAGAGCTCGGCGAAGCGGTCAATGAGGCGGCCTTGGTCCGGGTCGTTACCGGCGACCAGCACCTCGCTGGCACCCAGGTGCGCCCCGGTCTCGAGGGCCGGCTCGTAGTCAGCCACGCGGGTTTCTGGCTTGAGGCGGAAGATCTCGATGTCCAGAACTTTCACGCCGGTGTCATCCAGGCGACGTCGAGTCTCCCGCACCAGGGGCGTGTCGCCGATGATGGCATGGCGGGGCTCTTCTTCGGTGGCCGGAATCAGTCGCAGCCCTACGTGGCTGTAGCCCGCCTCGGCAGCGCAGGAGACCATCTCCGATGGCGTCAGCTCCAGCACCGTCAAGGCAGCCAGGGAAATCACTCGGGTCATGGGTGCCTCCCTAGGTGCGGGCTTGCTGCTGGGTTGAGCGCAGGCTACTACAGCTCTGGTCAGCTAAGATCCGGCGGATCGCAGAAATCAGAGTTCACGAAACGTGAATAATCTTCCCCTCCTCGACGACTTGCAGCTGTTCTGTCTGGCAGCCCGAAGGTCGAGCTTCGT
>CAZLYT010000736.1:0-1540 GCA_964563515.1 uncultured Candidatus Competibacteraceae bacterium | reverse complement strand
CCCTGAACGTCGGGACCATAGTCGTCGAACTCGAGCCCGACGCCGTTGGCGTCGGCGCGCACTACCGTGGCTCGAACCACACCTGGCTTGCGGGTGCCGGGCAGCCGGAGGTGGATCCACACCCGTCGGTGGCGTGGAATCGGCACCGACGTCTGCGCATAGGCCCCGTAGTGGGAAAGATTGCGCAGCCGCACAAAGGTGGCCGGATCGATCGGCTGTTGCACCAACGCATCCAGCGTCACTGGCACCCGCGCTGACAAGCGATGTTCTACCAGATGCATCTTCTACCTCCTGTTGTAGCCGACCCACTGTCATGGTGCGCAGCAGGCGTTCGAAGCCCGCGTCCTACCTGCGCCGAGAGTGAGTCTTGGATAGGGTTGATCGCGCCCGTATGGATCCCTGGCGAGACTTTCGCGACTTCGGCGTACCAGCAGACTGGCTCCAGGCACTGCAAAGCATCACCCATCCCAGCCAGCCCCAGCTCGCCACGTAGAGCAGCGACCACTGTCGCCCGGCGAGCATTAGCATGGCGGCACTGGATGACAAAAATAGCATTGCGCAAAGCAGGCTGGCGGTCGTCCCACCGTGCATTGCCCGCAATCGCATTGGCGGTGCCGCCACTGTGAGCGCGTAGTCCCGGCCCGCCGGCGCCATCGCGAACCTTGCACTGGCCTTAGCTGGATAGGGTGACCAGGTCACAAAAGATGCCCGGGCTACCGTCCGTGCTAACGGCGGGACCGAAGGCGAGGAACTTTGCCCAGACTGTTCCCCGCACATGAAGGGCACGACTCTACGTCGGGACCGTGCTCCGATATTGGACTGGCAGCCACCTTCGCCCGGCCGTAGATGTACGGAGCCCGGTAGTCCGCGGGATCCTGGTCCCGCCGTTGGCTGCAGTTTCGGTTTCCGCATCGAGCCTACTCCAGACCCGGCTAGCATCCGACAGGAGTGCCGAATCGCCCACGGCCAGAAGGCTGCGGCCCAGGCCTACTGTTGGCGATCAGCTTGATCGACGCTCGCGGCGTTTGTCACCGCGTCCAGGTCAGATGCCTCCAAACGAGCCGGCTCGCTCGTGACTTCAACCCCGAAAGCGAGGCTCAGGCCTTCCTCCAGTAGCCGGCTCTGTTCCCCGGCCATCTTCTGGCAGACCTGCAGCAGGTTCCTCTGGGTACTGTAGAAGGCGTCCCAGGCGCCTGAGGACAGCTCGATGCTTCGTTGCAGGTTGTCCTGGCAGTAGGCCTGCCAGTCAGGGCTGGTGGCTCCGCGGTCGGCCTCTCCGAGCTGCCGATGTCCCGCCAGCATCTGCCGGGCCGCATCTTGTTGCTGCTCTCTGAGCTGCTCCAGCACCTGGCGCCACAGATCGAAACCCGCTGTGGTCATATCGGCAGAAATGCGCGCCGCTTGCGCGATTGAGTCCTTCTCCATCCTCTACTCTCCTGGCAGTTCATCAACAACTGCGGGTGCAGTTTCGGTCAAGGTGAAACCCTTCGATAGCCAGCGCGCAACCCGAGCGCATGTCGGTGCCCGTCCTACACCAAGC
>CAZLYT010000735.1:0-6767 GCA_964563515.1 uncultured Candidatus Competibacteraceae bacterium | reverse complement strand
GAGCAGAAGAGCCTGGAAGCAAAGCAAGGCGCTTTATCCGAGCTCGGCCGAACAAGCCACTGGAGCGGACGGCCCACCCCGCAGGCTTTTGTCGGCTTCTTCGGCATCGTCGCGGGTGGGCCGCCGCTCACCGGCAGCGTTCGGCATCTGGAAAGAATAGTAGTAATGTTTTATGTTCTCCAAGAAGAGAGCCCCGGGGCAATCGTTGCCCTCCAGGACGCGTTGACCAGTTTCCGCTGGGACCAAGACGCTCTCAGGAGCTTTCTCATGCGGTCAAACATGTCTGGAGGCATTCGAATGGCCGTGATCGTCTCGCCAGTCGCGAGCGGCACGGTCTACGTCAATGGTGTACGGGCAGTGCACCTGCGTGACGAGCAAGGCCGCCTGTTCTCGCTTGCACACCTCGTGACAGCACCTCTGAAAGGCCACACGATGCCGGAGAATCCGATGGAGGAGAGTCCCGCGAGGGAGGCCGGTGCACCACCGGCTCCAGCCGAGCCATCATCCGGCCGCTGGGTGAAGGTCTGGGACCTGCCCACGCGGCTGTTCCACTGGGGACTCGTGTTCCTGGTGATCGTGGGCGTGGTGACCGGGTTTGTCACCCCCGAGTGGTGGATGGGGGTCCATGTCTGGGCTGGCTACGGCTTGGTGGCACTCATGGTCTTTCGGCTCGTCTGGGGCCTCTGCGGACCGGAGTACAGCCGCGTTGTCAGCTTCCTCTATCCGCCGCGAGACACGGTCGAACATCTGCGGGGTCTGCTGCTGCTGCGGCCACCGCATTACGTCGGGCATAACCCGACCGGGGCGTTGATGGTCTTCGCCCTGACGGGGGTGCTGATCGCCTTGGTCGCAACGGGGCTGCTCGTCTTGGGGGGGAGGAGAAGCAAGGGCCACTGTCGGCGGTCATCAGCTATTCGGTAGGGTTCGCTGCCAAGGGCGTGCACCACTGGCTGGTGCTGCTGCTCCTGGCCCTGGTGACGGGGCACGTCGCCGGTGTGGTGACGGAGAGCCTGCTCACGCACGACAATCTCGTGCGGGCGATCATCACGGGATGGAAGCACCTCCCGCCGGAGGCGCCTATCCCCACGCCGCGTCCCGCACGCCGCGTGCTCGCTGTCGCGTTGCTCCTGGTCGTGGCGGGGGGCGCGGTGGGACTCCTCCAGTGGTTGTCGCGGCTCCCTCCACCGCACAGTCTGCGGGTCCTCGCTGAGAATCCTCCCTACCAGCAGGAATGTGGTGCGTGTCACTACGCCCTCCATCCCAGCCTGCTCCCCGCCGCGTCGTGGGCGGCGCTGATGGCCAGCCTGGGGGAGCATTTTGGGGAAGACGCCAGCCTGGATGGCCCCACGGCCCGCCAGCTCGCCGCCTGGCTCGTGGACAACGCGGCGGAGACGTTCGACACCGAGTCGGCGAACCGCTTCCGCGTGGTCGCACCGGAGGACCCGTACCGCGTCTCGTCCACTCCCTACTGGGTACGCAAGCACGCCAGCGTTCCGCCAGAGGTCTTCAGGCGGAAGAGTGTCCAGAGCAAAGTCAACTGCCAGGCCTGTCATCGCGATGCCGCGAGCGGGCGCTTTGACGATCAAGCCATCGCGGTCCCGGAGGAGAACAGCCCATGAAAGTCTCATACGTCATTCTAGTTCTTTTAGTCACTCTCGGCCTGCTGGGGCGCGCCGCAGCGTTCGCGGACCCCCGGCGCGATGCAATCCTCGCCGAGCTCCTGGCGCAGGCCCAGCAGGCCGAGCCCGGCTTCGCCGGGTTCTCTGAGGAGCGCGGCGCTGCCTTTTATCAGGCGACTCACACGGGTGGCAAGCAGGCCACTGGCTCCTGCACGGCCTGTCACGGCCCATCGCCGCAGGCCACTGGGCAGACACGGGCGGGCAAGGCCATCGAGCCCATGGCCGTCTCAAAGAATCCCGCCCGCTACACGGACAAAGCCAATGTGGAGAAGTGGTTCACCCGCAATTGCCAGGATGTACTGGGGCGGGCTTGTACGGCCAAAGAGAAGGGCGATTTTCTCACGTATATGATGGGGCAGTAGCCCCCCCCCGCAGGAAGGAGAGACAGAAATGCCCACACGCATTGGAGTGGTGTTGCTGCTGGTCACCGTTGTCACCACGGTTCCCGCAGCGGGAGATGAGCGAGTACCTCCGGTCACAGACCCGGTGGTCACGCAGGAATGCGGCAGTTGTCACATGGCATTCCCGCCGCAGTTTCTCCCGCAGCGTTCCTGGCAGAAGCTGGTCGAGACGTTGGCGGACCACTTCGGGGAAAATGCGAGCCTCGGGGAAGCCGAGCGCAAGGCCGTGCTGGACTATCTCCTCGCCCATGCGGCGGACAGCCCGCAGGCGGGTCGCGCGGGCCGGAAGTTCGGACAGAGCATCGCCGCAGGGCAGACACCGCTCCGCATCACAGAGACCCCATGGTGGGTGAAGGAACACCGGCAAGTGCGGGCTGACAGGTGGCAGAATCCCACCGTCAAGTCGAAGGCGAATTGCCTGGCGTGTCACAAGGGAGCCGAGCAGGGTGTCTACGAGGAGTAGAACGAGTCAGGAAGACTGCGCGAGAGAAACCGGGGTTGGCCTCGAATGATGCATCAACCCCATGTGAGGCGGGGCTGTGGGGAGAGCCTGCGGCGGTTCCTTCCGGTTACATGACCGTGTCAACAGCATAACCAGCCGAACAAGCCAATGCAGCCGACCGCAAATGCGGCGGCTGATTGAAACGTTAGGCGCCAAAGGCGTGGGAGGAAAAAATTGAAGGAAATCTCGCAGCTGTAGAGGCAGAGTGCTCTCGGGGATCTCGATGTGAAGGAGCTGTGTGGATGAATAGCCTGCATGATGTCGGTGGCAGCGACGGCTTCGGCCCGGTGGCATGGGAAAAGAACGAGCCGGTTTTTCATGAACCTTGGGAAGCCCATATGCGTGCTGTTGATGCGCTGATGCTCACGAAGCTGCGTGCGTACTGTGTCGACGAAACGCGGCATCGCATTGAGCGCATCAATCCAATGTATTATTTAGGATCAAGCTATTACCAAATCTGGTTATTACGGATGGAATCGCTGCTGATGGAGAAGGGCTATTTGACGGAAGAAGAGGTGCAGGCCAAGATGAGAGAAATCACCCCTGAACCGCCGCAATCACATCTCGCGCCATATCGCCACATCATGCCGTCTATCGCTTCACCCCAGCGCAGAACCGTCATCCCGCACTCGGGCTCTGCAAACAAAGAGGATGCCATTCCGAAATATGCGGTGGGAGATGTGGTGCGCGTCAAAGACGGGGCGCCGCTCGGGCATACGCGTGTGCCGAGGTATGTGCGGGGGAAAGTCGGGGTGATCACACACCTGCATGGCAACTTTATTCTGCCGGACCAGCGGGTTGCCGATGGATCCATGCTCTACCAGCCGGTCTACCGGGTATGTTTCGCAGCGCAGCATGTGTGGGGGGAAGACGCCGCGCCGAAAGACAAACTGTATCTCGAGATGTGGGAAGATTACATCGAACCGAAGGGTCAGCAGACATGAGCGATCCATATAAGCCTGAGCATGGGCAGCCTCCTGATCCTCATCATGGTCACGACCATGACGACCACCATACGCGGCCAGCGTCATTCGACGAAGTGCGGACCATGGCGATCGAGTCGCTGTTGATTGAGAAAGGGTTGATTTCGGCTGAGGAGGTCGACAAAGTCATCTCGACGTTCGTCTCCGACATCGGCCCGATGTACGGCGCCAAGGTTATTGCACGAGCGTGGGTGGATCCGGAATATAAGCAATGCTTACTGCAGGACGGTAACAAAGCGTTAGCCGAGATGGGCTTCGGCGATGTCGTCGAGCATCTGGCATCTGCGGTCTACAGCGATTTGATCGCGCTGGAAAATACGCCTGCCGTGCATCATGTCGTGGTCTGTACGCTCTGCTCCTGTTACCCGTGGAATCTCTTAGGCTTGCCGCCGACGTGGTATAAAAGCACCGCCTATCGCTCCCGCGTGGTGATCGATCCGCGCAGCGTGCTGCGGGAGTTCGGGTTGGAGTTGGATGAGACCGTGGAGATCCGGGTGATGGACAGCAATGCCGAGGTCCGCTATCTCATTATTCCTGAGCGTCCGCAAGGCACCGAGCATATGTCGGAGGAGGAGCTTGCTGCTTTGATTACCCGTGACGCGATGATCGGCGTGGCCAAAGTATTGCCGCCGGCATAACGAGAGGAGTGTTTGTCTTGACCCAACTCTTACAATTTACGAACGCACTGCAGCACGCCATGCCATTACCGCGCGACAATGGTGAACTGATTTTTTCCAGTCCGTGGGAGAGCCGGGTGTTTGCCATGGCCGTGCTGCTCTGTGAGAAAGGCGCGTATACCTGGACAGCGTTCAACGAACACTTCGCGAAGTTCATCGGGGAGGCTGAAATGCATAACCCTGATCAGGAAGCGGTGTCTGCATACTACCACCACTGGATGCAAGCGCTAGAGAAGGTGCTTCTGGAGAAAGAAATACTTGTGGAGGAGCAGCTGCAAGTGAGGGCGAACGAATTTGCGACCGGTCAGCGCCATTACGTTGGTTAAAGAGACACTCAGCATACTTTTGCCTGTGACGAGCAGCAAAGGTGTCAGGCACCATTTCCCGAGGTCCCTTGGCGCCGGTGCGGGGCCTAACAACCGGCTGCAGGCGACGGCAAACAGCGTCCGCTCCGCTTCCGCTGTCTGCCGCGCCTGAGCCGCAGCGTTCGGCTTACGTTCCACCAGAGTGGAAAGGAGGGCTCTTGTGGCCGTTGATGAAGGGTGGAGTCGACTGCCTGAACACTGGTGTGGCGCCTTTCGCCAGGCGTGGGCCGCTTACGTCGCTGGCACCATTCCGGTCGGCGCGGTCGTGGTTGACCCGTACGGTGTGATCGCCGCCGAGGCACGCAACCGCATCTTCGACGCGGGCGACCCGCCATGGGGTCAGCTCGCCGGGTCCTGGCTCGCCCACGCAGAGCTGAACGCCATCGCCCAGATCGACGCTGAGCGGTCGCGAACGGCCGAGGGGTGGGCCGTGTACTCGACCTGGGAGCCGTGCCCGCTATGCGCCGGGGCCATCACCGTGGCCTTCCGCGGGCGCATCACGGTGGGCTACGCCTGTCGCGACCCAATCAGCAGCGGGCTGCGCGTGCTGACGGACACAGACATCGGGCGCCGCCGTCAGTGGCAGGTCCAGCAACTGCGTGGGCCATTCGCGGTCTTCGCCGAGTTGCTCCTGGCCGTGTACACCGTTGAGGCGCGTCCGACGAGCCTCACTGCTGTGCGCTACCGCGAGCCGCCATGGCGGCTGCTCATCGAGACTGCCGGCGCCGTCCTCGCCAGGGGGCGAGACCGGGGCGAGGCCGTTGAACAGGTCGTGGCCACGATTTGGGCAGCCATCGAGCAGGCACAGGTGGACACCGCGAGCGGCGCGTCCTCGGAAGCGCAGTAAGCCATCCAGCCTGGGAGGCAAGGTGTTAGGAACCGTTTCTATAGGCCGGTCCGGGGCCGAACAAGCGCATGCAGGTGACGGCAAACAGCGTCCGCTCGTCCCTCGCTCCCGCTTCCAGCCGCACCTGAAGCGCAGCGTTCGGCGCCCTACGGGCGGATTGCGAGGAGATGGTATCCTATGTCCTGGCTTCACGACACAGGAGGGCTACGGGTAGTTACAAGTATGCCTATGAACTGAGGAAAGGAGACACAATGGACCCGCGCGACATTTCACGGAGAGATCTCTTCATTCAAGGCAGCACGGCGCTCGCCGTGCTGGCGTTACTGCATGCTCCCCTGCTGGCCCAGGCCTTCCCGAGCCGGCCAGGCGAGGAGGTCATGCCCTGGGTGGATCAGCCCCCACCACACCCGCGACCGCAGGTGGTTTCGAATCTGCCCAAGTGGGAGGAGCTGGACACCTGGATCACACCGAACGCGAAGTTTTTCCGCATCGCGCACTACCAGGGACCCTCAGGCCCTGACATTGATGCAGGGCAATGGAAACTCGAGGTTACGGGCCTGGTGAAGCACCCGTTGACGTTGACGCTCAGCCAGCTCAAAGCCCGCCCGCGGCAAGAGGTCATCTTCACCCTGGAATGTTCTGGCAATCATGGGTTTCCTTTTTTCATCAGCGCTGTCGGCACGGCCAAATGGGCCGGCACCTCCTTGGCGGCCCTGCTCCAAGAGGCAGGCGTAGTGGACAAGGGCGTCGAGGTGGTCTTTTTCGGTAGCGATGCGGGTGAGGAAGAGGTACGCGGGATCAAGATGCCACAGAACTTCGCCCGCAGCATGTCCCTCACGGACGCCATGAACCCCAACAATCTGCTGTGTTTTGAGATGAATGGGGAGCCGCTGCCTCGGCCCCATGGGTTTCCTCTACGGCTGATTGCCCCAGGCTGGTATGGCGTCGCCAACGTCAAGTGGCTCAAGCGCATCGAGGTGCGGGAGACACGTTTCATGGGCCGCTTCATGGGCCGTGACTACGTGACCATTCGGGAGGAGCAGCACGACGGGGACACGGTGTGGATGGAAACCTCCGTCGGCCGCGCCCGGCTCAAGTCCGTGCCCACCAAGGTTACCCGCAAAGACGGCCAGTACCGGATTATCGGTGCAGCCTGGGGTGCCCCCATCGCGCGGGTGGAGGTGCAGATTGATGGAGGGCCTTGGCTGCCAGCCACGATCGACCGCAGTGAGGAGGCCAAATTTGCCTGGAAGATCTGGGCGCTCGAGTGGCAGAATGCCGCTCCGGGCGAGCACACGATCGTGTCCCGAGCC
>CAZLYT010000734.1:0-6014 GCA_964563515.1 uncultured Candidatus Competibacteraceae bacterium | reverse complement strand
TGGCAGCCATGGCTCCGACCAGCCACGCTCATGGATCCGCGTCGGAGGATTCCCGACCCACCCACCCACCCTGCGGTCTAGACGCCGATGTCTACCGCATTGCCATCGTGGCAGATTCAGCCCTGTCCCACGCCGGCCCGGATGTCCTTCCAGGCCGCGCCTTTCCCGCTCTAACCGGCTGGTGTCGAGGAGCTGCCGGGAAGCACCTCCCGGGCTCTGCTGACGCTGACCTTCGCTCAAGATCGCTCACCTATCTCGACACGCAACGACTCAGGCTTTAGGCCGGCCCAGGTACCGTCGCGGCAGGGTGGCACCCTGTGATGCACCCAACACCACCTATTGCCGGGTTGCCGCTGAACACGATTGAGTCGTGGCCCTCACCCGGGCGATGCCAGAGGAGGTTGCCCGCAGGTGAGGGAAATCCTCGGCTCCGACACCGAATGATTGGGCAATGCGCAAGTCTCGAGCTGTCACCGCCACCGCGGATCTGCCCACGGCTATTACCAACACCTACACAGCCACTGGCTGAGCTGGGAGAAACCTCGATGAAGATCGCAACGCCGACCAAACCGTATCGAAAACTTCCTCTTTTCACCCTGGCCACGGCTTTGACTGTGATGCTCGGAATGGCCGCGCAGGCGGCAGAGGAGGAGGCCGCGAGCTCGCAGACGCCTGAGGCGGCACCGAGCTCTTCGGCTGACACGGCCAACTGGCAGCGGATGCAAGCGCGCATGCAGGCGCTGCGCAGCACCACGGACCCTGACGAGCGCCGACGTCTCATGCAGGAGCAGATGGATGATATGCACGCGCTCATGGGCACACCGGCCGGGCCGGGAATGATGCGGGGGTACGGCGGCGGCCCCGGAATGATGGGGCCAGGCTACGGTCATGGCGGTCCAGGCATGATGGGTCCCGGCTACGGCGGTGGCGGCCAGGGCATGATGGGCCCCGGCTACGGCGGACCTTGCGGAATGGGTCCCGGCGCCTATGGGCAAGGCCCAGGCTACGGGGCGGGCCCGGGTTACGGACCTGGGACCGGCTATGGCCCTGGGCCGGGCTATGGGCCCGGGCCGGGATACGGGCCTGGCCGCGGCTACGGACAGGGTTACGGACCGGGGATGATGGGGCCCGGCGCTGGCGGCATGGGCGGGAGTGGATCCGCTGCCCCTGATCCAGGCGCCGGTTCCCGCCTCGACATGATGGAGCAACGTCTCGACCGGATGCAGATGCTCATGGACGAGATGCTCCAGAACCAGCAGGAAATGCTGAAACAGTAGGTAGCAGCAGGTTCGGCGGGCCCTCGCGGTCCGCCGCCTTGCGCCGGCGGAGAAGTGACATGCGCGAACCAGCGCAAGCTACAGCCGAGGCCCATGACAGCGATCAGTGGTCCCGTGACCCAGTCTGCGGAATGCAGGTCGCCGCCGATTCCCCCCATCGCTTGGAACACGATGGCGAGCTGTGGCGATTTTGCAGCTCGGTCTGTCTGCAGAAGTTCCGGGCGAACCCGGAGCGCTATCTGGCACCGGACACCCAGGCGGAGCACTCCAACGCAGGCTGGTCCAGTTCGGGCCCCGAGGCGCCGCAATGGACCTGCCCGATGCATCCCGATGTGCGCCAGGCTGGACCCGGGAGCTGCCCGAAGTGCGGCATGGCGCTGGAGCGGTCGGGGCCACCGCTTTCCGCCGGGCCCGTCGAGTACACCTGCCCCATGCACCCGGAGGTCGTGCGCAGCGAGCCCGGGAGCTGTCCCATCTGCGGCATGGCTCTGGAGCCTCGTACGCCCACGGCCGGCGACGAGGACAACGCCGAGCTGCGCCAGATGACCCGACGCTTCTGGGTGAGCACGGCGCTCAGCCTACCCCTGTTGATCATCGCCATGGGCCCGATGATCCCGGGCGTGTCTTTGGAGTGGCTGGCATCGTCCACCACCTTACGCTGGTTGGAGTTTGCCCTCGCCACGCCCGTGGTGCTCTGGGGCGGCGCCCCGTTTTTCGTGCGCGGTTGGCAGTCCGTGATCAATCGCAGCCTCAACATGTTCACGCTGATCGCCCTCGGCGTTGGCGTGGCCTATCTCTACAGCTTGGTGGCCACGCTGGCCCCTGGTCTGTTCCCAGACTCCTTCCGCGACGCCCACGGTGGGGTCGGCGTGTACTTCGAGGCAGCCGCGGTGATCACCACGCTGGTGCTGCTGGGTCAGGTGATGGAACTGCGCGCCCGCAGCAGCACCGGTGCTGCCATCAAGGAGCTGCTTGGTCTGGCGCCGAGAACCGCGCGGCGGGTTCGGGATGACGGTAGCGAAGTCGATGTGCCGATCGAGCAGGTCCAACCCGGGGATCGGTTGCGCATTCGGCCCGGTGAGAAGGTGCCAGTGGATGGGCGGGTGCTGGAAGGCGCCAGCACCGTGGACGAGTCCATGGTCAGCGGTGAGCCGGTTCCGGTGCGAAAGACCGAGGGTGACACCGTAGTCGGCGCCACCGTCAACGGCTCAGGGACTCTGGTGATGGAGGCCGAGCGCGTCGGCGCCGACACCTTGCTCGCCCAAATCGTGCAGATGGTGGCGGCGGCGCAGCGCAGTCGTGCGCCCATCCAGAAGCTCGCCGACACCGTGGCGGGATGGTTCGTCCCCGCGGTCATCGCCGTTGCCGCGCTGACTTTCGTGGTATGGGCCGCTTTCGGGCCGGCGCCGGCCATGACCTACGCCATCATCAACGCCGTCGCCGTGCTCATCATCGCCTGCCCTTGTGCCCTCGGTTTGGCCACCCCCATGTCCATCATGGTGGCGACCGGCAAGGGGGCGAAGGCAGGTGTGCTATTCCGCAACGCCGAGGCTATCGAGGTGCTGCGCCAAGTGGATACCTTGGTGGTGGACAAGACCGGCACCCTCACCGAGGGCCGGCCGCGGCTGGTAGCGGTGGAGTCGGAACAAGGGATGGATGAGGCCGAGCTGGTGCGGCTCGCCGCGTCGCTGGAGCGTGCCAGCGAGCACCCATTGGCCGCCGCCATCGTGGCCGGCGCGGAAGAGCGCGGCGTTCGACTCGACTCGGTCACGGAATTCGAGGCCCGGACCGGCAAGGGTGTCACGGGTCAGGTGGCAGGTCATCAGGTGGCGCTCGGGAATCGAGCGCTATTCGATTCCCTCGAGATCGACCTGGGCGCACTCGCCAAGGGAGCGGAGGCGCGACGAGCAGAAGCTCAGACGGTGATGTTCGTCGCTGTGGACGGGCGGCCAGCCGGTCTGCTTGGGGTGGCTGACCCGATCAAAGACAGCACTCCCGAGGCGATTGCCGCTCTGCACGCCGAGGGGCTTCGCATCGTCATGTTGACGGGCGACAGCGAGACCACCGCCCGAGCGGTCGCCGCAAAGCTGGGCCTGGATGAGGTCATCGCCGGCGTTCTACCGGATCAGAAGGCGGAGCAGGTGAAGCGTCTGCAGGACGAGGGTCGTACCGTCGCCATGGCCGGCGACGGCATCAACGATGCCCCTGCGCTGGCGCAAGCCCAGGTCGGCATCGCCATGGGCACCGGCACCGATGTGGCCATGGAGAGCGCGGGTGTCACCCTGGTTCAAGGCGACCTGCGTGGCATCGTCCGTGCCCGTCGATTGAGTCGCGCCACCATGCGCAACATCCGCCAGAATCTGTTCTTCGCCTTCGTCTACAACGCGCTGGGAGTGCCCATCGCCGCCGGTGTGCTGTATCCAGCATTCGGGCTGCTGCTCAGTCCGATCATCGCCGCCGCCGCCATGAGCTTTAGCTCGGTCTCGGTGATCGCCAATGCGCTGCGACTGAATCGGGAAGCGATGTAAGCCTTCCCTAGGAGCCGATGCCGTTAGCCCGCTGCAACTCGCGGACATAGCGGATGATGGCTTCAATCTGCGGCCGGGTGACCTGTGGTTGCGCTGGCATGTCACCGAAGTTCCAGTGATGCTGCTGTACGCCCCTTTGGCTGGCGAGCACGAAGGCGACATCGGCATGATGCCCGGGTTCGTAGTAGCGATGGACCAGCGGCGGTCCTTGCTCGGTACCCGCCGCGTGGATCCCGTGGCAGCTGGCACAGTTCGCCTCGAAAGCGGCCAGCCCCGACTGCGCCACCGGCGAGAGCTCGGGTACCTCCACCGGTACCACGGGCGAGCCGCCGGGCTCGTTGGCGCGCCAAATCAGGACGGCAGCACCCAAAGTCAGCGCTGCCACCAGCACCAGCATGATCTGGCGTTGGCCCCTGAAGCGCTGGTTGGCGCTGGGGGCGGGTTCTCTCGCAGCCTTGCGCGCGGCTCGAGACTTCTTGCCGGACATTCTATCCTCCCTGCCGATTGCAGTTGACGCCCCGATTTCGGTGCGGGCGGCTGTCAGGTTTCGTCGTTGGGACAGCTGACCCAGCGGCCCCAATGTCATGACTCACCCGAGAGTTCCGAGGCCCGGGAAGCTCAGCAGCAGCCAGTTGGAGAAGACAGTCAGGTAGCCTGTTGCCATAGCGATGCCCAGGAGCATGAGCAGCCATCCGGATAGGCGCTGAAGTCGCGCCCCCAGGCGTCTGGCGTGCCGCAGGCGGGGTATCAGCGCCACGGCGAATGCCGCCGTCAGCAGAAACGGGATGCCGAGCCCCAGGGCATAGGCACTGAGCAGCAGGCTGCCATCGGCGACGCTGGCCGTGTTGGCGCCGAGCGTGAGGATTGCGCCGAGTACCGGGCCGATGCACGGCGTCCAGCCGAAGGCGAAAGCAACTCCCAGCCCGTAGGCCGTCAGGGCGCGACCAGTTGGCGCCGCTCCGTGCCAACGCCACTCACCCTGCAACCAGCCGCTCGGCAACAGGCCTGCGAGGGCAGCTCCCATGACCACGATCAAGGTGCCACCGACGATCTCGGCCTCATAGCGCCAGGCCAGCAATAGACGCCCGATAGCACTGGCGCTGGCTCCCAAGGCCACGAACACTGTGGAGAAGCCGAGAACGAACAAAAGGCTCTGCCCCATGAGGCCAACGCGGGAGGCAGAACCGTCGTCTCGAAGAACGTCTTCGATGCTCTGCCCGGAGATATAGGACAAGTAGCCCGGTACCAACGGCAGCACGCAAGGCGAGACGAAGGACACTACGCCGGCGGCGAACGCTGTGCCGAGCCCGAGTAGCGATACGTCGATGCTCATCGGTGGGTGCTGTTCAAGATTCCATGGCTTCAGCGCTAATGAAATGTGTTCGAGCTGGCAGCCCTCGCGCTTCGGTGTCGGTCATACGACCCGACCGGGCTTGCCGCAGTTCACCAGCAGCTTACGGCAAAGCAAGGACCCCCTGCCTCCGGTGCCGCGCCTCCTAGCACGGCTTCAGAGCCGCGCTGAAAACAACGCCGCACAGACCACGACCTCGACCGAGACTTCCCGAAAGCGCTCGCTGAGCGCCTGCTGCAGCATATCGAGACTGTCGGAGCGATTGGAGAAGATGCCGCGGGCATTGTAGGCGTCCATCAGCCGCCTGGCCGACCAATTGCGAGTGACGCCACCCTGCAACAGGGTGGAACCGAAGATCACTGCACCTGGGTTCATGAGCGCCCGCAAGTGGTCGAGAACCGCCGATTTCGTCCTCAGCGAGCCCGGGAGGCAATGCAGCGCGTAGTTGATGCCCACCGAGTCGAAGCTCTCGGCGTCGAAGGGGATCGGCTCCAAGACGTTTCGGCGATAGGTCTCTGGTCGATACCGCGCGATTCGACTGGCCGCAAATCGCAGCGCGTCTTCGTTCAGGTCCATGAGCGCGATGCGGGGCGTTGTCGAGGGAAACGGACAGCGGTCGAGGAAGTAACCTGTCCCCACCCCCACATCCAGGTGATTGGCCGTTGCGTTGGCCTCGTAATGCGCTTCCAGGTGTCGTGAGCGGCGGGGGTTCGTGTGGGGCATTTCCAAATCAGGCGGTTCGACAACCGTAGCACCACGAAGTCGTAGAGCTGAAGCGTTCGTCTGGTGTAGACGGCGTGACCCGCCGCAGTTTCCTCATGGCTGGCGCGCGTACTCATGTGATTAATCGCTGGCGTC
>CAZLYT010000733.1:0-5310 GCA_964563515.1 uncultured Candidatus Competibacteraceae bacterium | reverse complement strand
GCAGAATCACTCCGATAAACTGTCCAGCCTGATTCACGGATACCTACAACGGATCGAAGTGGATCTCGGCAATGCGCGGTATTGGTACCGCCGTGCCGGCTCCGAAATGCCAGGCGATACAGCTGAGGATGAGCTCAATCGTTTGTACGGCTTGCTCGAGGATTCCTGAGACTGCGGTGATCGGAAATAGGTTAGGGCCCACCTGGCATCCGGGCCGAAATGGGTGGTTTCGAGGGTACATTGGCGACAGCGTTATGCGCCCACTTCCGCCGCATTTGGACGGTGGATTACGCTTCGCTTTCCCACTCGGCGGCCCACGACCAGCCTTGATTCTCAACCCAAGCGGGCCTCCAAGCTCTCTCGGATGGCGCCCAAGGCTTGCAGCAGATCTGTCCGCGTCCGGGGTTGCGCCAGATAGCCAACGATGCGCTCGAGAAACCGCAAGTGCTCGATGGTGCTGCCCAGCTCCCGCCGCGAACCCGTGCGCCGTTGGGCGTCCAGATGACCTCGCACCACCCGCTGCTGGGTGTCCTGGTCGATGGATTGCTTTGCCAGCGCCCGAATTAGGGTGGCGTCCGCAGCTAGGGCGAGGATCCAGTATTGGGGCCGCTTGGCCGCCAGCGTCCTCGCCGTCTCCTCCAGCGCGCACAGCGCACGCTCCACCGCCTCGGGCAGGTCGCGGGCCGGCCTGGTCAAGCGGCGCAGCGCGAATGCAGTGCACCAGTTCTGCAAGGGATAGGCTTGATCCTCCTCGGCGTATCCGGCATCGGCGGCGCGGGCGCGCTGGTAGGCAAGCTTGTAGCTGCGGCCCATGGTGTTGAGCGTACGCTGTATGTCGGCGCTGGGCCGACCCCTCCTCTTCTTGCCCGAGGCGAGGCAGATCAGGCGCCGCTTGGCCGTGCTCCCGAGCAGACTGTAACGCTCTGGCGTCGCGCCGATCTCTAGCAGATGGCGGAGCTCGCGCTCGGCCATGTCGAGCAGCTCTAGGGCAGCCTTGAGGTCTGAGTCGCTCTCGAATTTCTCCGCAGCCCACCGCACCCGGAGATTGGCCAACTGCTCCAGCGACTCGAGCGTCGCCCTTGCGGGCTGTAGCGTTCTGACGGCCTGGTAGTGATCGACCGCCTGCCGAAACTGTCGCAGCTCACCGTGGGCACGGCCAAGAGCGCTTCGCACTGTGGCCATTCGAAGCCACCGGCTCGGCACGATCTGCTCCATGGCCTCGAGTCGTTGCTGCAGTTCCTCGCGCCTACGCCGATCGGCCGTCCTGGCCTCCTGGGCAAGGTTCCCCACCTCAATGCAGAGCTCCGTCTCGGAGACGGGACACCATCCCTCTCGCGCCTCCGATGATCGGCCACCCGGGGCCAGCGTGAAATCCGGATCGCCATAACACTGATACGCGCCCCAGGTGTTGGCATTGTGGTGCAGGGCGTAGCATTCCTCGCGCGCCCGGCGTACCGACTCGCCAAAGCCGCAACCGCCCAAGAACTCGCTGTAAAAACGACGCGCGAAAGCCTCGGCCGCAGCATCCTGAACCGCCCAGCCCGCGGCAATCACAGCCCGGGCGCCCATGCGGATGAGCTGTGTGGCGAGGTTGGCCGCCAGACGATGATATTTGACAGCCACTTCACCCTGGGCGGTGCCAAGATAACAGCAATTGAGAAACACCAGATCCGGCACGAAGCGCATCTGGTTGATCTCGGCGGCGGTGAGATAGATCCCCTCCCCCAGCACCATTCCACTAACCAAGCGCTTGGGCTTACCGGCGCCATCATCGGCTCGGATTTCGGGCCTGTTCGGCTCCGGATCAAACTCGAACACGCCGTGGGCCGCCAGGTGGAGGATGCGGTACTGCTCGGCGTAAAGGGCCCCCAAAACGTTCTCGGGCGTGGCCTGGTCGCCGATGAGGGGCGCCGGGCCGGCGTCATAGCCCGCGCGACTCAGCTGCTGATGCACCGCTCGAGCCTCGTCCTCGGCGCCGAGCAGGGGCGGAAAGCGCGTATCACGGTTCTTCGGATCACCGACCACCAGCGCCTTCCTGCCCAGGGCGCTGGTGACCCGCTCCCGATACGTGACCTGGAGCAGCTGTCGCAGCAAGCCGGCCTGCACGGCGAGGGGCCGCGCCCCGCGGTCGAATCGATCGTGCAGCAGCTCCCAGGGATAGACCGCGGCCTTGTCGTCCACCAGCAGCACCACGTTGCGCTGCTCGGGCGCCCGGTCTTTCAACGCGTTCGGTAACAGCAGCTCAAACAGCGTATGCGCCAGCTCCGGATCGTTGGCGGTAGTCGCGGACGCCCGGTCCAGAAAACGGTCGATCAGGCGTCGCTGGTTTGGCTTCAACAGTGACTCCGCACGCGCCCTCTGGGTGACCAGGTCGACCCGCATGTCATCATCTTCGGTGACCTCGATTCGAATGCGCTGCCACCAGTCCGGGTCTTCCATGAAGCAGGCGCGACGGCGCCCGCCATCCGCCGACTCCATTAACTGCTCGTCAATCTCGACCGCTGCTTGAAACTCGGAGGTGGTGGCCAGGTCCAGCAGCGACCGCAGGGCCTGGATGGCGACGTCCTCGTACAGCTCGATGACCTCGACCTGCTCGATGCAGGGTGAGCAGGCCAACCCGAGCCGGCCATCCCCGCACTGCTCCATATCCAAGCGCTCGGCGCTGCTCTGGAGCCGCGTGTTGGCCCGCACGACGGCTCGAATGATGGCCTGCAGGGAGCTGGCGACGCTGATTCCACCGGCACCGGTGCCGATGAGAAGGGTGGTCAGGGAAAGCGGGAGCCTGCGGTCCGCCGGGAGCGTCTCGTCCGCCCCCTGGGCTCGCTCACACTCGAGGCGCTCGGCGACGTACAGCAGCGCGGCACGCTGAAAGGTCGCAGTCAGGTTGCCCGGCGCGAGCTCACCTACGGTGCCCAGCCCCACCAAGACCGCCCCCGGGTGATCAATGCCGGCACCGGTCTTGGCGCTTTCGCCTAGGAACACGGCGGAGCTGCCGAGCTCGCCCGGGTAGAGGTCGAGGGCAAGGCGCTCCCGCAGTCGACCTTTGAGCACCCGATCCAGGTAGCCCTCGGCGCTGACGATGGTGTCGCCCTTGTAGTGACCGACGAACACCGGCGAGCTGGCGTGCGACAGATCTCCGTGCACCACCCGCACCCGCACCTTGTCCCGAGGGCGCCGCTCCTCGAACAGCCGGGGTGGGCTGGCCCCCATGGCGGCGGCGGCGAGCTCATCTGCGTCCGGGTACATGACCGGAGGCTCCGGCGGCAATACGAAGCGCTCCGATGGCGCGCTGCGCCGGGCGGGCGGGTTCCTGGAGAGCTTGCTGGTGGTGCCGGTGGTCAGCAGGTCGAGGAGCGCCGGGAAGTGCTCCGATCGAGCCGGCAGGTCGCCGTGCACGACGTTCATGTACCAAGTCTGGTTCCTGAGCTCCGCGGGAATGCCGGACTCCCAGGGCACCCGGCCGTCGCCGTGCTCTGTGGCGAGTAGGCGGACCCGCCGCCCCGGCTCCGCCTGCTCGTCGATCTCCACGTCAATGGGCGTAGCGGGCGCGCAGCCCGCTACGTACAGCGTGATGCCGTCTGCCAGATCCACGCTGCGTAGCCGCTGCCGAGTGCCCTTGGCGGCTGCCAACAGGGCAGCCGCCGGCCTGGTCCAGCCCACGCCGGAGGACCGATCGAGCTCGGGCTCTGACACGAGGACGCCGCGCTCCACCACGTCCAAGCGCTGAAGCCGTTCCCAGCTCCCGGCATCGAACAGATCCAACGCGCCGGTATCGGGCAGCAGGTCTGCCGCCCCCGGGTAGCAGGCGATGATGGAAAGCACCTCGCGGTAGCTGTTGGAGAGGTCCAACAGCACCAGCTGGCCAATGAGACGATCGCGCCCCAGCAGCATCGCCGTGATGGAGTGCGAGCCACGAACCGGCGTGCCGAGCAGGATCAGCCTGGATCCCGGTCGCGCGACCACCTCCGACCAGACCTGCTTGCCCTCGTCGGTGGACCGCATGGCCAGCGTCACCAGCCCGCCCATGGAGTGGGCGACGATGCGGATGGGCTCTTTGGTGGCGCGCGTTTGCTCGAGCTTGTGCGCAATCTGCTGGCGCAGCACCCCGCCCGCTTTCTCCACCGAATCGCGCCAGTCGTAGGCGAACGGCACCACCTCGTGGCTGGCTGCCAGCCACTTGATCAGATCTCCGTAGTACTTGCCAATGGGTTTCTCGGCAGTGACCTCGGCTTGGTCGATGGCCAGCGCGACGCCGAGGCCGCGCACCGCCAGGTCGATCTGGTGGTCAACACCCCGGCCAAGTTGGGGGCGTGGTGCGCCCAGTTCCTGTGCGTTACTGGCTGGACCACGGCGGAACCGTCGACCACTTCAGCTATTTCCGTAATGCCGACACCGCCACCCGCCTGATCCAGGCGCTGCTGAAGCATGAAGAGGCGCGAACCGCCTTCCATGACTTCACCCGGCCGAGCCACTAGATCACCGCGGACGACTATCGCAAACGGGCGGTCGGCCCCCAGCCGGTGGTGTTCGTCATTCCCGGCGTCATGGGGAGCCACCTGCAGGCAGGGAGGAACCGGATCTGGCTGGACCCCTTCGTGGTCCTCGCGATAGTAGAAATCCGTCGCCAGCACCTTGAGGCGCGTGAAGAGCCCGCTGGCCTTGATGTCGCCGCCGATCACGTGAAGATCTGCGGCGGTGCGCACATCGGGCCGGTTCAGCACGGCGACGAGAGGGGACTCCGGCATCATGGCCTCGAGCCCCGGCAGCTCCTGGGGCTCGGTGCGCTTCTTGACTACCGCCACGGTGAGGGTGGCCAGCGCATCAAAGACCGGCGTCTTGCCCAGCCCGGTGAGGCTCAGGGCGTTGAGCAGCACCGAGAAATAGCGGTCGAGGCGCCGGCTAGCCAGGGTCGTGCCGCGTGCGGGGCAGGCCACTCTCACGAAGCGCTCGACGCGGAGACGACCACCTGTGAGGAGCTCGTCGAGGCGCTTGAGTGCAGTCAGCTCATCGCCGTACCGTGCCGGCGGGAAGCGCGCAAAGTCCTTCTGGTCGAACGCTGCGCCGTCCTCGCGCATACCTCGACACAGGAGCTCGCCCACCATGCCGCCGCGGGAGTGCGAGACCAGATGCAGGCGTACGCCTCCTGGAAATCGAGACAACAACCACTCGGTCAGCTCGAGCGCATTTCGCACCGGGCTCTGGCTGAGTGTTCGGTGCTGGAAAGCGAGCACCTGGCCCTTGTAAGCCTCGAGCAGCGTTCGGATGTGGGCGTCGGCCCCGCCTTCCCACAGGCCGCCGAAGCTACCCCCG
>CAZLYT010000732.1:0-3438 GCA_964563515.1 uncultured Candidatus Competibacteraceae bacterium | reverse complement strand
GAGCTACGCGGTGAACGTGACGGTGACCTCGGCGATCATCGCCCTGATCCTGCCACCCAGCCACAACATGATCATCTATTCGATCTCGGCCGGCGGCACCATTTCCATTGCGGACCTATTCACCGCCGGTATCATCCCGGGCTTGCTGCTGGCAGCCTTGCTGGCGACGACCGCCTACCTGGTGGCCCGGCATCGCGGCTACCCGGCGGAGGCCTTCCCCGGGTGGGTGGCGTTGGCGCAGATCTTCGTGGTCGCGGTGCCCGGCCTGTTGCTGATCGCCATCATCGTCGGTGGCGTGCGCTCGGGCTGGTTCACCGCCACCGAGAGCTCGCTGATCGCGGTGGTCTACGCGCTATTGGTCACGCTGCTGATCTACCGCAGCCTGCGTTGGAAGGACTTTGTGGCGGCTACCATGGGCGCCGTGCGCACCACTGCCATGGTGCTGCTGGTCATCGGTGCCGCCGGCGCCTTCGGCTGGCTGCTGGCGCTCCTACAGGTGCCGACCGCCATGATCGCGCTGATGCAGCAGGTCAGCGACAACCCGCTGGTGATCTTCCTGCTGATCAACTTGATCCTACTGCTGCTCGGCGCCTTCATGGACATGTCGCCGCTAATCATCATCACCACGCCCATCTTCCTGCCGGTGGTGAAGGCGTTCGGCATGGACCCGGTGCACTTCGGCGTGATCCTCATCTTGAATCTCGGCATCGGGCTGTGCACGCCGCCGGTGGGCTCGGTGCTGTTCGTCGGCTGTGCGGTGGCGAAGATCTCCATCATGGAGGCCGTGCGCACGATCTGGCCCTTCTACCTCGCCTGCCTGCTGACCCTGGCGTTGGTGACCTACATCCCGGCCATCTCGCTGTTCCTCCCGCAGCTCATGAGCGGAGCGCCAGGACAATGAGGCCCCGCGCCAGCGGGCACTGGCCGAATTCGCACGGGGCTGCCGCCGACGCGGAGTCGACGCCACCCCAAGCGGCGGCGAGCAAACCACTTCAAGGGAGAAAGATCATGAGCAACAGCAGCAAGCCGAAGAGCTATGAGGATCTCAGGAGCTACCGCTGGTTCGGCGCCACCGACCTGCGCTCTTTCGGACATCGCTCGCGGGCCAAGCAGATGGGCTACGACGAGCAGGATTGGGCCGGCAAGCCGGTGATCGGGATCATCAACACCTGGTCCGACATCAATCCCTGCCACAGCCATTTCAAGATTCGCGTGGAGGAAGTGAAGCGCGGAATCCTGCAGGCCGGCGGCTTTCCGCTGGAGCTGCCGGCCATGTCCTTGTCGGAGCCCTACGTCAAGCCGACCACCATGCTCTACCGCAACTTTCTGGCTATGGAATGCGAGGAGCTGCTGCGCAGCCATCCCATCGACGGCGCGGTGCTGATGGGCGGCTGCGACAAGACCACCCCGGCGCTGCTGATGGGCGCCACCAGCATGGGCATTCCCTCGATCTTCATGCCCGGCGGGCCGATGCTGCGGGGCAACTGGCAGGGCAAGACCCTCGGCAGCGGCTCCGACACTTGGAAATACTGGGACGAGAAGCGCGCCGGCAACATCACGGAAGAAGACTGGCAGAACATCGAGGCCGGCATCGCGCGCTCCTATGGCCACTGCATGACCATGGGCACCGCCAGCACCATGACCTCGGTGGTGGAGGCCATGGGCATGAGTCTCCCCGGTTCCGCCTCCATCCCGGCGCCGGACTCCAACCACTCACGCATGGCCACCGCCTCGGGCCGACGCATCGTGGAGATGGTGTGGGAGGACCTCCGGCCCGAGCTGATCCAGACTCGGCCGGCCTTCGAGAACGGCATCGTCACCGCCATGGCCATCGGCGGCTCCACCAACGCCATCGTCCACATCATCGCTCAGGGCCGCCGCGCCGGGCATGACATCACGCTGGATGACTTCGAACGGCTCAGCCGCAAGGTGCCGGTCATCGCCAACCTGCGCCCGGCGGGCGCTTATCTGATGGAGGACTTCTACTACGCCGGCGGTCTGCGCGGCCTGCTCTCGGTCATTCGCGAGCACCTGCACCTGGACTGCCTCACGGTCAGCGGCAAGAGCCTGGGCGAGAACCTGGCCACCGCCCGGGTATATGACGACAACGTGATCCGGCCGCTGGACAAGCCGGTGTACGGCGAAGGCGCGCTGGCGGTGCTGCGCGGCAACCTGGCGCCGGACGGCTGCGTGATGAAGGGTGCCGCCGCCGAGTCACGCTTTCTCAAGCACTCGGGCCCGGCGCTGGTCTTCGACTCCTATGCCGAGATGAAGAAGGCAGTCGGCCGGGACGACCTGGACGTGACCGCCGATACGGTGCTGGTGCTGCGCAACGCCGGCCCTCAGGGCGGTCCCGGGATGCCGGAGTGGGGCATGCTGCCGATCCCCGACAAGCTGGTGAAGCAGGGCGTGCGTGACATGCTGCGCATCTCCGATGCCCGCATGAGCGGCACCAGCTACGGCGCCTGCGTGCTGCACGTGGCCCCGGAGAGCTACGTGGGCGGGCCGCTGGCCTTGGTGCGAACCGGCGACACGATCTCGGTGGATGTAGCCGCCCGCTCCATTCACTTGGAGATCTCCGACGAGGAGATGGCGCAACGCCGCGCCGCCTGGACACCGCCCGCTCCCCAGTACGGCCGTGGCTACGGCCAAATGTTCAGCCAGCACATCAGTCAGGCCAACGACGGCTGCGACTTCGATTTCCTCGAGACCGAGCATGGCCCGGCCGTGCCAGACGTTTCCATCTACTGACCCACCGAGCCCGGGAGGCCAGACATGCCCCGATTCGCTGCCAATCTCACCATGCTCTACAACGAGGTCGATTTCCTGGAGCGCTTCGCGGAATCCGCCCGGGACGGCTTCGAGGCGGTGGAGTACCTGTTCCCTTACGCCTACGAGAAAGAGGCGCTGGCCGAACAGCTCGAGCGCCACGGCCTCGCCCAGGTGCTGCACAACCTGCCGGCCGGTGACTGGGCCGGCGGCGAGCGCGGCATCGCCGTGCTCCCCGACCGGGTGGGGGAGTTCCAGGAGGGGGTGGGCCGCGCCATCGACTACGCCACCGCGCTCGGCTGCCAGCAGCTGAACTGTCTGGCCGGCATCACCCCCGAGGGCGTGGACCCGGACAAGGTCAGGGAGACCCTGGTGGGGAACCTGCGCTTTGCCGCCGAGAAGCTCGAGGCGGCCGGCATCCGGCTGCTGGTGGAGGCGGTCAACACCCGCGACATCCCGGGCTTCTACGTCTGCGGCACCGAGCAGACGCTCGCTCTGATCACCGCCACCGGCTCGGACAACATCGCCCTGCAGTACGACATCTATCACATGCAGATCATGGAGGGGGACCTCGCCCCCACCATCGAGCGGCATCTGGGGCGCATCGCCCACCTGCAGCTCGCCGACAACCCGGGACGTCACGAGCCCGGCAGCGGGGAGATCAACTAC
>CAZLYT010000731.1:0-8262 GCA_964563515.1 uncultured Candidatus Competibacteraceae bacterium | reverse complement strand
GTTGCGAGCCAGGCGGGCAGCCACGTCTACCGGTGCCGTTCCCTGTTGGGGTGCGGCGGGCTCGAAACGCGGCTGCAATTCACCTCGGCGCAGCGCGGACTCGACCCGGCGCAAGCGGCCCTCCAGCCCATCCAGGCGCTCCCAACCTTGGTCCGCAACGGCATCGAACGCAGCCGCTGTCATTTCTGCGGTGTTCGTCTCCGTGGCCTTTGGCCTGCGGCGCAGTTGGCCTGCCCAATAGCCGAGGGTAAACAACAGCAGGTCGGTCAGAACAAAACCTGCTGCCAACAACCACCACCACAGGGAAGGGGACAAAGTCGTCATCTCGATGTTTCCTCAGGCGTAATCGTCGATTCCAGCACCGGGGTTCAACCCAGGGCGCTCGTGATCATCGGCTTGTGGGTGACCGTCTGCGGCTGGATTCTCGCGCGAACTGGACGGCTGCTCGGAAGGGCGTCGGCGCCGTCCTCGCACCGGTGGGACGGGCGCCGGCGGCGTCACCTGGCTGATCGGTCTCATGGCAGCAGCGCACCCGTTGCGGCGGCTGCGGACACGCCCACCCGCTCCAGCGCCACCTCACCGAAGGCGCTGTCGGCGAGCACCACGATGGTCACCCTGCGGTTTCGACTGCGTGCCTCCACAGTATCGTTGGGACCCAGAGGTTGATGTTCGCCGAAGCCCACCGCGGACAAGCGCTGGGGCGATACGCCCTGGCGACTGAGTAGGTGGACGACGCTCGCGGCGCGCGCTGCCGAAAGCTCCCAGTTGGACGGGTAGAGCACGGTGTTGATGGGCATGTCGTCGGTATGGCCTTCAACCCGGATCGAGTTGGAAATCTCGCGCAACACAGCGGCGGCCTTGGCCATCAGCGGTATTGCCGAGGGGTTGATGGTGGCGCTGGCGCTGTCGAACAGCACTCTGTTGCGGATCTCTACCTCGACCGATAGGCGGCCGGCCCGCACCCGCACCTCGTCGCGGGCGACGAGCTCGGGTAGGGAATCGCGAATTCGGTCGGCAAGCTCGGCCAGCGGATCGGGCGGCGGGGGCGAGACCTGGACCGGGCTAAGTTCAGCAGACGCTGGCGCTTGCTCGGCCGGTCCCAGCGCGGTCGCGGCAACCATGTCCGCCGTCTCTGCCGGTGAGGCTGGCGCGGGCGAATGCGCCACCACTGTTTCAGGATGCGCTGTACCGCGTGGAGCGGGGAGCAGCACGCCCACATCGGCCAATGGATGAACCGGAAGCGGGATGCGGCTGGGCACCACCACTACGGGACTCTGACGCACGCTCACGGAGTCACGGTAGGGCGAGCGCACTGGGCGCCCCACCTGGATCGGCTCGATGGCGCTATGGGAGGAGCGAAAGGCTGCAACCAACGACTCGGAAAGCACCCGGTACTTGCCGTCGTTCACCGAGGAGACCGCGTACATGACAACGAAAAATGCGAACAGCAGCGTCATGAGGTCGGCATAGGAGATCAGCCAGCGCTCGTGGGGCTCGATCTCTTCGAGAATGGGACGACGGGCCATGCCAACTCAGCTCAGGTAGCCACGCAGGCGCCGCTCGAGCTGCCGGGGACTCTCCCCGGCAGCGATAGCCACCAATCCCTCGATGATGACTTCGCGATCGCGGCAACCGGCGCGGGCCAGCGTCTTCAGCTTGTTGGCGCAAGGCAGCAACACCAGGTTCGCCAGACCGACCCCATACACGGTGGCCACGAACGCTGCGGCAATTCCGGCGCCCAGGCGGCTCGGCTCGTTGAGATTGTCGAGCACATGGATGAGGCCGAGCACCGCCCCCAGAATACCCGCCGTCGGGGCGTATCCACCCAGGCTCTCGAACACCCGCGCTGCCTGCAGCTCATGGGCCTCGAGGCTGTCCAGCTCCAGCTCCAGCGCCGAGCGAATGACATCCGGCGCCACCCCGTCCACCAGCATCTGCAGACCGTGGCGGGCGAACTCGTCGGGCTCGGACTCGGCCAGAGACTCCAGCGCCAGTGGCCCTTCACGGCGCGCGCGCCGGCTCCAGTGGACCACGGTGGCGACGTAGGCGGCCGCCTGACTCGGCGGCGGGCTGAACACCCAGGGCAGGCGCATGAGCGCGGTGCGGAATATCGCCCAGGGCACCTGCAGCATGATCGCGCCCAGACTGCCGCCCACGACGATCAGGAAGGCCGAGCCGTTGACCAGCGCCGCCAGATGGCCGCCCTCCATCAGCTGCGCCCCAAGCACTGCCATCATTCCGACTGCCAGCCCGCCCAGACTGAGACCGTCCAGGCGCAGGCGACGCTCATCGACCGGGGCCGTGGACGCGCGCCGCACCAACTTCACCGCAGCACCCATACCAGGACTGCCCGCGCTGGCCAAGGACGTTTTCACGGCTTGCTGGTTCAGCACGCTTCTGGCCATTTCAGCTATCGAACCGCGCGCGTAGTCGAAGCATGGCCTGGCTGCGTATCTGGCAGACCCGGGATTCGGTCACCTCGAGCACGGCCCCGATCTCGCGCAGATTCAAACCCTCGTCGTAGTACAGGGCCAGCACCTGGCGCTCACGCTCGGGTAGCTCGTCGATGGCCTCGGCCAGGCGGTCGCGGGCATATGCGTCGGCGACCTCGTCGAAGATGTCTGCGGTCTCTGCCCTGAGCTCCAGCCCCGTTGCCCCTTCCAACTCCACCAGCTCTTCCACCGAGAGCAGCTTCTGTCCCGACAGGTCTCTGAGCACCACTAGATACTCTTCCATTGTGATGCCGAGGCGCTCGGCGACCTCCTTGTCGCGGGCCGGCCGACCCAGTGACACCTCGATGGCACGAATAGCCTCAGCCACCTCCCGCGCGCGGCGGTGCACTGACCGAGGAACCCAGTCCCCGCGCCGCAGCTCATCCAGCATGGCGCCGCGCACTCTCACCTCGGCGTAGGTAGAAAACGCGGCTCCGTGACTGGCGTCATAGCGCCGGGCGGCATCCAGCAGCCCGACCATACCGGCCTGCAACAGGTCCTCGATCTGTACACATTCCGGGAGCCGACTGGCCAGGTGGTGGGCTATTCTGCGCACCAGCGGCGCGTGCTCGTTCACTAGGTTTTCCAGGGGGTCGTCGCGGGCCACCCGGTACGCCTCCAGGGCGTTCATGCGCCGACTGCCCGGGCCCGCTCGCCGGCCGCGATCAGCCGTTCCACGAAGAGTTCCAGGTAGCCACTGGGAGCCGACGGTAACGGCAGCCGCTCGACCCGCTCGGCCAAGCGCCGATAAGCGACCGCCGCGCGACTGCCCGGGTAGGCCTCTACCACCGGCTGTTGGGCCAGCACCGCGTTGCGTACGCAGTCGTCGTCGGGGACTTCCCCCAGGAAACTCACGGCCACGTCAAGGAAGCGTTCGGCAACCCGAGCCAGCTTCTCGTGCAGCCGTTTGCCATGGCTGGCGTCACGCACCCGGCTGGCGACCAAGTGGAAACGCTCTACCTGGTAGTCGCGGCTCAGCACCTTGATCAAGGCGTAGGCATCGGTGATCGAAGCCGGCTCGTCACACACCACCACAATGACCTCCTGGGAGGCGCGGGCAAACGTGAGCACGCTCTCCGAGATGCCGGAGGCGCTATCGATGAGCAGCGTGTCCAGAGGCTGCGGCAGGGCGTTGAACGCAGCGATGAGACCGACCTGTGCTTCGCGGCCCAGGTCTGCCATCTGCCGCACGCCAGAGCTCGCGGGAACCACCATCAGGCCAGCGGGGCCGATGACGATCACCTCGTCGAGGCGACATTGGCCCTGTAGTACGTGGGACAGGTTGCGACGGGGATCCAGCCCCAACAGTACGTCCACATTGGCCAACCCCAGGTCGGCATCGAGCAGCATCACCCGGCGGCCTCGCCTTGCCAGCGCCACCGCCAGGTTGACCGAGGTGTTGCTCTTGCCGACGCCACCCTTGCCACTGGTGACGCACAGCACCCGGACCGGCGTCTCGCTCCCAGGGCGTCCTCGGGAGTTGGGTTGATGCTGCTCAGACATGACCGTTCGCTACCTTGCGGCCGAAAGTGAGCGCGTTGGTGACATCGGCCACGGGCGAAGCGTCGTCGTCGAACAGGGCCCAGCCGGTGTTCACCAGCTCGGTGGGCACGGCCGGGCGCAGGTCGTCGGGCACCCGCTGGCCATCGCTGACGTAGGTCAGCGGCGCCGGGGCGCCTGCCAGCACGCCGAGAATGTGGCCGTAGCGACGAGTCTCGTCGAGCTTGGTCACCACAAAACCGGCAATGTCGACGCCGCGGAACGCAACTACCGTTTCCAGCAGCGCGCTGCGCTGGGCATTGGCCGCGAGTACCAGGAACACCTTGAGCTCCGGTGCGGCCCCCGCTAGCACCGAGATCTGCTCAGCCAGGCGCACATCACGCTGGCTCATGCCGGCGGTGTCGATCAGCACCAGGGGATAGTCGGACAAGGTTTGCAGCGCGCTGTGCAGCTCATCGGCGCTCTGCACCAGCTGCACCGGCACGTCGAGTATTCGTCCAAACGATCGCAGCTGCTCGAACGCGCCCACTCGTAGGCAGTCGGTGGTGAGAATGGCCACTTGGCCGGGTCCGTGGCGCAAGGTGTATTGGGCTGCGAGCTTGGCGACGGTGGTGGTCTTGCCGACTCCGGTGGGGCCGACCAGCGCATACACGCCACCATCGCTCAGGACGCCGCCGTCGATGGCCGGTACCGTCCTGGCCAGGCGCTCGAGCACCCGGGACTCGACGGTCGTATTGTCCAAATTCGGCGCCAGCCCGGACAGCAGCTCCTGGCACAGCTCGGGGGGTAACCCGAATTCGTGCAGACGGGTCAGCAGCCGCGCCTGGGGTGGCCGTCGCCGGGCATAGTCTGCCCATGCCAATCCAGCCACCTGGCCCTCGAGCAGCTCGCGCAACGCCGAAAGCTCCTGGCGCATACCCGACAGCAGCGGATCCTGGGACCAGACCACGCGGGCGCTTTGAGCCTCCTGCTGCGCCCGATCGCTGCGGACGACGTCCGACAGCCGGTCCGCCGGCCGCGATGCCGAGGTGACTTCTCCCAGCTCGGTGGGATCGGGACGGTTGCCGAGCAGCGACTCGTCGTAGTCGGTGGCGGCAACGATCTCTACGCCACCCTCCACCCGGCGGTTGGAAAGGATCACCGCCTCCGGACCCAGCTCCTCACGCACCAGACGCGTGGCCAAGCGGGCATTGGCGGCAAACAGCCTGCGAATCCTCATATTATTCTCACCTCAAGAAGAAGCGCCGGGGCTCGTGGGTCGGGCCCAATCGGTCAGGCCCCAACTGTGGCGACCACCCGAACCTCGCGGTCCTCTGGGATCTCCGAGAAGGCCAGGACGTGGAGACCCGGGACTCCGCCGCGGACGAAGCGCGCGAGTAGCGGGCGAAGCGCATCCGCCACCAGGAGCACCGCCTGTTTGCCGGCGAGGTCCTGCTGTCGCGCCGCCTCGGCGAGGCTGGCGTGGAGGCGGTCGGCGAGACCCGGTTCCACCGGCGCCTCCCCCTGGCCACCTGCCTGTACCGCCTGGTGCAACAGGCGTTCCAGTGATGGGTCCAGCACGACGGCTGCCAGCTCCTCCTTCAAGGTGCTGATTTTACTTACTATGTGTCGGCCGAGGGCGACCCGCACTCGAGCCGTCAAAACGCCGGGATCTTGACTTTCGCCTGCGTGCTCCGCCAGGGATTCGGCGATGGTCCGCAGGTCGCGGATGGCGACCTGCTCCCGCAGCAGGTTCTGAAGCACCCGCGCCACCGCTCGCGTCGGCAGCAGCTTGGGGACCAGGTCTTCCACCAGCTTGGGCGCGCTGCGGGCAAGGCGATCCAGAAGCTGCTGGACTTCCTCGTAGCCCAGCAGCTCGTGGGCGTGGGCGAGCAACACCTGGTTCAGGTGTGTTGCTGCCACGGTGCCTGCATCTACCACGGTGTAGCCCCGGGTCTGCGCCAGCTCGCGATGGGCCGGCTCAATCCAGACCGCGTCCAAACCGAAGGCGGGATCCTTGGTGGGCGTTCCGGGTGGCCGCTGGCTGACGTGGCCAGGGTCGATGGCCATCTCCCGGTCTGGAAACACCTCCCCCTCAGCGACGGTCACCCCACGCAGGGTGATGCGATACACCGTGGGCGTAAGGTCCAGGTTGTCCTTGATGTGTACCGGTGGCACCAGGAAACCCAGCTCTCGGGAAAGCTTCTTGCGAACCCCCTTGATGCGCCCGAGCAGCGCGCCGCCCTGGCCTCGGTCCACCAGGGGGATGAGGCGGTAGCCCACCTCGAGTCCGATGGGATCCACCTCCGGCAGGTCGTCCCAGCTGATCTCGGCGCTGTCTCCGGAGGCAGGGGCAGGCGCCTGCTTGGCAACCGCTTCGGCAGCGGCCCGGCGAGCCATCTTGCGGGAGAGGTAATAGGCCCCATAGCCCGCACCGGCGGCGAGCAGCAGGAACACCAGGTTCGGCATGCCCGGCACCAGACCCAGCAGCCCGATTATGCCGGCGGTAACGCCGAGTGCCCGCGGGCTTCCGAACAGCTGGCTCAGCACCTGCTCGCCCATGTCGGCGCTACGCGAGGCCCGGGTCACCATCATGGCGGCGGCGGTGGAGAGCAGCAGCGACGGAATCTGGGCCACCAGGCCGTCACCCACCGTCAGCAAGCTGTAGCGCTCCAGCGCCGTCCCGGCAGCCAGCCCATGCTGCAGCACGCCGATGGCCAGGCCGCCGATGATGTTGATGACGAGGATCAGAATTCCCGCCACCGCGTCGCCCCGCACGAACTTGCTGGCACCGTCCATGGACCCGTAGAAATCGGCCTCCTGGGCGACCTCGGCACGTCGCTCTCGAGCCTCACCCTGGGTAATCAAGCCGGCATTGAGATCGGCGTCGATGGCCATCTGCTTGCCGGGCAGGGCGTCCAGGGTGAAACGGGCGCTCACCTCGGAGACGCGGCCAGCGCCTTTGGTGACCACCACGAAATTGATGATTACCAAGATGGCAAAGACCACCAGTCCCACGGCGTAGTTGCCGCCGACCACGAACTCACCGAAGGCTTGGATGACGCGTCCCGCCGCGTCGCCGCCAGCATGGCCGTGAAGCAGCACCACCCGGGTCGACGCCACGTTGAGCGCCAGCCGCAGCAGAGTGGTGACCAGGAGGACGGTGGGAAATACCGCAAAGTCGAGGGGCTTGGGGGTATAGACGCTGACCAGCAGCACCACCAGGGACAGGGCGATGTTGAAGGTGAAGAACAGATCCAGCGCCACCGCGGGCATCGGCACCACCACCATCGCCAGCACCACGATCATCAGCAACGGAGCGCCCAACCCGCTGCGCGTCAGGTCGCGGACGGCAAGCAGCTGCGCGGACTGGCTCATTGGCCCTCACCTGCTAGATCCGACGGCACAGGAACATCACGCATCGTCAGCGGCCGCCGCGGCAGCGTGCCTTGTGATCGCAGCTGGTAGACGTGGGCCAGAACTTGTGCCACCGCCATGTAGAGCGCGGTCGGCACGCTGCCATCCAACCGCGTGGTGCGATGGATGGCACGGGCCAGCGGCGGCGACTTGACGGTCGGTACACCGTGTGCCGCCGCCACGCTGCGGATCTGCAGGGCAATCAGGTCGGTGCCTTTGGCCACCAGCACCGGCGCCCGATCGCGCTCCGATTGATAGCGCAACGCCACCGCGTAGTGCGTCGGGTTGGTGATGACCACATCGGCCTTGGGCACCGCATCCATCATGCGGCGCTGGGCCAGCTGCTGCTGCAGGCGGCGGATGCGGGCCTTCACTTCGGGGCGGCCTTCGCTCTCCTTATGCTCCTCGCGCAGCTCTTGGCGGCTCATGCGCAGCTGGCGCAGGTGCTGCCAGAGCTGCCAGGGCACGTCCACGGCCGTGATCAGCAGGATGGGAACACACAGCAGCGCCACCGCCACACCGAGCAACCGCGCGGTGCCCTCGAGACCAGCGTGCACCGAGCCCCGCCCCAACGCGAGGAAGCCCTCCGCCGAGTACCACAGCACCGCGACCGCCATCGCCGCAACCAGCCCGAACTTGCCCAGGGCCTTGGCCAGCTCCACCAGTGCTCGGACCGAGAGCAACCGGCCCAGCCCCTGGATCGGATCCAGGCGGTCCCATTTGGGACCCAGCGGGTCGGCGCTGAAGGTCCACCCCCCCAACACCAAGGGCGCGAGCAGTGCCAACACCATGGTGAGCCCGAGGAAGGGACCCAGATTCAGCAGCGACTGGATTACTGCCTGCGCCAGAGCCCGCGCCATGATCGTCGGGTCGA
>CAZLYT010000730.1:0-3413 GCA_964563515.1 uncultured Candidatus Competibacteraceae bacterium | reverse complement strand
AACCCCATAGGTAGAAGTACCCACCGCGCCGCGCCAGCCGCTTCCTTCTTACGACTCGATCCGAACCGGCCCGGCCCTGACCTCTGCCGTTTCACCCAAGCATCTTCGGCCGGGCCGCTTCCGATAGAGATCTAGCGTGATCCAGGAGCCATCTGGAGATAACGAGCAAGGCGTCGGTAAACCCTGAGCGACCACGGGGGCGGATGTGGCTCTAGCGGATCTAGAATCAAACATGGGATTGATTAACCCTATGCAGATCTCACCATCGACGAAGGCGGTCGGATTTTGGTCTGCGGTGTTCGCCACGGTGTTCAGCGTTGCCTACATCATCGGACAGTTCGCGGAGTGGCTGGGATGGTTGGGCTCTGCGGGCGGGCCCGAGAGCGTGAGCACGCCTCTTGGAATCGCAGTCCTGCTTACGCCCTCCCTCTTTTTGGGCCCTTCGTTCCTTCTGGTGGTCGTGAGCATTCACGCGCTGGCGTCGTCGGACCGGAAGATCTGGGGCCACGCCGCGGTCGTGTTCGCCACTATTTACACCGCCCTGATCAGCATCAACTATTACGTACAGCTCACCTGGGTGGGACCCCGCTTGGCGGCCGGTCGTACCGTTGGCATGGAGCAGTTTATCTTCGTTCCGTTCGATTCCTTCCTCTACGCCGTTGACATCCTCGGCTACAGTTTTATGAGCCTGGCCACGCTATTCGCCGCGATGGTGTTCACCGGGAAGGGTATCGAAAGAGTTACACGCTGGTTTCTGATCTCAAACGGATTGTTACTGCCGTTCATTGCGCTGCAGATGTACTGGCATGGGCTGATCTGGATCGCGGCACTGTGGACAGTAACCTTCCCCGGCTCAATGTGGTCCGTCGCCCTCGTTTTTCGCCGCGCTTCAACCACGGCGGCTAGCTCTACGGCGTCGAGTCGATGACGAATCGCGGTATGTGGTAGCGAACCTCTGGTTGGATTTCAGTTGACGCCATCAGTAATCAGTTGACGCCATCAGTAATATGATGGACCGGCGCAAGATGGAATCCGGCAAGCTGGAAGACGGTACCGGGCAATGAAACTTCCCTTTTCACATGACGCATTTCTCGATGTGTTTGGCAGGTACAACACCGTCTTGTGGCCGGCTGTAGTGCTGCTTTGGCTCGCTACCGTGGCACTGGCTTGGGAATGGGTGCACCGCGATCGCATTGACGGCCGGAAGCTATTCGCACTGTTATCTGTACATTGGGCATGGTCTGGAATAGCCTACCACTGGTTCTTCTTCCGCAACATCAATCCGGCAGCCTCCGTGTTCGCGGCCCTCTTCGTCTTGCAGGCAATCTTGTTTGCTTGGCTTGCGGTAAGATCTCGTGCGCAGTTCGCTGTTGAGTTGCGTCCAAGACGCATGCTGAGAGGTGCGCTTGTGTGCTACGGGCTTGCGTATCCGTTCCTCAGCCTCGCCCTTGGCCTCCACTATCCACGATTGCCGCTTTTTGCTGTGCCGTGCCCCACAACGCTGGTGACTGCCGGGTTTCTGCTGACAGCGACGAGCGTTCCTCGCTTTATTAAAGTGGTGCCAGTAGTCTGGGCAATCATTGGGAGTTCGGCCGCGATTGTCCTGGGTATTCGGGCTGACGTAGCTCTTGTGGCCGCCGGTGCGCTGCTCGGACTCGACATACTCCTGCCGACCGCACTCGGATCGACGTCTGTTTAGCCCGCCTCTTGGGCGATTCGGCGACAATTATGTTGTACCGAAAAGGAGGAATGCCCATGCGTGCAATATTCCCTTGTTCGTCGCCTGCTCGGGAACCGACGTTCCCTGTGGGTGCGCCGACCTCCTCAATGCCCGCGCGGCTGGCAGCGCTGTTGAATCAGTCCGGTCTTCCACAAATCATACTGCGAATGGGTATGGTAGGACGGTTTAGGTCCACACAGCTAAGCACGCTGGATGAGTTGTGGGTCGAGGGCTCGAGTCGATGAGGCACGCTCTGGCAGTTCTTACGCTGCTCCACGGCATCGGCCACCTGCCCGGTTTTGCCGTCTCGTGGCGACTGCTGATGACGCCGGAGCTACCCTATCGAACCTCAATTCTCCACGGCCGCCTCGACCTTGGTGATGCGGGAATTCGCGCATGGGGCCTGGTCTGGCTAGCGCTGTCTGTTGCCTTCGGAGTGCTCGCCGTTGGCATTTGGTCACGCTCGTCCTGGTGGCTTGGAGCGCTGACGGCCGTAGTGGGGGTCTCGACGCTGTGCTGCCTGTTCGCACTTCCCGAAGCGCGCCTTGGTCTAGCCGCGAACGCTATCGTTTTCGTGCTCGCTTGCGCGGCCGTGCGTTTCCCCAACGGGCCTCCCGCCGTCGGGCACTCTGGGCTTGAGGATCTGTGGCGCTCCGCACCCGCTGGAAGTGGTGCCGCATTCGATCCGGGCACCGTGCCTGAGGCTGGGAAGCCTTACCTCGCACAAGCAATTGCCCCCGGAACCCTCTTGGCCGCCTCGGTACGCCTGCGCATGCACGGCGAAATCAAACTTGGTAGTAGTTGGCAGCCCTTCCAAGCAGAGCAGGTCATCGTCCCTCGGCGGGGAATGATTTGGGCAGGAACAGTCAGCATGTTCGGCATTCCGGTGAGCGGTGCCGATCAGCTCCTCGACGGCTCGGGGCTGCTGCTTTGGAAGCTATTCGACATCGTTCCGGTCGCGCATGCAGAAGGAGCGGGCACCTCACGGTCCGGCATCGGCCGCCTGCTAGGCGAAACGGCCGCCTGGTTGCCTTCGGTCCTATGTGCAGCCCCAGTCAGCGGGAATCGCTTCGAGTGGACCGCCTTGGATCAACACCACATTCGGCTCCGACTCGGTGCATTCGGAGAGAACGTCGAGTTGACGATCGAACTCGATGGCAACGGCCATGTCCGCGCGTTCTCCTTCCCACGCTGGGGCAATCCCGATGGTGAGCAGCATCGCTACGTCGATTTCGGCGTCGTCGTGGAGGAAGAGCGCACTTTTGGAGGCTATTCGCTGCCCACGCGCATCCGGGCAGGTTGGTACTACGGCACGGATCGCTTTGCGAAAGAGGGCGAGTTCTTCCGCGCAACCCTTGACAGCGCGGAGTTCAAATAAGACCACGGATTATTCGACGATGGTTCCACGCTGCACGGCGTAGTGTTTACTTGCCTCTGGCTGGATGTCGGCAACCCGGAAGCAATCCACCTGGACGGGTAGTCGGCATGTCGCGGAATGACAGCGCACTGCCATGGCGGCGGGGCTCTAAAGGGAATCTCCGGGCGCCAATCAGTCAAATTGAGGTCAGGCTGCCCTAGATAGCCCGCCGCCTTGAAGAGCGAGGCCATGCGGAGAAACCTCGCCTGCTGCCGCTGGCCAGCGCTGCCGACCGATCGTCGGCCTCGGGGCCTCATAGCGGCTCCGGTAGCCATC
>CAZLYT010000729.1:0-2447 GCA_964563515.1 uncultured Candidatus Competibacteraceae bacterium | reverse complement strand
CCTGCCGAACCCCGTGCACCTCGTCGGCGTGCCGCAATCCGAATCTTCCCTGGCACCCGGCATCGGCGATGCTCATCGCTGCTACACTCGGGAGATCAACCGCTCGATCAGGGCCAAGACCTGCAGCGGTCGGCCTTGTGGCGGTGCACACTTCGTGCGCCTGGTTGAGTCCAGAGCGCGTTGGCGCCGATGAAACCCCGGACCGAAAGCGCTCGCACGGTAATTGTGGTTTGTGTCCCCCGAACTATCATTGTTCACTGCTTCTCCCGGAGACCTTCAGGGACCCGGTTCGGGCTGTTCTTGGGGCGCGACAACGGGAGCTGGGTCGTCCTGATCAGATTTGGTGGGCGTGGCGCCTGAGTCCTGAGATGCGCGCCGTTCACGGCGGCGAAGGACGGCACGGACCAGGTCATCGAACTGCCCTACGGCTCCCTGAGCGCGCTCGCGCAATCCCGGATCGGCTTCGCCGGTCGCCAGTTCTTTAATAGCGGCTTCGAATTCCGGGTTGATCCGATAGTCACCAGGCGACTCCTCGATGACCAGTTCTTCACCAAAGGAAAGCGGAAGGGCTTCGAACGCTGCGGAGCGAACCTGCAGATCCTCACTCTTCAGCCCCTTGAGGACGAACTGCCTGACCTGGACGAGCGCCTCACGAAATTCGGTGGGCAGGTCGCCCTGGTAGCGATCAAATTCTTGGCCGATGAACTTAGCCAAGGCCCACAAGGTGACCTTCTCGTTCCGGGCATCCAGCCCCTGCAGCTGAGGCAAAATACGCTTCAGGCCGCCGACATTGAGTATCGCAGAAGCCGCTGCGCAACGCACATGTTCGCCAGCCGTTTGACTGGCGAAAACGACCAGGAACGGCTCCAAATAGGCGGCAGCGGACGGCCCCTTTGCACTGATTGCTCGAAGTGCCGTCCTCTTCGCGGAATCCTCGATTCTCGGGTCGCCCAAGAATTGGCTGACGCGCTGAATGACCTCTGGCTGCCTTCGCTCTGGGGCATCAAGCAACGCCGCAACGCACAGCCCGCGGGGCGAACCAGGCTCATCGAGACACGCAGCAAACTGCCCGTATCCCGCGTCCGTCTGCACCGCTCCGTGAGCCTCAAGCGCTTGATAGGCCAATATGCGTCTGCCCTTGGCCCTGGAGGAATTCAGCAGCGGATTCGTCCCCAGCTCCTCGACCAAGGCGGGGATCGCTTCCTCGGAGGGTAACGCCTTGAGCCCCTTCAGGGCCTCCTCTGCGGTGACCGCCCGCTCCTCCAAGTCTGAGAAGATCGCCCGAATCTCTCCGGACGCATCAGGCAAAGCACCGGTCGTGGAGGGCTCTGCGGCCCAGGCCAATACTGGAGACTCGATGGCGAAGCAGATCACCAGCCAACCCATTGTCTTTGAAACGCGCATTTTAATCACTCCCGAATTGGGTTCAAGAGCCGGGCACTGGTTGCCACGCGTCGAGCGAATATCCACTACTGGGAAGAGGGTGACAGTTGTCCACCTCTTCGTATTGCCATTCAGCAGCACCACCCAGCGAAAAGGGCCCATCCCCAGTGCAACATGGATCGTGCATATAGACGAGTACGCCGTTGAGGTACAGCTCATGCCATGGGAAACCATCATGATTCCCCAACAGCCGAAACTCCATAGCCCACAACTCGCCGGTCTCCGGATTGCATTCTTGTCTGAGCTGAAACAGGATATCAGCGTCGATGGCCGGCGCGAAGAACTCACAGGGGTTCTTGCCGACTAGATCCATCGTGATCTCGATCATGGAATTGCTCAATCTCGTGAATCCGTACGACAGCACGTTCCCACCCACGCCGTTCGTCGCCTGGTCGAAGCATTCAGGCGTGGCGCCGGATGCCAGCCCGTACTGGCAGAAGCCGTCGAAGCACCAAGGCGACGTCGCGATGATGTCGCTGCCAGTCGGGTCGTTGCCATAGCCCCGCGTGATCCCGAACAGCCCAAGCTCAATCCCAATCTGGCCAGTCGGGCTAGCCGGATCGACCGTGGCCGTCACCCGCTGCATGCTTCGCCTGGGCCAGAGACCGTAGCCGAACCCACCATTATCACCTTCATAGTAATCCAACACAACCGGATTCCAGCCCGTTCCAATCACTTCACAGGCAATGAACGTCTGGTACCGGATCTCGACAGTACTATACTGCCCGGCGAAATCGATGTCCTCGCACTGCCCCGTGGCCGGGTTGCACTCTTGGCAAGCTTCGCAGGCAACGTCCACGGCATTAGTGACGCATCCGGTGGCTGGGTTGCAAGACTCCGTCCCATTGCAAAGGTCGCCATCATCGCAGGTAACCGCGTCGTGTGCGCATTCGCCCGTAGCGGCGTCACAAGAGTCCATTGTACAGAGGTCATCGTCGTCGCAGGTGCTCGCATCATGGAAGCATGAGCCCCCGCGACACAGGTCTTCCGTGCAGGGATTGCCA
>CAZLYT010000728.1:0-8389 GCA_964563515.1 uncultured Candidatus Competibacteraceae bacterium | reverse complement strand
CCTAGACGTGCCTCGTTGCGACGCCATTTGAGCCCAGCACCGGCGGCCTCCCTCACCAACTGCCGCAGCACCTTCACACACTGCTCGTTCTCCCCCATCAACATCAACCCGGCACCCCGGTCAGTGGTATGCACCACGTAGGCAGAAAACCGAAGCGGCGGCCCCTCTGGCGCAGCCGCCACCGGTAGCTCGATCCGTACCAGCGCATTGCGAGGAAAAGGGGCGTCTGACTCCACGAACAATCCGTGGCTGGATACATTGCGTATCCGAACGGGAACCACGTAGTCCTCGGAGACAACCACCCGGACGCTGAGCATCATGTTTACTCGCGGCTCTAGACGGTGTTCGACAGGCGTCATGGCATCCCTCCGAGCCAATCAGGGCGCGAGTTCCCCAACCAACCGTCCCACCTCACCGACCCCAGCCTCTCTGTATACCTTGTTCGGCTCGATCTGTGAATCCGCCGCCACCGATTCATGGCGCCAGGGAAGCTCTGACCTAGGGCTCAATCCAATGCATGGACGCCGCAGCTCACCGCCATTGCCACCAGCTCCGGCAGCGACCGCGCGCCCATCTTGTCCATGACCCGGGCACGGTGAATCTCCACGGTCCGGTGACTGACCTGCATGCTGGCGGCAATCGCCTTGTTGGACTCGCCTTGGACCACCAGGGTCATGACCTCGCGCTCTCGCGGGGTCAGCTCCCGGTAACGCTGCTGCGCCTCGGCGCCGCGCTGACGGTGCATGCGACGCCGTTGGTCGAGAGCGAGGGCTTCCTGCACCCGCTGCCGCAGCACCCCGCTATCAAAGGGCTTCTCCAGGAAGTCTAGCGCCCCGGCGCGCATGGCACGCACCGACATGGGCACGTCACCGTGGCCGGTAATGAAGATGATGGGGATATCCAGCCCGCGCTGGGCCAGCTCCCCTTGCAGCGCCAAGCCACCGAGGCCCGGCATCTTGACGTCGAGCACCACGCAGCCTGCTGCCTCCGGGTCATATTTCTCCAGGAACTCCGGGGCCGAACCGCAACAGCAGACTTGCCACCCGGCATTGCGCAGCAGCAGCGACAGGGCGTCCCGGACGGCGGGATCGTCGTCCACGACGAAAACTGTTGCACTCTGCCACCTGAGTGGAGCGGAGCTCACTGCTGATGGCTTGGAAGGGTAAAGCTGAAAGTGGCGCCGGGACCGTCTCCGGATTCGAGCTCGAGCCAGCCGCCGTGGGCTTCGACGATGCTGCGGCTGATCCACAGGCCGAGCCCCAACCCACCTTCCTTGTGGCTCAGAAACGGCTCGAAAACGCTCTCGCCGAGCTCCAGGGGCACGCCCGGTCCGTTATCGCTCACCCACACCCGGACGCGAGTGGCCGCCTCCACCTTCGCCCCCATGCGCACCACCCGCGATACCTGACCGGTGCGTTCCAAGGCTTCGATGGCATTGAGTAGCAGGTTCAACACGACTTGCTCGAGCTGCACCGAATTGCCTTGGATCGACGGCAGCCCGGCCGCCGTCTGCAGGTTCAACTGCACCCCTCGGCTCGCCGCCTGCGCTCGAGCCAGCTCCGCGGCGTCGGCCAATACCCGGTGCAAATCGATGGCGGTCCAGCGCACCTCGCCCTTTCGCACCAGCTCCCGGAGGTTGCGCACGATGGCAGCGGCACGGCCAGCCTGATGGTCGATTTCCCGTATGATCCGGGGTAGCTCGCGGCTGCCTGCCGCCTCCCGATCCACCAGCTCGACGGCCGCAGTTGCGTAAGCGCTGAGGGCGCACAGGGGCTGATTCAGTTCGTGTGCGAGGGTGGAGGCCAAGGCTCCGACCGTGCTGAGGCGCGCCGCATGCGCCAGCTCCTCGTGTCGGTCCGGGTCGCGCACGGCCCGTTGCCGGAACAAGCTCGCCCGCACCAGCACTGCGGCTTCGCCGCCCCAATGGAGCTGCCGCGCTTCGTGTTTGACCAATAGCGCCTGACCATCCCGGGCCACCGCCTCGTGGATGTAGTTGGCCGGCCCCGTCTCCCCAGCCAGCAATGCTGCCGCCAACTCGCTCAGGCGCGGCCATTCGTGTGGGGCGATATGGGCTTGCAGGCTGCCGCGAGCCAGCAGCTCGGCTCGATCCGAGTAGCCCAGAAGCTCGGCAAAGGCCTGGTTGGCGTACAAGAGCTGCCAATTGCGATGCACCAGCACCGGGTCAAGTCCGCTGTCCACCAGCCGGCGGAAATCGTCGCTAGGGGCGCCTGCCGAGGTCGGTGCCCCGGGAGCTGTCTCGGCATGTTCGAGCGCCGGCATTTTCAGACTATCGGAGCGCATCAGCCGCTGGCGCGCGTGGCAGCAGAGTCCGTCATATGTCTTCCTCCCAGCGCCGACTCAGGCGCATGGCACCGTTGATTATGCCTACCAGGGAGTAGGTCTGGGGGTAGTTCCCCCACGGCTCGCCGGTGTTGATGTCCAAGTCCTCCGACAGCAAGCCCAGATGATTTCGCAGCGCCAGCATATGCTCGAACAGCTCGCGGGCCTCCTCACGCCGGCCAGTCCGAGCCAGGGCGTCGATGTACCAGAAATTGCAAATATTGAATGCCGTTTCCGGCTCTCCAAAGTCATCCGGCGCGGCATAGCGAAACAAGTGATGGCCCCGGCGCAAGACCTTGCTCACAGCCTCCAGTGTCGAGATGAAACGGGGGTCTTTCGGTGGCAGAAACCCAACCTCTACCATCAACAGCAAGCTGGCGTCGAGACTGGAGCCTCCGAAGCTGTCGACGAAGCAGTTCAACTCCTCATTCCAGGCCCGCTCTAGGATCTTCTCCTTGATGGATTCGGCGCGCCCGCGCCAGTGATCGGCGAGCCCGTGCTCCTGAAGAACCGTCGAGATCTTGGACAGCCGGTCGCAGGCTGCCCAACACATGAGGCTGGAGGAGGTGTGGACACTGGCGCGGGTGCGCAGCTCCCACAGGCCGGCATCGGGCTGGTCGTGAAGTCGCCAAGCCTGATCCCCAATCTCCTGCAGCATATCGAAGTGGGCCCGCCGGGGCTTTCGGTACAGGCGCTGATCGAAGAATGCTTGGGCACTAGCCAGCACCACGTTGCCGTAGACGTCGTGCTGGAAATGCTCATGAGCCTGATTGCCCGCTCTCACCGGCCCCATTCCCCGATAGCCCGCCAGACCTGGCATCTCGCGCTCAACCAGTCGTGACTCGAGACCGATTCCGTACACCGGCTGCACGTGCCCACCCCGTACCTCGGCGGCGATGTTGCCCAGGTAGCGCAGGTAATCCTCCATGGTGCCCACTTCCGCCAGACTGTTGAGTGCACGCACCACGAAGAAAGCATCACGCAGCCAACAATAACGATAGTCCCAGTTACGACCGCTGTGGGCCGCCTCCGGGATGCTAGTGGTCATGGCCGCGACTATGGCCCCGGTCTCCTCGTAGGAGCAGAGCTTGAGGGTCACGGCGGCCCGAATCACCGCATCCTGCCACTCCAGCGGGAGCGCGAGACGCCGGACCCAGGTCTGCCAGTAGGCGGTGGTCTGCTCTTCAAAACTGCGCGCCACCTCGCCGATTCCCTCCGAGAGCGGTTCATCGGGGCCCAGGATCAAATCCACCGGGTCCTCGAGCACGAACAGGGTTTCTGCCAGCAGGTAGGTTACGGGCGCATTGGTGGTCAGCCGCAACGTGTAGTCTGGACCCACATAGCGCACGTGGTTACTACCCCGGGTGAGCCCGGGATGTACCTCGCCCCAATTGAAGCGCGGCCGCAGTCGAATACGAATCCGCGGCTCACCGATGGGGCGCAATCGTCGCACCAGTGACAAGGGCCGAAAGATCCGACCGCGAGTCACGAAGCGTGGGGCGAAATCGGTGATCACCACGCCGCTACCTTCCCGATCGTAGAGTGTGGTGCGTAAAATCGCGGTATTGCCCAGATACTCCTGATGGGCGTGGCTGAAGTTCTCGACCTGGATGTCGAAATAGCCCCCTTCGGTCACGCCGCCCCCGTCGACCAGGGCACAAAACACCGGGTCACCGTCGAAACGGGGCAGGCAGCACCACACCAGCCGCGCGTTGCGGTCGATCAAGGCCCCGTAGCTGCAGTTGCCGATTACTCCAAGATCCAGTGAGGACACACCAAGCTCACAATCCTGAACCGGAAGCGTGAGTATCGCCACAGCCGCCGCTGGACTCAAATCGTGAGTTTGGGCAACGCGCACCAGGTGTGCCATCCTTGGCCTCGTTGTTCGCTTACAACGGGGTATGATGCAGACATGTCGCAAGCATCCACTGCCACTGCCGGTCGGCGCCGCAACTCGTCCGCCAAGGGTCGGCTGGTAGTTGCATCGAATCGACTTCCGGTCGTACTGCGCCAGAACTCGGAGGGGAGATGGGAAGCGTCCCCGGGCGCCGGGGGTCTGGTGAGCGCCATGACGCCGGTGCTAAGACACCGCGGGGGGACGTGGGTGGGCTGGCCCGGAATTCCCAGCGAGGAGTCCGCCGACCTGACTAGTGCGCTGCGCGGCGTTTCAGAGGAAGGCGGGTTTACCTTCCGCCCGGTAGCGTTGAGCGCACGAGAGGTGGATGGCTTCTACCTGGGTTTTGCGAACGAGATCATCTGGCCGCTGTTTCACGACATGCCGACCCGCAGCAACTACGATCCGGAATTCTGGAGCTGCTACCAGAGCGCCAACCAGCAGTTCGCCGATACCCTTGCCAACACCTGCGAGAAAGGCGATTACCTGTGGGTGCACGACTATCATCTGATGAGCACGGGCGCGATGCTCAAGGCCAGCGGTTATCAAGGCGACATCGGCTTTTTCCTTCACATTCCCTTCCCCGCTGACGAGATCTTCGTGCAACTGCCTTGGCGTCGGCAGGTCCTCCGCGACCTGGCGGCCTATGACTTGATCGGGTTTCAAACCCACCGCGATCGCCGCAACTTCCTCGCCTGCATGAAGATGCTGTTTCCCGGCACCCAGGTCGTGGGCAAGGGTCATGTGGTGTCGGTGCGCATTCCGCTCGGCAACGACTGGCGTCGGCTGCGCGCGGGGGTGTTCCCGATTAGTATCGACTACCGGGCATTGGCCCAACGCGCCCGCAGCGACGCCGTCACCGAGTACTGCGACCGTATCCGCAGCGACCTCCAGGGCCGATCCATGGTGTTGGGGGTCGACCGCCTGGACTACAGCAAAGGGATTCCCCATCGCTTGCGCGCTTTCCGCACCCTGCTCCGACAACATCCGGAAATGCACGAGAAGATCACGCTCATTCAACATGTAGTACCCAGTCGGGGCACGATTCCGGAATACGAGAAGTTGCGCCACGGAATCGATTATCTGGTGAGCGAGATCAATGCCGAGTTCACCCTATCCGGTTGGGTGCCGATTCACTACGTGTGCCGCAATCTGCAGATCGACGAGCTGGTGGCCTATTACCGGGCAGCCAATGTGATGCTGGTGACGTCGCTCAAAGACGGTATGAATCTGGTTGCCAAGGAGTTCGTCGCCAGCCAGGTGGAGGGCGACGGGGTGTTGATCCTCAGCGAATTCGCTGGCGCCGCCGCCCAGCTGCAGAAGGGCGCCATGCTGGTAAATCCGCACGATGTTGAGGGCGTGGCAGAAGCCGTAATGGCGGCGGTGCACATGGACATGGAGGAGCGCCGCGCCCGCCTGCAAAAATTGCGTCGAGCCGTGCGGGAGTTCGATATCTTTCGTTGGGTCGACGCTTTTCTGGGTGCCGCCATCGACAAGGATTTGAATCACTTCCCGCTGCAGGCGGACTTCATTCCGCTGAACGACTGGGCCGAAGTGATGTGACCGTCCGCTCGCCGGACGAACCTAAACCACGCTCGATCCAGGCTCATCCATGAATACCGCGATCCACAAGCCCTCTGCCCTGCAACAAGCCGACGCTATTCGCGCCCGCATGGCCGAGCACAGACCGGCGCTGTTCCTGGACTTCGATGGCACCCTGAGCCCCATCGTGCCACATCCCTCCGACGCCGAGCTGCCCGAGGCAACGCGACAGGTGCTGGCGCGGCTTGCAGATCTTTTTCCCGTGGCCGTCATCAGTGGTCGGGGGCTCACCGACGTTCGCTCGCGGGTTCGGCTGGACCAGCTCAGCTACGCCGGCAACCACGGCTTCGAGCTTGCCATCGCGGGGCAACCGGTCCGGCTGCATCCCGATGCCGAAGCCGGCGCCCACAGCATTCGAGCCGCCGCGGACGTTCTGGAACAGGAGACCGCCCGCTGGGAATGCGCGGTGTTCGAGGACAAGGGGGCCACCCTCACCGTGCATTACCGGCGTTGCGACCCGCCCGATGGCGAGCGGCTGCAGCATCGCATCCACGAGCTGGTGGAGCGCTTTCCCGAGCTGGAAGCACGCATGGGCAAGAGCGTGGTGGAAATACGCCCGGCCAGCCCATGGGGCAAGGGCAAGGCCGTCAGTTGGCTGCTGGCTGAGCTCGGGCTGGATCGCGGCGACGTGCTGCCAATATTCATCGGCGACGACGTCACCGATGAGGATGCCTTCCAGGAGCTCGCCGAAAGTGGCATCGGCATCCGGGTGGGCGCACCCGACGAAGCCACCGCCGCACACTACCGGTTGGCGGACACCGACGAGGTGCAGCGACTGTTGGAGGCAATGCTGGGCTGGCTCCAGTCTAGTCCACGCTGATCCCAGCCTAGGGTATCCAGCCACTGCTGCACTCGGCTCACCACTGGGCGGTAATGATGCTGCTGCCGTCGAGGGTTTTCCGAACCCGGATGTCATCCTCGTAGACCGGCCCCAGTACCTCGGCGTTGAGAACTTCGGTGGGGCCCCCTTCTGCAACCAGCATGCCCGCTGCCAGCAGCGCTACCCGGTTGGCTGCCAAGGCATGATTGGCGTCGTGCAATACACTGACGACGCCGACACCATCGGCTGCCAGCTGGCGCAATAGCCGCAGCATGCGCGACTGGTGATGCAGGTCCAGGTGGTTGGCGGGCTCATCGAGCAGCAGGTAGCTCGGCCTGACCGCCAGCGCGCGGGCCAGCTCCACCCGTTGCCGCTCACCTCCGGAAAGCTCGGTGAGCTCGCGTCTCGCGAAGGCGGCGCTTTCGGTCATCGCCAAAGCCCAGGCTACTGCGTCTCGGTCCGCCTGCCCTTCTCGGCCCAGCAATCCTAGATGGGGCATACGCCCCAGTCGGACCATGTCTGCCACGATCATGCCCGCAGGCGCCTCCGAGCTTTGCGGCAGATAGGCCAGTCCGCAGCCGCGAATGCGACCGGAAATCGCAGCCATGGGCTGCCCCTCGAATAGCACACGACCGCGTCGGGCCCGGGTGATTCCAGCCAAAATGCGCAACAGAGTCGACTTCCCGGAGCCATTGGGTCCCAACAGGGCCAGCCACTCTCCGCGGCGGACCCGCAGATTGATTCCCGACAGCACCGCAGCGCCGCCGTAGTCGTGGCCAACCTCGTCGGCGACCAGCTCAGCGGTTTCGGCCACGGCGTCTCAACAAGTACAGGAAAAAGGGCCCACCCAAAAGCGTCGTCACCACCCCCACCGGCAGCTCGGCGGGTCGCACCGCAGTGCGCGCCAACAGATCAGCCAGTACCAGCAGCACCGCCCCTCCCAACGCCGACGCCGGCAGCAGACGAACGTGTCTGCCACCCACCAACAGCCGCGTGGTATGGGGAACGATCAGTCCCACGAAGCCGATGACGCCGACCTCGGCTACTGCCGTCGCCGTCATCAACGTCGCGGCGGCCAGCAGCGCGGCGCGCAAGGTGCCCAGCGGCAGCCCCATGCTACGACCCACGGCGTCACCGAGCTGCATGGCATCGAGAGCCCGCGCCAGGAGCAGGACCGGAACCAGTCCCAGGGCCAGATAACACGTCAATCGCACTACCGCGCCCCAGTCCGCCAGCGCCAGGCTCCCCAGGCTGAACGAGAACACTGCTCGGACCCGATCCTCGTCTTGCAGCATCAACCATGTCGTCAGGCTGGCGCACACGGCGCTCACCACCACCCCCGCCAGAATCAAATCGTGAATCCGAGCCACACCTCCGGCCAACACCACCGCCGCTAGCACTGCGAGCAGACCGCCGAGGAAGGCGGCGAGCGGGCGCAATTGTCCAGCCGCTGCCCCCCACGGACCTTCTGGGACTGGTGCCAAGCCGGCACCCAAGGTCAGCACCAGGGCGATACCAAAACCAGCCCCGGCGGCAGCCCCGAGCAGATAGGGATCCGCCAGCGGGTTGCGAAACACCCCCTGAAACACGGCGCCGCTGGCACCGAGCGCGGCGCCTACCAGCGCTGCCACCAGCACCCGAGGCAAGCGGATCTGCCACACCACGGGATCGGTTGCTTCCCCCCCGGGACCTGCCAGCAGCGCCTGCAACAGGGCGCTGAAATCCACCGCCAC
>CAZLYT010000727.1:0-5811 GCA_964563515.1 uncultured Candidatus Competibacteraceae bacterium | reverse complement strand
AGTGCTTGCTCCTTGGTTGTCGCCTGCTGCTTAAGCACCCTAGCTCGAGCAATGGCGTCGTAGGCCGGTCGCACAGCCTCCTCGTGCATACCGTCATTGATGTTGGGACCAAGCACGAAGGCCTCGCCCCAGAAGCACATGGCGCACTCTGGATCGAGCCTTTGCGCTTCCTCGAAGGAGCGAAGGGCTTCGGCGTGGTTGAAGCCCCAGGTGAGGCGCAGCCCCTGATTGAAGTAGGCCTGGGCCTCGCTGTTTTCGGTTGTTATGGTCATGCTGAGCTTGCCTAGTCCCTGATAGAGAGGTGGCCGACCCGACTCTGCGCTATCGGTGGCGTCAGCGGCATGGGAAAGCCCCGGCTTGAACAGCTCTCGACCTCGCTCGGGCGTCTCGCTCTCATGGGCTGCCACAGTCGAAAGGCCGCCAGCCGCGAGGACCAGAGTAGCGACGAGGGCACGCGTGCAGCTGCTATTCATGATTAGATCTCCTGGTGGAAGCAGCAGCGCTCAGGCCGCCAGCCGCGCTGCGACGCCTTGTACGAAGTTGCTCACATCCCGCCCAAATCGTTCCGGCTCCTCCCAGTGGAGTGCGTGCCCAGCGCCCTGGTAGACGAGTAGCTCCGCGTTTGGGATTGCTAACTGAAGCGCTTCCTGGTCGGCTCTCGTGAACAGGCCGTCGCGATCACCCCAGACGACGAGCGTCGGCGCCTGTATGCGCCCCAGCTGCGCAATGTGGTCCGCCTCCCGCAGCTCCTGCAGCGCTGCGCGCCAAACACGAGCCGGCGTCTTCAAGCTTTCTCCGGTCACTGTGTTCAGCAACATCTTTGGCACGGGCTGCGCAAGTGTGCTTTGCTGAAACTCCAGCGCGAAGTCGGGGCTAATAGGGTCTTCGAACTGGGATACCGCGGTCCAGAGCTCAGCGATCCCTGGGTTGCTTTTGGGCGCTAGGAATGGCCCCACCAGCACCACTCCTAGCGTCCGACTGGGGTAATCCAGCGCGAAGCATTGGGCGATATAGCTACCCATGGAGTGTCCCAGGACGACCGCAGCCTCGAGCTCCAACGCATCCATCAACTCGTTCAGATCGGAGGCGAAATCTTGTGGTCGATAGCCGGAAATCGGTTTGCTCGCATCACCGTGACCTCGTTGTGTGAAAGCGATGGCCCGGATCGACGATGGAAGATGCGGCAGCAGCGGTTCGAAAGAACGCCACGAGTCCGTGTAGCCGTGCAGCATCAGCAGGGGCGTCCCTCGCGGATCCCCAACTGCGACGCACGGCAATACGAGACCGTTTGGAAGCGTGATCTCAAACTCGTCTAGTGAGAATTTCATAAGATATCCCTCCGGCAGATCCGGCTGTTGGCTGTGGGTCAAGGGGAAAACGGCCGCTAGCGACGAGAAGTTGCTCCGTCGCAGGCCTGATGTCATTCAGAAATACTGGCAGTGGTCAGCTTCGAGGACTTTCTCGGTGAGAAACCAACCCGGGTCCACGATGCCTTCGGCTTCGGGGATCAGGGTCTCGGATTCCACGCCAAAGGTCGCGGCGGCATAGCGGCAGCCGTAAAGCTTCACGTTATCGGTGTGGACGAGGAGCTTGAGGAATTGCTCGATTTCCGTCGGTTCACCATCCTCCGCCAAACGTTGGCGCAGCCACTGCTCGTCAGCAGCATGGCGACCCTCGATCCTGAGCGAAGCGGCACCTTCGCTGGTCAATGCGCGCACCGCCCAAAGCACGAACAGCAGATCAACCTTGACGCCCTGGCTCGCCAAGGAGTATGCAAAAGTCAGAGGCGTGAGGATTTTGTCGTAGGCATCGTCTCGCACGATCAAAGCCAAGCGCTGCATGATTCAGCCCTCATTCAGTTTGCGGTTCGGCCAAGTCGAATCCATCGAGGAACGACTGGCAGAAGACGATCATGGCAACGCTTGGTTTCCGTCTTTCGCCCGAGATGTTTCGATTCGGTAACGGCTTTGTTTGGATCCCCGGCGTGGAATCGCAAGCATTCCGCGGCGTGAGGATGTGACGAACAGCTGTTCGAGGCTTCCACCCTGCGGTCTGAATGAGGCGAAGGGTGCGCACGGTGCATTAGCGAAGCGTAATGCACCGTGCGGAGGTCCGTTGGACTGCGGGTTACGCTGCGCTAACCCACCCTCTCATAGCCTTGTCTGGGAGGGCATCCGCCTAGTTGGCGATTCGCACCTGCTTGCCGATGGAGGTTTCGTTCAGCGAGGCATCCCAGACCGTCACCCAGACTCGATAGCGGCCGTTGGGCAGCGCAGTCGTATCCCAGGCGTAGCTCTCATCGAAGTCACTTGCATCGCTGTCGCTGACATTGGTGACCACGTAGTAGTAGGTCTCGGTGCCGCAGTAGCTGCTGTCCGAGTCGTAGGGTGCAGCGTTGCGGTAGAGCACGGTGGTGTCGCCGTTGCTGGGGATCTTGGTGAAGTTGATGGTCTTGCCCGTTTTCATCGTATCGCCGGTGGTGAGGTCCTCGACCCGGTACCGGATCATCATGACCCCGGTTTTGTGGTCCTGGGTGGCGGTAACGAATTGACGATCGCTGGCCCGAGCCACGATATCCACCTGCCCGCTCACCACGGTGTCCGGGAAGCCCGGGGAGAAGGTGCTGGAGGAGCCGTTGTCGGTGAACTGTAGATCCGTCGCCGAGGGGCCGTTGGGGTCCGAGTTCGGCGTCATGTCCCAGACCGGATCCTCGCAGCCGTTCACGTCGCAGTGCTCGTAATGCAGATGGTGATAGCTGCAGGCGGTCCAGGAGACAAGCTGCGATACCTGGGAGTTGTCGGCGAGCACCGTGCCGTCGTCGTCGGCGTCGCGCACCGACTGCTGGATCGAATTGAAGTCCAGGTGCCAGTATTTGTAAGCGCTGGCGTAGGCGTCGCCGTGACTGACGGTCATGCCGTTGTAGAGCGAGCCGGCACCCGGGAGGCTCAGGTTGACGGTGCCGGCGCGGGTGGTGCGCACGTAGGGACCTGAAGGCGCCGGATCGTCGTCCACGATGTCGATGCCCTCGTGAAAATAAGGTGCACCACTGTACTGCTGAAACTCGCCACCGCTGTTGCCGATGGGGTGTACCTGATTGGTGGGCTCCACCGGCCATCGCGTGTTGGGGAAGTGGCAACCGGCGAGGGCCAGGGTGACTGCCGTGGCCAGCACGGTCGGGGCGGTGGAGCGGTAGAGACGTCGCTTGCTCATGGTTCGTTCTCCTTGCGGCGTCGGGTTAGCGGGCTGTGCCGGCATCGATCGAATAGAGCTCGAGCCGCTCCAGGGTTCGCACCAGGGCGCGCTTGCCGCCGGCATCGAGCTGCACCATGGGGATCCAGGCGTTGGAGCGCGCGTGCCTGGTCTTGATCACGTCCGCGACCGGTTGGCCGCTGGCCGCGTCCAGGAACCAGACTTCACCGCCTCGCAGATCCTCGTCCTGCATGCCCACCAGCACGACGCCGGTGTCGCCCACGGTTATGGAGTTGATTGCTGCCCCCGGCTTGGCGGGAACGACAGCCAGAGGCTTGTCGTCGCTGGGGCTCATGAGCAGCAGAGCACTGCGGGTGGCGACTACCAGATGCCTGCCGTTGGGTGACATCGCCAGGTCGCGGACCGGCTCCTGAATCTCCAGTTGCTCCAGGGACAACGCCCAAACCGGCTTGCCCTGGCTGAAGAGGTTCACCACGCCACGTTTCCCGAGCACGTCCGCTAGCACCAGGCCCACGGGGGCGTTGGAGGCCGCGAAATGGTGGGCGGCGGGGCCGGCGGCCCACTGCTGCCCACCGCTGTCGGGGTCGTAGGCCGCCAGCCCGGCGGCGATGCTATTGATCAGGAACAGCTCGCCATCCGGGGTGTAGGCGGAGTCGGTGCGTTGCGCCGGGTTCCGCGACACGGGCTCGCGCTTCACCGGTTTGCCCTCCCGGTCGAAGAAGCGGTACTTGACCGAGTCTGCCGTCAGCGCGGCGTGGGTAGTGCCGGCGTCGATGCCGACGAAGCTCGTACCGTCTGGGGCCAGTCGGTAGTAGAAGTTGCGAGCGTCGTCGACCTTCACCAGGACGTTGCCGGCCAGGTCGCTGAGCTCGAAGGCCGCAACGGCATGATGGTCGTGCACCAGCAGACCAATCAGTGGCAGCGCCTGCGTATCGTCCAGCAAAGCCGTCGGCAATACGGCGCTGCGCCCGCGAGAACCGTCGCGCTCCAGGCGGAACAGGCTCGATGCTTTGCCGGCCTCGAAGGCCACGACCTGGTCCGGCGTAGTGGCGACCACGCGCGGAGGTGTGCCCGGAAGCACCAGCGTCTGGTAAATGCGACCTTGCAGCGAGTCATCGAGGTCGGCCCTCCAAAGGGGCTTGATCTCGGTGGCTTCCGCGGCAGTCGACAGCAGGGCGGCTGCCAACAACGTGCCGAGCGAGCCCCGAGCCCAGGCTCCCATCTCGTGCTCGTGCATTTTCGGTTCTCCTCTTGGCGCGGGCAGTGGCCCCTTCGAACACGGAGCCGCCCGGTATCTGCACAGGAGCCCAATGGGAACATGCCGCCGGGAAGCTGCGCTGTCGAAGATGTACTCGCACGTTGTGCGCTACATCACGTTCCGGGAAGCGCTGGGGGAGGGGAGACAGAGGCGTGTGTGGAACGGGGAAGCGCGTGCTGCTTTTCACCGCGCAGGTGGAGGTCCCGGCTGTAGGAGCGGCACACGCCGCGATGGGGCGCGAGCGCCCCTACCTTGGCGCTCGCTAAAGTGGGCCGCGCTCGCGCGCGCCATCGCGACTGGCATCGCTGCTACAGTTGGAACGCGGTCAGCGGCGCGACAGCGCGCGGCCCCAGTCGCAGTCGATTGGTGGGTTACGCTGCGCTAACCCACCCTCTCGCTCCGAAACTCGTTAGCTGCGCGACGTCCGACTAGGGGCAGGCGCCAGCCTCGTAGTAGCCCAGTGCGGTTTCCGCGAGGGTCACCACGTTGAGGGTGCTCCAAGCCCCCAGCGCATCCCCGCTGCCCACCGCGCAGGCCTGCAACAGCCTGCAGAGCTGCGCCCGTCCGGCGTTGACGTGGGCGTAGGTGCTGGCGCTGGTTTCCTGGCAGTCACCGGAGCCGGGGCCGCCGGGCTCGCCCGCGGGAATGCTATTCGGGTCGGCATACCAGGCCCCTGCCGCGAGATAGAGCGGGAACGCCCCGGAGACGCCATGCTCCGCCAGAAGCGTGTTGTAGTTCTCGTCGGCCGCGCCGAATCCTCCGGCGTAGAGCCGCACTCGCTGCGCGGCCACATGGGTGCTGAGGGCACTGGTGACCACTTGCTCGTAGCTTACCTCCAAGCTGAGCTCGGGCCCGGTGACTGCGCTGATCTGGGCGGCTGAGTCGATGGCCCGGGCACCGGTCGCATAGTCACCGGCCGCCAAGTTGCAGCGCTCCGCCTGCCAGTCTTGGCCCTCCAGAGTGGCCTTCAGCCACTCCTCGCCGATGCGCGCCTGCACTTCGAGCCCGGCCATGTCGTCGATGGCGCTGCCGGCCAGCCGGATGCAGCGACCGTCCACCTCGGCACTGTCGAGCGCCAGCTCAGGGGGCTGATCCGCGGGCGGGGTGCCAATGTCCACGGCTGCGCCTCGCAGCGTCGTCTCCGCCCCGAGGTCGTCACGAACGGTCACCACTGGGACATAGCGGCTGTCGTCGCTGAGGTCGCAATCCTGCCAGGACCAGCTCGACCCGCTGAGCTCTGCGGCCTTGGCCTCGCGCGCTATGGCGCCGTCAAGGGCCACTGCCACCTGATCCACCTCGCCGTCCGGATCCGTGGCGCTGCCGGTGAGCGTCAGACAGGTGTC
>CAZLYT010000726.1:0-4341 GCA_964563515.1 uncultured Candidatus Competibacteraceae bacterium | reverse complement strand
TCCACGACGGCCTTATTTTACCCCACCACCGCTGACGAAAACACCTGTGATTTCATCAACATATTCAGCCTAGCGTGGGGCGTGTGCTGCGACCGTAGCGTTCCCCACGCACGCAGGCTCGGAAATTTCGTCCTCGCAGGTTCGCGCCAACCCCATGATCTCTTTGACATTATTGGATTCCGGTCAGACACTAACTAGCAAATCGGAGTCCGGCCGCAGGTCCAGCTCGGTCGTGAATTCACTAAGGCCTGGTGGTGGGGTAACCAGATATTTTCCAAAACTTATCGGGCCTAGACGCAATGTATCAACATCCAAATTACCCACGTCCAGCCTGTCAACAATTTCCACCTCTCGAGCTGGCGCTGTCGCACTCGCCAGGTCTCGAAGAAAACCACGTATTCCGGAGAGTCAGCCTCTCCCAAATACCGTTTGGATCCACGTCCCTGAAGCCCTACTTTCACATTCGGGTCGATTGCCGTCACCACGTTAATTTCCAGTCGATGCAAGCGTGCCGGATGCCCATCCCCAGTACTGTCCCCACTATCAAGTGATTCTCGCGAAGGGAAAAGGCGTAGGCAAGACTGCGTCAGGTCTACCGCGTCGCCAATTCTATCAAGTATTTCTAGAAGGCCTTGGCGGAACACCTGTTCTGTTACATCAGTACCACAGTCTACCAGTGCCTTGCCAAAACCCCTCGAGAATGAAACAAAGGTATCCCAAGTCCCCTTGTGATCTACTATCAAGTCGGCAAACGAATTGCCGACTACTTCTCCGATGCCCCCGGGACAGGAAACGATAAAAGGCGCTTTCAACAACAAGAGGTCTTTAACACACTGTACCAAATCAAGCCGTCGTTTCCCATCTGCTATGTCGTTTTGAATCGACGCTTCAAGTTCAACCATATCCTGTGGTCCGAAGGTGTTCACATCAAACGGTACTGTCCCAGATTCACCAGCACTTATCTTCGGGACAATTATCGGAGCCCGAAACTCTCCATCCTGTTCAAAGCTCACCGGCATACGTTGCCACAGAGGCTCTTCGCTTGTTGGGGTTGTTCGTGGCACTATGATTCCATCAGGCAAACTGACTTCGGTCCCAGTGGAAAGCGAGCGGATCCAGATTGGGACGCCTATTGCGTCAACGTTCCCGCGGTTGCCATACGAAACCCAGTATCTTTGTGATCCACCTGAACGAATAAGCTCACGACCTATGATCTTTACCCACAGCTCGGGGTCGCGCCCTTCCTCTACGATGAAGCCATCATGAAGTTCTGCTAGAACCCCATCTCTACCTGGGCTGGAGTGGTTCGAAGCCCTGCTGTTCGTCGCGAGCCTGGGCCTCGACATGCAAGAGGCTGCATTGCGATGACTGCCCAAGCGATCCTGGCGCCGCTGGTCGCGCTGGCGCTGGTCATATTGGGCGTCTGGTACTTGGTGGTCATGGACCGCCTGGTCGCCATGAGGCTTTCGGGCCGCGTCCATACGTTGGCAGCAATGCTCTCGCCAATCAACGATGCGGCAAGGCTGCTGACCAAGGAGTTTCGCTCGACCGAGCGACCAGACCCGGCCCTGTGGCTGTTCGCTCCCGTGCTGTTGACCACCATTGCGCTCACCGCGCTCACGGTCATGCCTTTGGCGCCAGGGGTGATTGGTGCTGATCTAGACGTCGGCGTGGTCTTCTTCACCGCCGCCTTCGCGCTCGCCACGGTAGCGCTCTATGCCGCCGGCTGGGGCCCCAACTCCAAATATCCACTGATCGCCGGCTACCGCTTCATTGGCCTGATGCTGGCCTACGAGATGCCATTTGCGATCACCATTATCGCCGTCGCGCTGCCTGCCGAGTCCCTGGCCCTGGGCGATATCGTCGCCAGCCAGAAGACGGTCCTGTGGAACGCCGTTCTGCAACCGCTGGGGTTTCTGATCTATCTGCTGTGCGCGTTGGCGGTCGCGTTCTGGGGCTCGTTCGATGTAGTGAGCGGTGGAGATCTCGCCGGTGGGGTTGAGCTGGAGCTCGGCGGCGCTCCACTGCTGGTCTGGCGTTTCGGTCACTATGCGCTGTTGCTCGCCACCAGTGCGCTGGCAGTTCCCCTGTTCCTCGGCGGCGATGACGGCCCGGTGCTGCCGGGCATGGTGTGGACCGTCCTCAAGGTGATGGTGGTCGGCGGCATGTTGGTGGCAAGCCGGCATCTGCTGCCCCGGGTGCGTCTCGAGCGCTTCATGAAGCTGGCCTGGGTTGCCCTGATCCCGCTCTCGCTCGCCAACCTGTTTCTGGTCGGACTCCTGATGCTGCTGTTTCCAGCGTTCTTCGGCGGAGCGGGAGCATGAGCGAGTGGATCGCCTTCACGGTGCTCGCTGTGCTCGCCGTTGGCGGCGGCTGGATGGTGTTTCGGTTCGACTCCATGGTGCGCGCGACGCTCAGCCTGCTGCTGTCCTTCGAGGCGGTGGCGGTGATGCTGTTGCTGCTCGACAGCACCTTCCTGTTCGCGATCACCTTCCTGATGATGATCGGCGAGATGATGATCATGGTCATGTTCATGGTCGCGTTCATGATGAACCCGGCCGGGCTCAACCCCATGAGCATGACCCACCAGCCACGGCTCGCCGCGGTGGCTGGCATCGCCCTCTTCGTCATCGTCAGCGCCGCCGTGCTGGCCACTGACTTCCCGCAGCGTCAAGGGAGGCCACCGCCAGATGTGACCGCGGCGTTGGGTCACGAGTTGATGGGTGGCTCCATGCTGATCTTCGAGACCGCCGGCGTAGCCCTGCTCACAGGAATGATCGCGGTGATGGTGTTGGCGGCGCGACGGGGCCGCTTCGGCGGCGCCATCGTCGCCGAGCGCGAGAGCGACGGCGGGTCGCAGGGGCACCACCATGGCTGAAGCGACCCTGTCGATCCCCCTGGATGCCTATCTAATCCTGGCAGCGGCACTGCTGGGCATCGGACTTTGGGGTGCCCTCAGCCAGCAATCCATCGTCATGGTCATGATGGGGCTGGAGCTGATGCTGAACGGCGTACTGCTGGCTACGGTGGCCTTCTGGTACCACGTCGCACCCGCGGTAGCGAAAGGTCAGGTGTTCGCCATCATCGTGCTGGCGCTGATGGCCATCGAAGCAGCACTTGGCTTTGCCGTCGTCATTGCGGTCTATCGCGGTCGCCAGGACGACACCGTCGACTCCGTGCAGGACCTCAAGGGATGAACGACTCTACCCTGCTCGCGCTGCAGGTGTTAGTGCCGTCCCTGGCAGCCGGCGCGCTGCTGCTCGCCGGGCGCAGAGCTCGCGCCAGCGCGGGCATGATCGCTGCCGCGGTGCTCGCGGGGGATCTGGGCGGTGCCGTGTGGGCACTCTCCGCTGCGCCGGCGGGGCGTTGGACCTGGGTGGAGGCGGACGGCGCCAGCCTCGTGCTTTCGCTCTCGGCCGAAGGTGTGGCCGGCATCTTCGCCGTAGTGGTTGCCGCCACCGCCCTGGCGGTGGTCGTCTACTCGATCTTCTACATCGAACGTGATGACGCGCGCAGCCGCTTCTTCGGCTTCATGCTGCTGTTCGGCGGCGCCATGCTGGCGCTGGTTCTGGCTGCGGATCTGCTGACCCTGCTGCTTGCCTGGGAGTTGGTAGGCCTCTGCTCCTATGCCCTCATCGGCTTCTGGTACCAGGAGCCGGCGCGAGCCCGCGACGCAGCCCGGGCCTTCCTCGTGACCCGCGCCGCGGATCTCGGTCTCTATGTGGCTGCCATGGCCGCCTGGGCCGGGGGCTCGTTGGCGCTCGCGGCCTTGCCGGCGCTGCCCTCCGCCCTCCGCGACGTCGTCGTGCTGGGCCTGGTGGTGGCGGCGGTTGGCAAGTCGGCCCAGTTGCCGCTATCGGGGTGGCTTCCCGGCGCCATGTCCGGGCCCACGCCAGTCTCCGCCCTGCTGCACTCGGCCACCATGGTAGCGGCCGGCGCCATTTTGTTGATAAAGGTGTTGCCGCTTCTCGGCGCCGTGTCGTGGGCCGCCGAATCGGTGCTTTGGATCGGTGTCGCGACGGCGCTGGCCGGAGCATTGATCGCTCTTGCCCAAGATGATCTCAAGCAGCTACTCGCTGCCTCCACCATCTCCCAGTACGGCTACATGTTCGCCGCCATCGGCGCGGCGGGGGGTGCTGCGGCTACTGCGTACCTGGCCAATCACGCTGCCTTCAAGGCATTGCTGTTCCTTGGCGCCGGCGTGCTGATCCGGCTCCAGCTTCACCGCCTGTCCGAGATGGGCGGGCTGCGTGGGAGCCTCCCGCTACTGTCGGTGCTGTTCCTGATCGGCGCGCTGGCGTTGGCGGCGGTGCCCCCGATGGGGGGCTACTTCGCCAAGGA
>CAZLYT010000725.1:0-4384 GCA_964563515.1 uncultured Candidatus Competibacteraceae bacterium | reverse complement strand
GTTCCCTGCGCCCTGCCCTGAGCGTGCCAAGGTTCGGGCGCGACCGTGCGAGTAGGTCAGGTCTCCTATCTAATAAATCGTAAGCCTTTGTTTTGTCAACGACAATTTGAAGCCTTTTGGGTCCCAACGAAACTCTTGTGTAGGGCGCACTAGAGAACGATTAATGCACCATCTCGCGCCGAAGCTGGATGGTGGGGTACGCTGCGCTACCCCCACCCTACGCCCATCGCTCCAGTTAGCTTTGCGACAGCGCGCGGCCGAAGGCTGGGCGAATTCACTCATAGAGGACACGGGGATTCGGTCGCGTTCGCTGGAGTTGGTCAGGGCCTGTCACCATCACTGCTCACAGGCGCACTGGCGGTCATAGGCGCCACCTCAGCGGCGGACGACTGCGCTCAAGGATCGATGGTCGCGCCCGTCGTGTTCGGGCGCGAAGGTGCGGACGCAACGGTCTTCGCCGCGAACAGTGTCGCCAACGTCGGCTTCGTCGGCGGCGACCAGTGCGTTGCCGTCATCGATTCTGGCGATAGTCCCGCGGAGGATGCGGCCTGGAACGGCGGTTCGCGTCAGCTACCTGGGTGAGCCGGTGCTGAGCGCAGAGACCGATATCTCCATCAGTGAAAATCCGAGCTTCCGCTTCGACTTCCTGCCGCAGGGGCCAGGTAGGCTGGAAGTCGTGGTGGAAGACAGTAGGCCAGCGGTTCACCGGCGAGCTGGACTATCCCGAGCAGGGCTGAGTCGCGGAGCCTTGCTAGCGGCCACGGGCGACGGGCCCTGCTGTCACGAAGCAGGCCTGCTCGGCGGCATCCTCGGCCGCCTGCAGCGCGGTCACCATCTCGCGGGCCCGGGGCGGATCACGGAATACTCCACCGCGCTCACCGGCGGTGCTCTTCAGCATGGCGTAGGTCTCAGCCTCCGAGTAGTCCGGGTAGCTCATCCGCTCGGCGATCTGGTCCACCGCGCACGCGCACTGATATAGGTTGTCGTAGGTCGGACCGCCGCGCTGGTTCATGCATCCGAACACGAACTCGACCCTCGCCGAAGTGGGAAAGTCGTTAGCAGCGGCGCCGGCAGAGGCGGCCATCAACAGCATTGCGGCAGCCAACGCTGCCTGTCGCCTTGTCATTCTGGATTTCCTCCTCAACTGGTGCCACACAGGGGCCTGGGCTTGAAACCTTATCGGTGGTCGCCAGCGTCATCGCTGCGCCGGCGGTTGTGAGTGCTCTAGTTTACCGCTTCCCGCTCTCGGCAAGCATCCGCCGCGCTCAACGCGCGGCAAACCGCACGATGCGCCGCAACACTTCGTTCACCTCCCGGCGTAGGGCCAAAGCATCTCCGGTATCCTCAGGGAGCAACCAGGCATCTACGATCGCCTGTGCTTTCTGCTGGTGCAGGCTGACTCGGCAGGGCATGTACAAGAGGTTGTTGGCATCGGCCTGAAGCAGCGCACGGGCGTACTCCAGGGTCCAGGTTGCAGAAATTCACGACGATGACCTCGGGAAAATCATTGCCATGCCGCTCGGCTATGGCGGCCCCGATCTGGGCCCGCCCAGTGGGGCGGAAATTCTCTTCGCCGATGGCAAACTCCAGATCCTCCAGCACCTCGGCGAAGGGTTTCTGGGTGTGCAACGTGTAGCGTTCGATCGCTTCAGTAGACGCCGGCAACGCCAGCGGTAGCAGCACCATCACGATCGGCGCCCAGAGCCACTCGGGACGCCGTCGCACGGTCACCGCCCTGCGCTACTGATGCCATGGTGGCGGAGCTTACGATACAAGGTGTTGCGGCTTATTCCGAGCACCTGCGCTGTGACGGTGACATTCCAACGCTGGCGGCCGAGCTCGCGCAGCAGGGCCTCACGCTCCGCGCTCTCCAGGGGACTGCCGGCTTCGACTGCCAAGGACGCACCCATTTTTCCTGAGGCCTCCCCCTGGGCGCTCGCGATCTCCGGTGGCAGGTCTCGAGCCCGAATCACGTTAGCTTCGCGCAGCGCCAGCGCGGTTCGCAGCACATTGCGCAATTGGCGAATGTTGCCAGGCCATTGATAGCCCACCAGCAGCGCCAGCACCGCCGTCTCGAGCTCCACAGGTGCACCCTCGGTGTTTTCCGCGGCTAACGCCTGCGCAATCAGCGCACGCCGATCGGTGCGCTCGCGCAGTGGCGGCAGCTTCAACGAAATGCCATTGAGGCGGTAGTAGAGATCTTCTCGAAAGCCACCCTGCGCGACCAAGCTCGGCAGCTCCCGGTGGGTCGCGCAGATGAGATTCAGCTCGACTAACACCGAGGTCTCGCAGCCCAGGGGCTGTACCTCGTGGTCCTCGAGCACACGCAGCAGGCGGGTCTGCAGCTGCGGGGGCATGTCGCCGATTTCATCGAGGAACAGGGTCCCGCCGGAAGCCTGCAGCAGCTTGCCCCGCATTCCCTCTCTTCGAGAGCCGGTGAAGGCGCCGTGTTTGTAGCCGAAGAGCTCACTCTCGATGAGGGTCTCGGGAATTGCGGCGCAATTGACTGCCACGAAGGGCTTGTCGGCACGGCCGCTGGCCAGATGGATGGCGCGGGCGAAGGCCTCCTTGCCGGTTCCGGTCTCGCCCAGCAACAAGATGGCGATGCCACGATCCGCGACTCGTTCTGCGCAGCGTACGTTGTGCGCCATGGCAGGATCGTCGCCGGCCAACGCATGCAGATCCAACGCGGCGGCGCGCGCACCATGCGTCGGGCGGGACCCGGACGCGCTGGGTGTCGGGATAACTGCCCGCGCCGGCCCCCGCAGCTGGGCAAAGAAACGCCGCCCGCGAGCCAGCTCCCGGACTGGCCACACGGTGTCGGTGTGCTGTGCTCCACGCTGCAGCAGCGTTTCCAAGCTGAGGTCGAGCACCTCGGCGACCGACCGCCCCTCCAGGTCGGCGCGGTGCTCCCGCTCCAGCTGTGCCACCGCGCTGGGATTGACCGCCAGAATCCTCCCGTCAGCGGCAATCGCCAACATCGCCTCGTTGAGCAAGCCCACGAATTCCGGACGGCTGTGAAAGCGCAGCACCCACTGATCCCGGAAGGCTCGCAGGAACTCGCAGTTTTCCAGCAATCGGGCCGACATGTGAACCAGCGCTACGGTATGACGCTGAGAAGTCTTGGTGTCTTCGGAGCTGATGGCAGAAGCGTCCAACACCGCGAGCAGGCGGCCGTGGGGGTCGCAGATCGGCGCGGCAGAGCAGGTCAAACCGGTGTGCCGGGTTCGAAAGTGCTCGCCCCGATGCACGGTGATGGGCTTACGTTCGGCGATGCAAGTGCCGATGCCGTTGGTGCCCTCGCTCTCTTCGCTCCAGACTGCCCCACTGATCAAGCCGGCACCACGGAACCCCCCTTCCATGGTCGGATCGAGTACCTGTTCCAAGATGGTTCCGTCGGTATCGGTAAGCAAGATGGCATAGCCGGTCCCGGCAATCTGCAGATAGAGGCTCTCCATCTCGACCCGGGCAATCGCCAGGCGCTCACCAAAGCGTTCCCGCCGCGCCCGGATCCCAGCCGCGTCGAGCACCAAGGGCTCATCGGGCGCCTCGGGGCTGAGCCCGAAACCGGATAGAGAGCGGCGCCAGGAGGAAGCAATCGACGCCTCCGGAAGGGTGTGGGCGACCGTGCCTGCTCGGACTACGACCCGTTCGATCAGATCCGCGTGACGCAATCCTTCGACGACGGACATGGCCATGGGTCCTCCTCACCTACCCCAAGCCCCCGCTACGAGGTCTGCGCCTGACCCGGGTCAACCGGCGACGTCTCCCCGGACGACTGGCTGCTTTCGCTGCAACTATCGAGAGCTAGTGCCGGATCGTGACACACGATTGCGGGACCCGCAAAAACGCCGGAGTCAAACGCTAGGCGACGTATCCGATACGGGACAGTGGTTGGCAAGTCGCATCGACGCTGGCACAGCTTCAGACCACCTTGATTGGCTCCCGCATTCGGCTCCAGCAGCTGCAGTGAAGGCTGGCAAAGACCAAGCGAAGAAGCGTAGGAATCTCACAACCTTTTATTGCAAAAGAATATTTTTTTCTACGAGCCTAGTCGCAGGCACCGCCGTGTTCCCCGCAGAAACGCCGTGGCACCGCATTTGCGCCATATCTTGCGCTATAAAACAGTTGGGCGGCTGCAATAGTCGGCCGCGATGAACGCTACTGTGAGGAGTGTGACAACATGGCAAATACGCTCATTGCTGGCCGCTACTGGCCTCTGAGCCTGCCTTCCGCGGTAACGCTGTCGGCCGTCCTCATCGGCAGCCACGCGCTGGCGGCGACACCCGTGACCGATGACGACATCCTCAACGACGCCAATAACACCGAGAACGTGGTCGGCTGGGGAATCGGGCCACAAGGCCAACGTTTCAGCCCGCTCGAC
>CAZLYT010000724.1:0-4263 GCA_964563515.1 uncultured Candidatus Competibacteraceae bacterium | reverse complement strand
TCACTTGGCCGAGCTCGTTCTCGAACAGGTCCCGAGCCGCCGAGCTGTCGCGCCAGTAGCTGAAGTGTCGGTCCCCGTCGGCGTCGGTTTCGATCATATACAGGCCGGGCGAGCGGCCCGCCAGCCGAACCACCTGCCTTGTCCCCACACCCTCCTCGCGCCAGGCGGCGAGCAGCATGTCGCTGTGACTGTCGTCTCCCAGTGCGGTGAGGTAGTGCACAGCCTGGCCCAGACGGGCGAGATAGACCGCAGTGTTCAGGGTGTCGCCGCCAAAACCAAGACGATACGAGCCGTTGGGCTCACGGCTGAGCTCGAGCATGCATTCGCCAATGGCGGCAATGTTGGTCATGGGGTTCGATTCCTTCTCTAGTCGCCGGCGGATCTCAGCCCCCGACGGGGCTTCGCGCAAGTCGCCGTGCAACGCCGACAGGGACGAGCGGATGCGACGCAAGCTCCCCATGGCGGTGTCGGCCCGCCGCTGGGCCGCCGCGGTGGCGAGCAAATCCAGGGTGCAGAAGCGGGTCAAAGTGGGCTCGCTCACCTTTGCACGCTCGACAATCTCGGCGGTGGTGGCGGTGGCCATGAACTCGAGATCGGCCAGGGCCACGTCAGCCACCCGTTGCAGCGCCGAATGCAAGTGCCCATCGAGCTGTCGGATCTTATTGATGACGTCGGTCACGTTGTCCATGCGCCTCTAAATGTTGATGAGACACGGCGCCCTGGAGGGCGCCGTGTGTTGGGGGGCAATGTCATCCGCTTTCAAAGCTCAGCGGGCGGCGGCACCAACCAACGCTGCAACTTCAAGTCTAAGCGCGGTAGCGAGTCACCCCCACCTCGACCTTGCACTCCACCACCAGGTCCTGGACGCTGCAGATCCGCGCCGGCAGGTGCCCGCCGAGTCCTTCTTTTAACACCTTGTTGTAAGACGGGAAATAGCGTGCGTTGGTGAGGATAGCCTGCCCGCCGCTGCCGACTCCGCCTTCGGCGCCGTAACACTCGATGCTCATGGTCACTCCTCCTGGGAAAGGGGCCTCTGGAGCCCGAGCTGGGATCTGATAACTAGTTTCACTATGTTTTGCGTCACCTCGAGGCAACCCGGATCCAGCCATGCTCGACCTGCAACCAATACTCCACGAACAGCTTGACGATCGCTTCAAAGGCTACCCTCCGGGCGCTCCCGCGCTGGCCCTGAGTGCGGTCGGCCACCAGGGCTGGAACGTCTTGGGAGAAGATCTACCCTTCCCAATTCCGGTGCTCAAGCAGTCCGCGCTGGCTCACAACGAAACCTGGATGCGGGACTTCACGGCGGCCGTGGGCGTGAGTCTGTGCCCACATGGCAAGACCACCATGAGCCCCCAGCTCTTCGAACGGCAGCTTGCCGCCGGAGCCTGGGGCATCACCGTCGCCACCGTGCACCAGCTCGGGATTGCCTACCGTCACGGCGTGAGGCGTTTCATTCTCGCCAACCAACTGGTGGGCCGGCAGGACATTGGCCACCTGGCCGCGTTGAGCGAGCACGACCCGACGCTGGAGGTGCTGTTCCTGGTGGACGACGAGGCCCAGGTGGAGCGCTTCGCCGTCGCGGCGGAAGCGGCGGGTAGCCGGCACCAATGGGAGGTGTTGTTGGAGGTGGGCGTGGAGGACGGCCGCACCGGCTGCCGCGACATGGATCACGCCCTGACAGTCGCCCGTGCGGTGGCGGCGTGCCGGCGTCTGAGGCTACGCGGCATCGAATGCTTCGAGGGACTGCGGGCGAGCCCCGATCAGGAGGCCAACGCCCGCTTCGTCGAGGGCTTGATGGCTTTGTTGCGGGAGGTGGCAACGAATTGTGCCGCCGAGATCCTGTTCGACACCGACGAGATTATCCTGACCGCTGGCGGATCGGCCTTTTTCGACCTGGTGGCCCGGAAGCTGCCACTCGCCGAGCTCGGTCGCCCCTATCGGGTGATCCTGCGCAGCGGCTGCTATATCACTCACGACTCAGGGTTCTATCGCCACCTGTTCGCCGCCCTGCAGGAAAGACTGGGCGCGGACTGGCAAAGCCGTCCCGGCCTGCGCCCAGCGCTGGAGGTGTGGGCCCAAGTTCAGTCGCGCCCGCAGCCCAACCTCGCGCTGTTGACGCTGGGCAAGCGCGACGCTTCCTACGACATCGAGCTGCCGCATCCCACCAGCTGGTACCGCCCGGGCTGCGACACGGCACCACAGCCGACACCCGCGCAGTGGCGCGTCAAGGCCATGAACGACCATCACGCCTACCTGGAGATCCCTCCCCAGGCCACGCTGGCCATCGGCGACCTGGTTGGCTGCGGCATCTCCCACCCCTGCACCACCTTCGACCGCTGGCAATGGCTGCCGGTGGTGGACGATAGCTACACGGTGATCCATGCGGTGCGTACCTATTTCTAAGGAGCGATCGCCACCACGACATCATTCGAAGCTTCCGAAAGTAATCAAAGACTAACCAGACGGTTGGCCAAGAAATCGTCGATCAGTAGCCAGGTGATGCGCGTGGCCTCGACATCGTAGTTCGCACCGCCGTGAAATAGCGGTTGGGCATAGGCGTGGCCGGCCCGCGGCTGCAAGTAGAGGCTGAAATCCAAGTAGCGAGACTTCGCTAGGGCCAGGAACTCCAGGGCCGAGGACGCCGCCCAGTCGTCGTCTGCACCGGCAATCGCGAGCACTGGGCTCTGCAGCGTGCCAAGCTGCGCCGCATCCAGATCCTGGTAGCTGCCGCCGTACACGATCACCGTGCCGCCGACGGCAACCGGGTCGTTTAGGTTGGCAAGCAGAGCCTGCATTCCGCCCATGCTGAAGCCCAGCGTCGCGATGGTCCGCACCCGGTTCTTGAGGTAGTCGAGGCCCGCTTGGAGGACCGGGTCAGCCGCGCTCTGATCCAGCGCCTTCATTAGCCGCGTTGCCTCCTCGTCTGAGATCGCGGACTTACCACCGTAGAGATCCACTGCAATCACGCGATAGCCCTTCGCACCGAGCCGCGCCACCGCGCGAGTGGTGAACTCGGAGATACCGAAGTAGTCGTGCACCAACAGCACGCCGACGGTCGCGTCCTGCGGCCCGGAAACGAAGGCCCGAAACTTCCGGCCATTGCTGGTGCTAAGTGAAATGAAGCCCGGCACCGTCGCCTTCACACCTTTTTCAGCCTGGGCTGGCTCGGCGCGTAACATCAGCGCCGCCAGCGCGACCAGAAATGCCAGGCCGACTAACGCCGCCAGCGCCTTGCGCGGGGATCCCTGACGGCTTTGCGCCACGACGGACACGAATGGCAGTGAAATATAGGATTGCATGGTCTTCCCCTCCCACTGGAGTTAGGTTTGGGAGTGGGTGAGCGCGCCGATCCACTCGCTGATCAGCGTACTTATCTCGAAATGAGGACAGAATGGGCTAATCTTGAGAAATACTCTTTCTCTTCGTGAAACAATCGATGGACCGCCTCACCGCGATGCGCGTCTTCATCACCGTGGTCGAAAAGCACGGCTTTTCTGCTGCATCACGGGCACTCAATATTCCGCTACCGTCAGTCAGCCGGAAAATCGCCGAGCTCGAGAGTGACTTGGGCGTGCAATTGCTCACTCGCTCGACTCGAAAAGTCACCGTAACCGATAGCGGTCGTCGCTATTACGAGGATATTCGCCACATTCTCGAGGATCTGGATGATGCCGACCGATTGGTCAGCGGCGAGTATCTGAGCCCTAAAGGCCATTTGAGAATGACCGCACCGATGCTGTTTGGGCGCCTCCACATGCTGCCGGTCATTCATGACTTCCTGGATCAACATCCGGACGTGGACATCCAGCTCTACCTCACCGATCGGTTGGTGGATCTGCTCGACGAGCACGTCGATCTGAGCCTCAGAATCGGGCCTCTGCCAGACAGCTCTCTGATCGCGTCCCAGGCAGGCGTGGTTCGCCTGATCGTTTGCGCCAGCCCCGGCTACCTCGCGGCCCGCGGTCGCCCCAAGACACCGGACGACCTGGGACAGCATCGATGCATCTTCTACCATCGGGCCGGGGCCGCGGCCGAGTGGGCATTCAGGATGCCGTCGGGGGAAATCCGGCACTTCATGACCCGGGCGCGGCTGATGATCAACTCGGCGGAAGGCAGCGTTTACTCGGCGGTGCGCGACGGCGGATTGATCCAGCTCCTGTCTTACCAGGCGGCACCGGAAATCGCCGCGGGTAGACTCGAGATCGTCTTGAGCAGCTTCGAGCTCCCACCCTATCCGGTGAGCATCGTGTATCCCCAGGG
>CAZLYT010000723.1:0-5202 GCA_964563515.1 uncultured Candidatus Competibacteraceae bacterium | reverse complement strand
GCTTCGCCTAACGCACCCTACGCATCGTAGATCGATCCCAATAGTCGCTCGAGCTCCACCACGAGCTTCGGCAGGTCGTTCCGCAGAACGGTATAAAGCCGCCGATAGTCAATTACGCCATACTCATGTGCGAGCACATTTCGCAATCCAATAATGCCGGTCCATGGGATTTGTGGATACGTGTATCTTGTCTCCTGTGTGACCTTCCGCGCTGCTTCGCCCACGATCTCCAGGGCCCGCTCAACCCCATAGCGGGTACGGACATCGCGTAACAACTGCTCGTGCTCAATGCCAGACGAGAACGCCACCGCCTGCTCAGCGACTTCGAACTTGTCCCAGAGGTAGGCGCAGTCCCGCTCAAGTGGCGTTATAAAGCACCTTCAGGTCGCGTTCAATTGCTTTTCTGCGGAAGGGATTGCGCAGTATCTCTGGTGGCACGACGTCAATGCGTCGACCGCCGAACAGTTGCGAGAAGCTCGCTTCAAGCTCAGTCGCGGCCAATAACGACGGCGCCTGGTCGAGCTCGAACTCAACGATCAGGTCGACATCGCTATCCGAGCGAAGCTCTCCACGTGATGCAGATCCAAACAATGAGGCGCGCCTAATATGGAAGCGCCGCGCGAGGCGCTCGAACTCTGCTCGAGAATCAGCAGGTTTTCGCCGATTTGAATGAAGTCTTCTTGATGCATTAATTGGTCTCACTTTCTTGCATCCGCGTAAAACGACTGTTTCAAATCCACTCCGCCTCTTCGACCCTGGAGCTGATCTTCACGATAGCCATGCTGTGAAGCGTTCCCGAGGTGTCATACCCTGTCAAGCAACCCGAATCCACTCCCGCTGACGGCGAAGTCCCGAGACCCAGGCGTCACGTGTATTCCATCACCAACTGAAACATGTCATCCAGAAAGAGCTGGCGCTCGCGACCGTCCATTTTCGTGCGCAACAACACGGACACGGAGCGGAACCACATGTCCTCCGTGTACGCCCCATCGCGGACGACGCAGGCCATGGCCTCCTTGGCGAGGATGCTGCGGGAGCGGTCGGGGAACTCGATCTCCCCCGGCGGCAGGTACTGCGCCACCGACATGGGCGACATCAAAAAGCACGGCTTCAAGGTCTGCAGGGCGTTCGTCGCCCGCCTCACCAACTGGCGCACTGGAATGTGCCGGGCTTTCTTGTTCGCCACGCGATCCAGCAAGCGCTTCTCGGTGAAGCTCGCCATCGGCCCGTAGCCTTGCCTTGGGGCACCTGGACGGCGCTGAACTTGGCCCCGATCACACGACCGTTGAACTCGAAAAGCGCCCGGGCTGCACGCGTTCGATGGCATCGGTGAGATGGGCCCAGAGCTCATCGAGGCCGGAGGGCTTGATGAAGGCCACGGCCACATCCACCGCTCGCGACCGGGCCAAGTGCCCGGTGAGGTGTGGTCGCAACGGATCGTCGCCTCCGCTGACGAGGAGCTTGGGATGGTCGATCAGATAATGGGCGGCCATGTCCTCCACCCGGCCGCTCAGGTAGTTGCCTTTGCCCGGGATGACGTGGCGCACGCCGCCCCGGGGATCGGGCACGTCGCCTCGATAGCGGGGGATGACGTGGACATGCAAGTGGAAGACGGTCTGGCCGGCGGCTTCGCCCGAGTTGACGCCAATGTTGTAGCCGTCGGGCACGTGCAACTCCTCGATCTTGGCCTTGGCGAGGTCGATGGCGTCGATCAGGGCGAGCTTCTCCGCTGCGGTGGCGGCGAACCAGGTGGGCACGTGGCGGCGGGGGATCAGCAGCGCGTGGCCGGGGGAGACGGCGTAGGCATCCCAGAGGCCGAGGACCTGCAGGGTCTGGAGGAGAATGCGTCCGGGGGGTGGGGAGCAGAATGGGCAGCCTTCCTGGGCGGGGGGCGTGTCCTCGGTCACGCAGTCATGTCCTTTGATCTTGGGCTCGACAGGCGTCGGGATGGTAGCGCGAATTGGGGGTGGCTGGGAATGGTGTGGATTGGAGGGTTCCCTGGCGGTGAATTGGCAATTTGGGGAGTGCTATTCCGAATATTGGGGCCGGCTCGATGTCGCATCGCGCCTAGCGATGCTCCAACAGAAGCCCCGGTGAAGATTTGGTGGGTAGGGATGGGATGCCTTCGAGGAGCGGCGGATTACGCTTCGCTAATCCGCCCTGCGGGCCCTTATCCGACTACGGGATCTGGAGTGCCGGGTGAGGGAGTGGCGCGCCCCCGTCAGGCATAGAGAAATCGACCTTTCGGGGCCGGAACGAGGCGGCCCATATCCTGAGCAACCTCTATCCACTCGTCGATGACCTTCTGAGTTCGAAGTACCGGTTTGGCAAACTGGGCCGATGTAGATCGGTTCATTCGTCAGCTCAGCATTGGGGCAATCAGGTCACATCCTCAACTACGAGCCCCACTCCCAGGGCGGCCAAGGCAGCCTCCAGTCTTTCAATCTTGGAGCCATGGTCGGGGTCGACAAGCCGGCGCGCCACGGCCTCGGTTACACCGAGCCGCCGGGTCAACTCCATGTTGCTCACCCCCTGTCGCCGCATGGCCTGATACAGCGCTAGCTTGGCGGCGACGTGGGCTGGCACGGGCACGACCGTGCGACCGTGTGTAGATTGAGGTCGTGGAATAGGCCGCTTTCCATGCACGTAGCCGGACAGGGCGGCGACCAGTGCATCTCTGGCCTCAGCCAACGCCTCCGGCCTATCCTTGCCATCGGTCAGCGCCTCTGGCACGTCCGGAAACGACGTAACCACCCGACCGTCCTCGTCAGCCGTCAATACAACTGGATACGCGTATCGCATTGCGTAAAACCTCAATCCAATTCATCCGGCGCAAGACCGAGTTGACGCAGCATGGCTGCAAGCAAACCCTTCCCAATCTCCTTTTTGCGGTTCTTGACCGTGGTGAAACGGTCGCCGTAGTGGAGTCGCCCATGACTCCCTTTGCCGCGCCGGGCTTCGAAGCGAACAGGAACGCCCCGCGCCCTGCCCAGCCGATTCATTCGCCGAATGAACTCGTTACCGTTCGCTCCACATTAGCATCGTACACTTATGTTCGCTCCTACAGCTGGAGCGCATTTGGATCAACGTCGGCGGGTGGCTGGGCGAGATCTCCTATCACAGACCATGTATGACGATAATTTGCCGTGGGAGGGTGGTAGCTGTGTGCCGTGGTGGTTGCAGATTTTCATATGGGACGGCGGATTACGCTTTCGCTATTCCTACGAGGTAGGTGGGGGCGCCGGGGGCGGCGGCATACCGGGCAACGAGTCACGACCGTCCCTCGGGGGCGCCTCCATTGATCGGCAGGCGCCCGCGGTGTTGGAGTCGGTGATTCACCGGCGCGGCGATACGTCCCAGAAGTGCCGGTCGTACTCGCCGATGACATCCGCGCGGGTGAGTCCGATGTCGCGCAGCGCATGGTCGTCGAGCGCGACCAGCTCGCGGCGCTCCCGCGCCACCTGAAACCAATGGCGCAGGGTGGCCAGCGCCCCACGACGGACGCGCTGCCGCTGAATGGCCGACTGGCCAGTGAAAGATTCAAGCCTCGAAGTTGTAGAGCTCATCGCTGCCTCTCCACTGCTGTCGAATGAGCCCCATCCGGATGAGACCCGTGCAGGCTAGCGGTCGCTGCTCCATAATGGAAACGAATCTCCGTTATGTGGTTCACAACGACTTGTTATCGAGACGGACATGGCTAGAAACCTCGATCCCACGCTGTTGCGCGCCTTTCTCGCCGTCGCCGAAACCGGCGGCATGACCAGGGCGGGCCGGCTGCTGAATCTCACCCAGGCGGCCATCAGTCAGCAGATCAAGCGACTGGAGGAGCCCCTCGGTCAGCGGCTATTCGAGCGTAATCGCCGAGAGGCCGCGCTCACCGCCAGCGGCGAGCGGCTGCTGCCCTTCGCCCACCGGCTGCTGGAGCTGAACGATGAGGTCTGGAGCGTCATGACCGCACCGGAGTTCGAGGGCGAGCTGCGCCTCGGCATGCCCCACGACATCGTGCGGCCGTTCACGCCGCCGATCCTGCGCGGCTTCCGCCAGCAGTGGCCGAGCGTGCGCGTGCTGCTGGTGTGCGAAAGCTCCCGCACGCTCCGGCTGCTGCTGGAGCGGGGCGAGATCGACCTCACGCTGACCACCGAGCAACAACCCGGGCCCAACGGCGAGGTGCTGCTGCCGGAACCGCTGGTGTGGGTCGGGGCCGGGGGCGGGCGCGTTCATCGCACGCGGCCGCTTCCGGTAGCGCTCGGAGCGCCCGACTGCGCCTTCCGGCGGGCGGCCATGGACGCGCTGGCGAAGGCAGACATCGATTGGACGGTGGTCTGCGAGGACGGCAACATGATGGCGCTCTACGCCGCGCTCGAAGCCGACCTCTCGGTCTCCCCCGTGCTGCTCTCCACAGTCCCCGAGGGGTTGGAGCCACTGGGGCCGGAGTGCGGTCTGCCCGAGCTGCCGCGCTTTGCCATCAATCTCTACCTGCCGCCAGCCGGCGCGAAGGACATCGCCCTCGAGCTCGCCGCCCACATCCGCCAGCAGTTCGCGGCGCGCTTCGAGCGCGTGGCTTGAGTCTGGCGACATCTGCGATCGGCTCGAATGCCCTCGGGATCGACCACGTTGTCCCAGAGGAAGCGGCACGAGGGGGCGTAGACATGGACAAGGCAGGGAGACGCTGATCAGGTCGCCTGCGCCTGTGATCACGCCTCGGGTGCTGCTGGCGACTCCTCGATTTTAGTCGCGGGGTGGATGTTCTGGTTCGAGCGAAAGACGTTGTCCGGATCCCAGTGCGCCTTGAGCTCCCACATCACTGGTTTCGAGAGCGTACTCTCACGCGGGCGCTCACCGTGCAGTGGCCAGGGCGAGTGCGTCACATGCCGCGCGCTTCTCCTCCGAGATGGCGTCGAACCAGGTGGCGATAGGGGGCAGCGTGGGCCGCACTACGGTAACGGCGAGAGCAGCGCATTTGCCACTTGCAGTCGTGCCAGAACGGCGGCTAGCACCGAACTCAGCGTGAGAACCATGAAGCCCGTGTACCGACGGCGCCTGCTGCCGCCAATCGCGCTCGCCGTCGCCATCGCGGCGACGCTGGTACTGTTGCCGCCGTTCGCGCAGCCCCTGGCGTATCACGCGTTTGCCGATCAGCGTGCCGTTTTCGGCATTCCGCGCTTTCTGGACGTGGCGTCGAATCTAGGTTTCCTGGTCGTG
>CAZLYT010000722.1:0-2334 GCA_964563515.1 uncultured Candidatus Competibacteraceae bacterium | reverse complement strand
CACGCGCAGGTGACGCATGCCTCGTGTGAAGGTCAGAGCGTTTCATCATGCCCTGGCCGATTCCGCTCGCATCGCCAAAGCAGCCAGCTGGTGAAGATCAATTGAGTACGGGCTATTGCTTTGTAGTGATGTCGTCCTCGGATGCCCCCGGCATAATCACCATCTCCCATCGCAACTGCGGGAAAGTGATATCACCACAGCAGGGGGCAGCTATCAGTGCGTCCGCCGTGCAACTGGCCACGCTGTGAATGCGGGTGGTTTCGGTGGCCGCCGCTAGGGTCATAGCCAGCATCCACCTCTTTACGTCCACATCTCAGTATGGTAGGTATATTCCCACATGAGCGTGACCTTTTTGAGTTGGGTTACGCGACACGCCTCCATGGGGGCGCGGGCCTATCGTGCGGCGTGTGACCGTACAGGCGACCTCGCATCTGGCGGGCACGGAACTTCCAGTCGTCACGGAGATCATGGTCGTGGCTCTTTTTGAGCGCGCGCAAGGTCAGAATGGCCTCGGCGCCTTCCAGGCTCCACCGCGTGCCTTCGCCCTCCATCCGGTGCTTCACCACGGACCCGCAGGCCGACTCCACGACGCCGGTCCCGACAGGCAAGCCCGCGGCCAGGTACGCGTCGTACGGCCTCCAGCGCCGGTGGTTGTGGAAGCACGTGATGACTGTGGCGAGTGTCTCCCGCCTCGACTTCCGGAGCCGCTGCGTGGTCAGGATCTGGCGCAGGCCGCCGATGACGTAGCCCACGCGGCCGCGCCGAATCGCCGTCAGCTTCTGCTGCACCCCGCGCTTGCCCGCCTGGGATGGTTCCCCGAACAGCGCGTTGGCCGCGCTCCAGAGATAGCCGACGACGTGCAGGATGTCCAGCACACCTGTCACGCGTTTCCACGGCTGGAAGAGCTGGGGCGCCAGGCGCCCCAGGCCGAGGGCGCCATCGAGCAGGACGACCAGGGGTTTGCAGTGCTGAGGATCTCGGCGCTCCGCGTCGGCGTTGATGCACTCCATCACGGCCGGCTTCGTCCGGAGCAAGCTGGCGAGCCGCCGGACCTGCTGGGCTCTGGGCGCGTCGTCCCCTACAGCATCCCGCTGCCGGCGTGCGCGAGCCGCTGCCGGATCGATCAGGAGTTCCGCCCGTGCTTCGGGAGCGCGTGGTTTGGCCTCGACAGTGTCACAAACCCCCACCAGCGCTTCCGTCTTCTGCTGCCGTTTCTCGCCCGTGCCTAACTTGGCTTTGAGCTTGACCGCCTCCGCCTTCATCATGGGGACGCCCTTCCCGTCACAACTCCCCACCAGGAGCTCCCCCTCCGTGTCCTCCGGGGGTACCGGCCGCTGCGCCTAACAGTCCGCCTAGTCTGGTGGGGCTTCCGTCGCCACATCCATCAAGACACTCTCGGCCACCTCGAGGTCGAAGAGCGGCGCGAAGAGGCCCGCACTGTCGCGGCAGGGATGTGCGACCTCGAACCACGTCATCCACTCTTGCAGGAAGTACGAGTCGCCCCGCTCAGGGCGATTGACCTGCGCGTCCAGTGGGCAGATCCCGGGCTCTCCGGGCGTGCGGTCGCACGTCCGAGCCACCGCCAACGTGCCGAAGAGCGAGCCGGAGTCCCGCCCCCGAAGCTGTTTCTCCCGTGGCCGGAGCAGGCCGTCGGCCCGCGTGATGGCCGCGCCAAGATCACCCGTGCCTCTCTGGGCGACGGAGCGCTTCATCGCCGCCAACCCCATGGGTAACAGGCGCGTGAAAATGCCCTTCTCCGCTTCATGCGCCTCAAGTTTGCCAGCCTGTTCCCGAGCAAACGGCCGCAAAGCCTGGAGCGCTGGCTCGCCTTCCGCTATACTCCTCTCCACAGCGAGCGCTTCCATGGGGATCCTCCTGATGGGGTAAAACATGGGGACACCGCGCCGATGTTCCCAGGTTTCTACCACAGACGGAGGGTCCCTTGCACCGGGAAACTGCCTTCTCGTGCCACTTTGAGTCCCAACTCAATTCATGTACACTCATTTGACAACGCCTCTTCTGAGGCATCGATGATTGTCCATGGCTCTTGTCGCAGCGCAGAAGGGTATTGTCCAGGGTGGTGATAATGGAATGTTTGCGGACCCCAGGCTGCGTGCGGCGAACCATGCTATGGTATGATGAGCAGAGCATGACCTGTATCACACGATCGTTCGTTGAGGAGGATGCGATGCCTTGGCCACACCAGAGGGGCACGGCCCCGAAACGACCACCGCGCGAAAGCCCAGGCGACCGCTCGACGCCTCTCGACAGCCACACGGCACCCACGACTGACGCCTCGCCTCGGCCGAGCAAAAGCCAGCGGAAACGGGAGGC
>CAZLYT010000721.1:0-10833 GCA_964563515.1 uncultured Candidatus Competibacteraceae bacterium | reverse complement strand
ATTTGGAAGCCCCTCCCTGAAGGCGTATGCGTGGATCGAGCACCGCCAGCGCCAGATCGGAGATCAGCACGCCGACCACGGTGAGTGAGGCCAGAAACATCAGGAACGACCCGGCCAGGTACATGTCCTGGCTGCGCAGCGCGCTGAGCAGCATCGGGCCGGTGGTGGGCAGCGACAGCACCACGGCGGTGATCTCGGCCCCGGAGATGACCGTCGGCAGCAGACTGCCAATATCCGAGATGAAAAAGTTCAACGCCATGCGCAACGGGTACTTGCGCAGAAGTCGACGCCGCGGCAAGCCCTTGGCCGTGCCAGTCACCACGTACTGCTTCTGCAACTCGTCAAGGAGATTGGCCCGGATGCGGCGAATCATGCCGGCGGTCCCGGAGGTGCCGATCACCACCACCGGTATCCATAGGTGCTCGATCACCGACACCAGCTTGCCCCAGCTCCAGGGCTGATCCAGGTACTCCGGGGCCATGAGGCCACCGATGGAGGTGCCGAACCACACGTTGGCCAGATAGAGCATCACCAGGGCCAGCAGGAAGTTGGGAGTGGCAACGCCGATGAAGCCGAGGAATGTGAGGCCGTAGTCGCCCCAGCTGTATTGGTGGGTGGCCGAATAGACACCGATGGGGAAGGCGATTGCCCAGGTGAAGAGAATGGTCACGGCGGAAACCAGTACCGTGAGCCAGAGCCGATCCCCCACCACGTCGCTGACCGGCAGGTTGTATTCGAAGGAGTAGCCGAAATCCCCCTGCAGCATGCCACCGACCCAGCGCAGGTACTGTACGTACAGCGGCTGGTCCAACCCGTAGTTGGCGCGCAGGAACTTGATCTTGTCCTCGTCGACGGACTCGCCCTGGGACTGCAGCTCCGCAATGTAGCTCTCCAGGTAATCCCCGGGCGGCAGCTGGATGATGACGAAAACGATGACGCTGATGGCGAGCAGCGTCGGGATCATCAGCAGCACACGGTTGATGACGTAGCGCAGCATCACGGCTGGTGACTTCTGTCCTGACTCAATCGGCGTCGGTGTCGAGCCAAAACAGCTCGGGCCGGTAGAGGCCGAAGTAGGCCCCGGGATCCCATGCATACATGCCTTCGACGGGCACATTGTGGAGCCTATCGCTGACCACCACCGGCTGGCGGACGCCGGACACCACGCCGATGTTGAAGACATGGTCGGCGTGGATGGTCAACATTCGATGCCATATCTCCTCGCGCTGCTCTCGGCTGGAGGAGCTGCGCCAGGCCTGGTAGAGCGCCAGCAGCGCCTGCGCCTCGGGGATATCGGGGGGCTGACCGGCCTCACCGTTGGTCTCGTAGTACTGTCCCCACTTGGGCCACTGCAGCTGCACCTGCGAGGTCGGCGCCAGCTCCGCGGGGCTCATGTCCGGCGTGGGAATGCCGTTGTCCAAGCCCGCCCACACGGACATGAGCGCCTCGCCCGAGAAGATCCGATTGCGGAACACCTCGAGCTGCGTCGGCCGGCTGAAGAGGGCAACGCCGATCTCCATCCAGGCATCGCGAATCAACTCGAGCACGTCGGTCTCTTCGGTGCTTTCACCCGAGGTCTCGATCACGATCTCCATGGGGCGTCCGTCCGGAAGCAATCGAAAGCCACGGGAGTCGCGGCGGGTCAGCCCCAGGTCATCGAGCAGCATGTTGGCGTGGTCCACACTCCGGGAGGCCCACGCCAGGCGGTATGCGGGACGGTACAACGGGCTCACCGGTAGCACCGTGTTGTTGCCCTCGTCCGCCAGGCCGTAGAACACCACCTCGTTGATTTCATGGCGGTTCACTGCCAACGATAGCGCGCGACGGAAGCGGCTGTCGCGCACCACACGGCGCCAGATCGGGTCGCCGACGTTCAGGTTGGGGTAGAGGGCAACCTGAGCGCCGCGCCCGATATGCCACAGCCGCACCTCGAAGTTGTTGCGCTCCTCCGCTTCCTTCAGGAAGGTGTAGTTGTCGAAGCGTAGGTAGCGCGCCTGCAAGTCAGATTCGCCAGCGCCGGTCTTGGCGGGTACCAGCTTGCTGTCGGTGATGTTCATGATCACCCGATCGATGTAGGGCAGCTGACGCCCGCTGGCATCGACTCGATGGAAGTACGGGTTGCGCTCGAACACAAAGCGTTCGGCCGGAGGGGACATGGTATTACGCCAGGGCTGCAGTACCGGCAGCTCCGGGTTGTCGGCGCGGTATTGGTTATCGAGGCGGTTGTGCAGGGCCTGCCAATTGCGACTGCCGGATTCCTGGACCAGGCGCGCAAGCGTGTCCGGATCGGCGTAGCGGGCGTGGAACTGGCGCAGATAGTGCCCGGGGCTGTAGATAAACAGCGGCGAGGCGCCCGCTAGCGCCGGCAGGAACAACGGGTTCGGTTTGGACCAGCTATAGCGGACGGTCCACAAATTGGGAAACTCGACGGTTGGGGGGTCGCCGTCCACCAGCAGGTCTCGGGGCGGCCCGAAAGGCGAGAGGTCCGGATCGTTGGCGATGTCCTCCCAGTAGTAGCGGAAGGCCTCGCTGGTGAAGGGCTCACCGTCGGACCAACGGTGATCACGCCGCAGGTGCATCGTGAAGCGCCGTCCCTCCTCGACGTCGAAGCGCTCCAGGATATCCGGAACCAGCTCGTAGCCGGTGTCGTAACCGACCAGCCGGGCATAACCGTAGACCACCATCTGGCGGGTGTCCTTCACGCCGCCCATCAGCATGTGCAAGTCGCCGCCGAAGCGGCCGCTGGTGCGCCAACCGCCGGCCTCCGGCGCCGTCACCAAGGGCTGCTCCGGCAGACGCTGGTCCATCGGTGGCAACTCGCCAGCGGCTACCCGATCGACCAGCAACGGCGGCTCGCGCAGGGCGCCCTCGGCAGCCCCGGCATCAGCGCTAAACCCTGCCAGCACCAGCGCCAGGGCCAGCAGCAATGGCGCTGTATGGCTCATGCGCTGGCCCTCGCTGGGGCGGCACCGGACTCGCGCACCAGGTGGCCGCCGCCCACGTCAACCAGCTGACCGTGATCGTCCGCCTCAAGGGTGTAGGGCGGCGGCCAAGCCTCGGGCATGGAAGCTCTGCCTTCCATCACCAGCCGAAAATCGAGGCGGCGGGTGAGGTCCGGGTAGGGCACGGCAGCAAGCAGCGCTTTGGTGTAAGGATGTTGTGGGTCCTCGAACAGCGCCTGCCGCGGGGCCTGCTCAACGATCCGGCCGCCGCACATGACAGCGATGCGCTCTGCCACGTAGTCCACCACTGCCAGGTTGTGGGAGATGAACAAGTAGGTGAGCCCGAGCTCGGTCTGCAGATCCTTCAGCAGATTGAGGATCTGGGCTTGGATGGATACATCCAGCGCAGACACCGGCTCATCGCAAATCAACAGGTCGGGGCTCAGGGCCAGCGCACGGGCGATGCCGATACGCTGGCGCTGGCCGCCGGAAAAGCTGTGTGGATAGCGACTGAGAAACCGAGGATCGAGGCCCACCACCCGCATCAATGCCTTGGCCGCCTCGGCCTGGTAGTCTGGATCGCCTATGTGGTGGATGACCAGCGGTTCGCGCAGGATATCGAACACGGTCATGCGTGGGCTCAAGGAGCTGAAGGGATCCTGAAAGATGTACTGGACCCGCCGCCGGTAGGCGGTCAGGGCTTCTCCCTGCAGCGCCAGCACATCGACCAACCGGCCACGATCGTTGTAGCGCACCTCGCCGGCGTCCGTCGATAGTGCCCGCATGATGACCTTGCTGACGGTAGTCTTGCCGCAGCCGCTCTCTCCCACCAGGCCGAAACATTCACCTTTGGTGACGTCGAACTCCACCTGGTCCACGGCCAGAACCCGCGGCTCCGACTGGCGGCCGAGGAGGCCGCTCTTGCGGGTGCCGAAGCTCTTGGTCAGCCCCCGCACCTCCAGGTGCGTCGCCCCCTGGGTCGATGCCGGCCAAGCGTCCCGCACTCGCAACAGGGAGCGGGCGTCATGCTGCACCTCGCGCACCGGTTTCAACCGCTCGCCAGGCTTCATATCGAAGTGCGGCACCGCGTCCAACAGTGCCTGCAGGTAGGGATGACCTGGACGCTCGAAAATGTCCTCCACCGCCCCGTACTCGGTGACGGTGCCGTGGTACATCACCACCACCTCTTCGGCCATGTTGGCCACGACACCTAGGTCGTGGGCGATGAGCAGCACCGCCATGTGCAGCTCACTCTGCAGATCGCGCATCAAGCTCAGGATCTGCGCCTGGATGGTCACGTCCAGAGCGGTGGTTGGCTCGTCTGCGATCAGCAATGCCGGACGACAGATCAAGGCCATCGCGATCATGGCGCGCTGCCGCAGGCCGCCGGAGAGCTCGAAGGGATACATCCGCATGGTGCGCCCAGCATCGGGAAACCCTACCAGCCGCAGCATCTCCCGGGTCAGCTCGAGTCCTTCGGCGCGTCCCATGGGGCGGTGCAGAAATAGCGCTTCGCTGACTTGATCGCCCACCGTGTGCACAGGCGACAGGGAGACCATCGGCTCCTGAAAGATCATCGAAATGCGTCCGCCTCGAATGGACCGCATCTTCGAGCTGGCCGGATCGAGGGCCGCGATGTCCACGGTGGCGGACTCGGGACCATTCCCGTTGGAGAGCAGGATCTGCCCTCCACTGATGGTGGCGACGTTGGGCAGGATGCCCATGATGGCCTGAGCCGTTACCGATTTGCCGGACCCCGACTCGCCCACGAGGGCGACGGTGGTGGCTGGCCGGACACTGAACGAGATCCCGCGCACGGCAGGCAGCAGACCGCCATGCACCTGGAAGTCCACCCGCAGATCGCGAACGTCTAGCAGGGTTTGCATGCCGGAATAGCAATCACTGGATGACCGGACCGTCATGCGGCCCGAGACCATCCCCAAGCTTTGACCCCGACCGGGAACTGGTCAAGTGCCCACGGCGCGCTTGAGGGCAGCAATAGACGGCACCCATAATGAGGCGGACGCGGCCACCAGCCATCCTCCACAAGAGCCTCCTTGGACAAAGACGAGCTTTATCAAACGCTGCTGGATGGGCTGTCTCGCTATCTGGACAGCGCGTTCGCACGCGATGTGCTGCGCACGGTATCCCGTTATCCGACGCCGGGATTCGCTCACAGCCTGAACAAGAATCAGATTGCTAGCAAGCTCTGGTTATTGAACGGCCTGGCCCAGGTGTACCACGGCCCGTTGGGGACCGCGTTGGTGCTCGGCGGTTGGCACGGAGTGCTAGCTGCGATGCTGATGGACGACGCGCGATTCGAGCCTCGGCTGGTGATCAGCGTGGATATCGATCCCAGCTGCCAAGAAGTGGCCGAAACGCTGAATCGGCGCCACCTGGAAACTGGACGGTTCGTGGCAATGACAGGTGACATGCTGGAGCTCGACTACCAAGGTCTGCAAGTATCCACCGCGGGTGGTGATCAGCTACTACAGCCGGATCTGGTCATCAACACCAGCTGTGAGCATCTTGCCGATTTCGACGCCTGGTACCGGCGCATTCCGCCCGGCATGCGTCTGCTGCTGCAGTCGAACGACTACTACGGTTGCGACGAACACTGCAACTGCGTGCCGGATCTCGACGCCTTTCGCGCGCAAGCGCCAATGCGTGAGCTGGAGCTTGCCGATAGCCTACCCCTCAAGCGCTATCAGCGCTTCATGCTGATCGGTCGACGCTAGCCTGGGATTGCCGACGAGCTATCGGGACCTGCCGCGGTTATCGGTAGCCGTAAACCGAAGACGGTAGGCGCATCCAGCCAGCAGACACCCGGGTGGCGGGCCAGCGAGTCCAGTAACTGTTCCAGAAACTGCCACAGCTCGGCATCGTGCACCCCGTGGTGGGTCATCAGCCCCAGGGGCTCATTGGTGCCCACCTGCAGCGCCCCCAGGAGCTGACGCAGACTCTTCTCCGCGCCCAGAAAGCCCCGATGCTCCCAGTCCATGGGATCCAGGTGGCAATTGCTCTGGCACAGGCCGGGCACCGCCAGATTCGCGTAGGCACCGCGGAATGTGGAAACGGCGCGGAATCCAAGCTCAGGCAGCAACGCCGCGACGCTCTGATCGATACGGTTCCAGGGTGGAACCAGCACCGCAAGCGCCCGATCCCCAAACAGCTCGAGCAAGCGCCGCTGCCCCTGCAGGAGCTCCGCCCGCAGCTCTGCCGTCAATCGCTGCTCGACCAGCTCCTGGCGCTTGGAGCCGGGCGCGGCGCGATCCTGGTGACTGTAGCCATGCTGCAGCACCCAGACCCCGGGGCGCACGGCGACAGCAGCGGCCAAGTCGGCACTGGCGGCGCAGGGAATGACTGCCAGGGCCAGGGGGACCCGGTGCGCAGTAGCCAGCTTCAGCAGCCGCTGCAGCCTGGGTCCGTCCGTGGTGGCATCGTCGTCACGCCACCACAGGCGCACCGGTGCCGAAGCCGCGGCTCGGTTGGCGAGCACCGCGTCCAGCTCGGCCCAGGCGTTCACGCCGGACCAAGCTGTTGGCGGCTGCCCAACCAAATCCTCAGCAGCTGCACGCTGCCGGTGGCGCCGCCCAGATCCACGGCGTCGACCCGGGGCGGGGCGGCGACCAAGGACGAGTCGATGGCAGCGGCCAGAGCGGGTCCGGTAAGGTCTCGCTCCAGCAGCACGGTGGTCCATCCACGTTGTGCGAGACGCTCGGCGCGTTGGCGCTGCTCGGTCTCGCCATTGCCCTCGAAGGGCACGATGACGCTGCGAGCATTGCTCGAAAGCAGGTCGGTCACGGTGTTGTAGCCCCCCTGAGAGATCGACAAGGCGCAGCAGCCGAGGCGGGCCCTGAAATCGCTACGCGCGCGCTCCACCACGACGCCAGGGGGCGCTTGCCGCTGCAGCCGGCGATAGCTCGGCTGATCCAGGTTGGAACCCGTCAACAGGCGCCATGGGCTCGCCCGAACTCGGCACTGGGGGCGTGCTTCCAGCGCCGCAGCCAACAAGCGCTCCCCGGTGGCACCACCTCCCGCCGACACCAACACCTCTCCCGCCGCGGATGCATCCAGCGGTGCCGGCGGTGGGGCCACCATGCCCGTGTAGTAGCAGCGCTCAGCAATGCGCTGGTAGGCAGGGAAGCTCTCCTCCAGGCCAATCAGACTCGGGTCGCCGTGCACCATCACCCGGTCGAAGTAGCGCTCCAACAGCGCCACGGTCTCGTCGATGCGAGCAGGCGATCGGCGGGCGTGGAGCACGTCTCGAATCGAGCACACCAGCAACGGGCGTGGCTGGCTCTCGGTGGTTCGTTGCAGCAGTGGCAGCAGCTCGGGGCGCAGGCTCCGGCGGCCGAAGGGATAGCTTTCGATGATCACTAGCTGGGGGCGGACCTGCTGGTACAGGGCGAGCAGCCGGTCTCGTCGCACCGCCCACCAACCGGCGTCGACCTCCCGGCCAGCCCGGTCCACCAGTCTGCTGAAGGAGCTGTCGGCGGACGCCAATGGAGGCAGCTGAACCAGCGTGGTGCCACTGAGCTGGAGCCCGGGTACCGGCATGCCGCCACTGGCCAGGGTGACATTGCATCCGCTGGCGGCCAACTGGGCGGCAATCAGCCCGGCACGGCGCAGGTGACCGGTGCCCAGGAGATGCTGCACATGGATCAAGACGCGGGGTGGAGAGGGGCAGTGACTCGGCATCATGGCCAGCCCCACTGTCGAGCCAAATAGTTGCCGCGGCGAATCATCGGCCCAGCTAGCGGGTCAGGGAGGTCAAGAGCGTGCTAGTGCCTACAGCCTATTGGCGACGTAACGCTCCGCCACACCGCGCTCTGCCAGATGCTCGCCCACCAGCTCGTTCACCGCCTCCAGCCCGGACAAGAGTCCGGGAATGGAAACCGCGGACGGCGGCGCTTGCTGCAGCAGCTCCCGCAGCGCCCGGGCCATGATCGCCGCGCGCCGTGGCCAGTCCGCCTCCAAAGTTCGAACCAGCCCGAGATCCTGGGCTCGGCGAGCCCGGATCAATTGCTCGCGCCGCGGGCGCGTCCGCGGCACCAGAATCGCTGGCTTGTCCAAGGACAATATTTCGCAGAAGGTGTTGTAGCCCCCCATGGCCACCACCCCGAGGGCTCGCTCCATGAGCAGCTCGACGCGGGCGTCGAAGTCTATGGCGCGGACTCGTCCCAGTCTCTCGACCCGCACCATGAACTCCCGCTTCTGCAGTTGCGGCATGAACGGCCCTAGCACCACGAGCGCGTTGAGCGGCAGGTCGGGATCACTCTCGTAGGCTCTCAGCACCCAATCGATCATGAGGCCACCATCGCCGCCACCGCCCGCCGTCACCAGCACGAACGGAGCCTCCGGCATTACGCCGGGTGGCGGCTCCTGGCCGCTCGGCAGTGGGCGCCGAAGATAGCCCGTATAAACCATCTTCTGGCGCACGTCCGGGGGCAATTCCAAGCCGGCCAGAGGATCCGCGATTTGCGGCAGACCGTAGACCCACAATTGATCGTACCAGCGCTCCAGAGCGGGGATCACCTGCTTGCGATCCCATTCCCGACGTAACAGGAAGGGTTCGTCCATCACGTCACGCAGCCCTAGCACGCACACGGTGCCCCGTCCTTGCAGCATCTCCAGCGTTTCGCGGGCCTCGCCCTTCAAACCCAGCGGCTCTTTATCCACCAGGAACAGATGCGGATCGAAGATGCGCGCCGTGTGCTGGATGATGGAGGCGCGCATCTCGAGCGTTTGCTCCAGATCTATGTGAAGCCCCAGCGAGGTATAGTCGCCGTTGTGGAGCTTGATCACGCCAGGCACCCGTACGAAGTCGACGCGGGCGCGAAAATCGAAGCTGCCGATGATGGGTGAGCCGGAGAGAATCAGCACCGAGACGCCCTTGTAGGCGTCCACCAAGGAGTGGGCGATGGCCCTGCAGCGTCTGAGGTGGCCCAGCCCGAAGCTGTCGTGACTATAGATCAAGACACGGGCGCCACCCAGCCGTTCACTCATGCCCCCTTGCTCCCTCCGCGTCTCCGGCCTTGCGGCATAGCGAACTGGATAGGCAACCCCGTGACCGCGAGTGCCGTCGCCGGTGGGAAATCGGGGACCAGCCGGCAAGGCCCCAGACAGCGCCACTGAACCGATGCGCTAGCATAGCAGCGCAATCCCAGCCCCGTCATGCCAGTCCGCACGGCGCCACGTCTATAATCGCGGCAGAATTGGCGCCCAATGTCCCATAGGCGCCGCCGATTTTTCGAGAACACTGGAGCCGGCGAGATGTTGGGATCTTACAAGATGGATCCCGCCCGGGCGGGCGGCGACTCGCGATACCTGTTGCGCTCGGTCTTGTTCCTGCTGGTGCTTGCCGTTCTGGCCTATCTCACGAGATCGCCATTGCTGGGCGGGCTCGCTACCAATCCGCTTCTCAATGGCACCATCCTGGCCATATTGGCCTTCGGCATCATCTACACCTTCGTGGCACTTGCCGACGTGCTTCGGGTATCGCGCGCCGCCAGCCACGCGGCCGCCCTGGTGCGCGAGGTTCAGGCCGGCAACAGGCGCCTCGAGCACGCCAATGAGATCCTCTTGGGCCCCTCCCGCAGCGGTGTCGGCGACTTTCTCCGCACCGTGCACCGCATCATGAGCCAGGGCGAGACCACCGCCACCTTGCCTTACATGCTGGACTCGGTAGCGGCCCACGGTGAGGATCGTCGCGCCCTGGTGAGATATCTGACCGGCGCGCTGGTCTTGCTCGGCCTCATCGGTACCTTCTACGGATTGCTGGTCACCATTGGCGGAGTTAGTGACGTCTTGAACAACCTCTCCACCGACGCCAATCAGGACACTCTGGCATTGCTGGTCGGACTCAAGGAGCGCTTGGCGAAACCTTTGAGCGGTATGAGCATCGCGTTCTCGTCGTCACTGTTCGGGCTCCTCGGCTCGCTGGTGTTGGCATTCATGGAGCTACAGCTGTTCCACGCGCAGAACAACCTGCACGCCAAGCTCGAGACCTTGGTGGTGAGCGACCTGTTGCCGCTCTGGCAAAAGCCGACTCCCCGTGAAACCGGGGTCGCTCCGGCCACCCCGGGCTACGTCACCAGCTTGCTCGGCAACGTCGCCGAGCGCATGGATCGCCTGACCGGCCTGGTAGAAAGCCTAGTGCGAGAAGAACGCGGCGTATCGAGGCTGACGGAGCAGGTGGCGCACCTGGGCCAGCGCATAGAAACCCTGCGCGACACCCTCGACCGGCTGGAGCACGATCGTACCGGCGCACTCGCCAACGAGCTGCGGCTCATTGCGCGGAGCTTGTCTTCGCGGGAGAGCTGAGGTATGCGGCGCAGGGTCGAGCCACCTGGCAGCTACAACGTATGGCCCGCCTTCACCGACGTGCTCGGGGGGCTGGTGGTGGTACTGGTGTTTCTGATCACTATTTTCGTCATTGGCGAAGTGCTGATTGGGCGCGAGCTCAGCGGCAAGGACACCGCCATCGATCAGCTGGCCACCATCATCGACGGGCTCGAGCGCCTGGTAGGCGATGCCAACACCGAGAATAATCGACTGCAGGCGCTGGTTTCGAAACTGGAAGGCGAGCTCGAGGATCGCGATAGCCAGCTGAGCTCGGTGCGCCAGGAGCTCGCCAATGCCAGTGCTGCCCAAGGGGTGCTGGAGCGAACCCTGGAGGAGGCGATTCTAGAGGAAGAAAGGCTCAAGCAGGTGCTGCAGGCTAGACTGCAGGCGCTGCAAAGCGAGCGCGAGGGCCGGGCTGCGCAGGCACAAGCTTCCGAGGCGGAGATCGCGGCCCTCAACGCCCGGGTGCAGGATCTCAGCTTTCGGCTCGAACGGCTCAATCAAGCGCTATACGGCTCCCGCAACGAGCTCGCCGCCAGCCGAG
>CAZLYT010000720.1:0-5428 GCA_964563515.1 uncultured Candidatus Competibacteraceae bacterium | reverse complement strand
AGCCAGGAACTGGCGGCCCGTACCCACCTCAATGAGCGCTATGTCCGGGAGTGGCTCGGCGGAATGACCGTGGCTGGCGTGCTCGAGCACGATCCCGAGGTCATGACCTACCGCCTTCCCGCCGAGCACGCCGCCATCCTTACCGATCTAGGCGAAGTGAATCTCGCCATCTACGCCCAGTACATCCCCATGCTGGGCCAGGTCGAAGACGATGTGTTGCATTGCTTCTGCAACGGCGGCGGCGTGCCCTACGAGCGCTTCACTCGCTTTCACGAGGTCATGGCCCAAGATAGCGGACAGACTGTCCTGCCCGCCTTGTTCGACGGCATCCTGCCATTGGCGCCCGAGCTGCCCGCCCGCCTACATGCAGGCATCGACGTGCTCGACCTTGGCTGCGGTCGAGGCATGGCCCTGATGAAGTTGGCCGAGCGCTATCCGACCAGCCGCTTCGTCGGCTACGACCTGTCAGGCGAGGCGATTACCTGGGCTCGCGATCGCAGCAGGGAGAAAGGGCTCACCAACCTGCAATTCGAGCAGCGGGACCTAAGCGACTTCGATCAGACCGCGCCCGAGGCCGGATACGATCTGGTGTTGACCTTCGACGCCATCCACGACCAAGCAAAACCGTTGAACCTGCTCAAGGGCATTCGCCGCACCGTGCGTGAGGACGGTGTCTATCTGTCCCAGGACATCCACGCCTCCAGCCATCACCATGGCGATCGTGAGCATCCCCTGGGAACCCTGCTCTACACCGTCTCCACTATGCACTGCATGACAGTGTCCCTGTCCCAAGGCGGCGAAGGTCTCGGCACCATGTGGGGCCGGGAGCGGGCGCGAGACTATTTCGAACGGGCTGGATTCAGCCGCATCGAGGTGCACCAGCTACCCCACGACGTGCAGAACGACTACTGGGTGCTGCGTCCATAGACGGCGTATCTCCGCGGGGAGGTCCAGCAAAACCGGCACTGGGCGCACGTCGTCATGCTCGCTCAGCGGGACCAACCAGGGGGCGCGACGCGCCCCCTGGGGGCTTGGATTAGCCCTCCCAGGCGTAGTCGGCGAACACCTGGTCCAATTCCGTGTTGAAGAGGTGATTGGAGTAGTTGCTCAGGGTCTTCACCGCGATCGCCAGCACGATGCCCAGTACCTGCTGCTCGCTGAAGCCCGAATCCAGGAACCGATCCACATCCACCCGGCTGGGGTTGCCCCGTGTGCGTACCATGGTGCGAGTGAAGCTATCCAGCGCTGCGAGCTTCTGGTCGTCGATCGCTTTGCCTTCGCGCAGGGCCTGAATGGCGTGCTCGGGGACACCCGACTGCTTCGCCGCCAGCATGCTGTGAGCACCCATGCAATATTCGCAGTGGTTCTCGTGGCTGATGGCCAGCAACACGACCTCCTGCTCCGCCGGCGAGAATCCAGCCTCCTTGCGGAATTTTTCATAACCATGCAGGTATGTGTCCAGCACCGCCGGCACATTCACCATGTTGGCGTACATGTTGGGAACGAAGCCCACCTGCGACTTGGCTTTCTCCAGCACCGGTCGGGCTTTGTCATCGGCCTCGCCTATATCGATACCGGTGAGGTTCAAGATCTTCTGTCTGGCCATGTTCCGTCTCCTGAGCTCTTTGTGGACTTTTCGGTCCAAATTCATGCGAAAAAAAGTCAATCCAAGGCACGTAGAATGATCTCTACGGTGGTCCGGGCTGTCGCGACGTCCATGCCGCCTTTCACCATGGTTCGCAGCCCACCCTTGGCGGTCACCAGGTAGGCGGCCAGCTCCTCGGTGCTGCGCTCCGTGGTGATTTCACCGGCCTCCTGCCCCTGGCGTACGGCTTCCCCGTACACGCCACGGAACCGTTCCAGGCTGCCGGCCACCAAATCGGCCATCTCAGTATCCGATTGCGCAAACTCGGTGGCAGTGTTCATCACGAAACAGCCTCGAGGCTTGCCGTCGGAGCGGGCCTCCAATGCCGCCGCGTTGAGCGTATCGGCGATGAAGGATCGCGCCGACCGTCCTTGGCGAAGGTGATTCGCCAGCTGTTGGGCTGACTGCTCCCGGTAGCGCTCGAGACAGCGCTGAAACAGCCGGCGTTTGTCACCAAAGGTGTGATAGAGGCTGCTTTTCGAGAGACCCGTCGCCTTCAGCAAATCCTGCAGCGAGCAAGCCTCGAACCCCTTCGACCAGAACACCTCCATGGCTCTTTCCAGGGCGATGTCGGGGTCGAACTTCATGGGCCGGCCGGCGCTCATGGCAGGCATATTGGACCAATTGGTCCGTTATGGCGAGTTCAAACTCGCATGAGGACATTCACGATAGCAATTGGCAACGCGCCGTTGCTTGCTACTGACGCATCCGTCTGGCGCATCCGTAAAGCCGGTCGCGACGCAGTCCCAACGCGACCGAGCGACATCGACACGGGCCAGGGTGGCGAGATCTTCAGGCGCGCCTCGGGGTACTCCCTGGATCCGCATCCGGCTGGCGCCACTGGCGCGTACCTAGCCACAATCGGGAGAAGCTCATGTGGTCGCCATTCCGAAAGCTCGGTGCCGCCCTGGCCCGCTACTTGTCCGAACCCAATGACCATGGCACCGCCTATCAGGCGACGCCGCTGGAGGTTCTGCAACAGCTCCTGGAACCTGGCGACGTAGTCTTGGTGGAGGGCAATTCGCGTTTCAGCACTGCTATCAAGTACCTGACCCAGTCAAGCTGGTCTCATGCCGTCCTCTACGTGGGTCCTGCACTGCCGCTGATCAGTGATGACGATCAGCCGAAGGTGCTGGTCGAGGCGGACATCAACCAGGGCGTGCGCGCCATCGGTCTCAGCGAGCTGGAAACCTTTCATACGCGAATCTGCCGCCCGGTGGGGCTCTCCGCCGAAGACAGGGATGCTGTAGTTCGTTTCGTCGTGTCCCGTCTCGGCCATCGTTACGACCTGAAGAACGTCATCGACCTCGCTCGTTATCTGATTCCGACTCCGCCGGTACCCACGCGTTGGCGCCGACGTCTGATCGCGCTGGGCAGTGGAGAGCCTACCCGCGCTATCTGTTCCACCCTGATCGCCCAGGCCTTTCAGTCCATTGGTTACCCGATCCTGCCAAACGTGGTCGTCGAGCCTGGCACGGACCCCGGCTGCCTGGGCTGCCAGCAAGAGATCCTGCACATCCGTCATCATAGTCTGTTTACGCCCCGCGACTTCGACGTCTCGCCCTACTTCCAGATCATCAAACCGACGCTGGCTTTGGGCTTCAACTACCAGAAGATCAATTGGGCCGAAGCTGCCGTGCCCGCCTCCGCCACAGGAGATGTTGTGATTACGGGTTAGGTGCTCGGCGCGACAATATCTCGCAAGCCGTAGCTTCTTGGAGTAGAGCGTCGCGCCGCGATGCCTGTCGACGGCACCCAATCGCGGCCGGAAGCGCTCCTACAATCCCTCCCACTGGTTATTTGGCTGCACGACGGCGCACCTCCCAGGCTGGGCCGAAGCGCCCATCGCAACTCGACCGCCAGTATTCGCTGATATGCAGAGCTGTTCCGTGACCGCTGGGGTACCAGATGGGCATGCGTCGCCTGAATCTGCAATCCGCCGGCTCTCGTACCAACGAGTGTGCCGGAGAAATCTGTGGACAAAAGACGAGACACGAACCGGACCGTAGGAATGGGCCGATGGATCCAGCGCCTGGCATTGCTGCTGTTACCGCTCGGCGCGACCGCGATGCCACCGCAGATTGTCGAGCAGGTGGTCTCGCCCACCAACCCCGTTCTCGTGTCCGACGTCGCACTCGTCAGTCACGATGGTCTGTTCGCCTTCGCACTGGAGGACGGCACTGAGCTTTGGAGCGCGCTGAGCGGCCAATCTACGAGCGCGGTGTCCGCGACCACCTCTCGAGTGCTGATCGGCGCCGAGCGCTCGGTGTGGGCGCTCGAGCCCGGCAGCGGCCTGCCGCTCTGGCAGGCGAAGATGGAAGGTCGCGCGTTCTCACCCGTACTCGCCGGCGAGATGGTGCTCGCCACTGACACCAGTGGACTAATCCGCGCGCTGCGTGGGTCCGATGGCGAAGCAGTCTGGCAGCGCCGGCTACCGGGCTGGATCTATCCACCTGCGCTCGCGAGCGGCGTGGTCGTCGCCAATGGCCAGGCTCACCGAGTTTGGGGACTGGACCAAAGTAGTGGCCGGACTCTTTGGCAGCATCCGCTTTCCCAGGAGTCGGTCTACCGACCGGTGATCGCAGACGGCCTGGCGGTAGTGACCACCTACTCGGGAGAGGTGTTGGCCCTCCGCCCCACAGATGGTCGCCTGGCCTGGAAGATCCAGGACCCGGTGCCGAGCACGAGTCCGATTCTGAGCCAAGGCGTTCTCCTGCTGCTGGGTTTCGACGGCCAACTTCGCGCGCGGCGCGCGACCAACGGAGAACTGCTTTGGGACCTTGCCGTGAAAGATCTTTCGCCAGGCGCCGCGTTGCTTGCGATCGGCGAGCCCCTACTTGTCGATGGTCCCTGGCGCCAGTGGCTGATCGACGTAGCCACCGGGACGCTCCGCGAATGGCACCCGGTAGGGCCACCGGTGCTGGCTGCAGCGCTTCGCATCCTGCACGGGCTCAAGGCCGCGGATTTCTCCGACCGGCACGAGCCACTCTTGAAACCAACCCCGACTACAAAGAGGAAAATCCCATGATCAAGCACAAAATCCTTGCCGCCGCGCTGTGCGCAAGCGTGATCGCACACGCCGCCGCCCAGGCACCCTTTGGCGCCGAGGAGGACGTGGCCTACGCGGCCACGCTGTGGGAGCGCCTGGCTCGTTTCAATCTGCACGGTCGGACCCAGATTAACACCGTCCCCTACGACGGCCAGCACCCACACGGCGCGATTCTCGAGACCCTCGAAGCCTATATCCAGGTGGAAGACGACGTGGGCCCTGTGATCGTCAAGCGCAACTACGGCGGTGAGGGCGCTACTAAGGCCAGTGTCGCCAATAACCGCGGCCAGTACCTGGAGGCAGTGACGGTCATGTTCCGTCGCCCCGGCTATGATCCGGAGAACGGCAACTGGTTCTGGGCAAAGTATCTGCCAGACGGCAGCCTCGATCAGAACCCGATGGGCATTCCCCTCGCCGGCCGGGTGGCGAAGGGGATGGATCAAGGCTGCATCGCCTGCCACAAGGCTGCACCGGGCGGCGATTACGTGTTCAACCACGATCGCTACGCTCAGTGAGCCTGGCGGCGGCTCCGGAGCGGTACCGGAGAGGCCCCGAGCCCGACTCGAAGCCGAAAGTCAGGGACGAAATGAAGCACGCAGCGGTCGCCATTGTCATCGGCCTCGCCTTTGCGCTGACCGCGAGCGCCGAAACACCGCCTGCCGGCGCCAGCGACGAGTTCAGCACCGATTTCAGCCGTCATGCGGGGCCGCTCGAAGAGATCCGCTCCGGCGGTC
>CAZLYT010000719.1:0-2368 GCA_964563515.1 uncultured Candidatus Competibacteraceae bacterium | reverse complement strand
CCACCCCGCCGACCCGACGACGATCCGCAGCCCCGTACTGGAGCTTGCCGCGGCGATCGATCACGACCGCCTGCACCGACCCGATCTCACCTGGCTGGTTCACGTTGTGGCCAAGCTCGAGCAGAGCTGCGATCGCCTCTTCGTCGAAGCCGATTTCCCGCGAGACGCTGCCGTTGGCAGAGGTCTGGGAGATGCGGGGTGCGTCCACCGCCTCTTGCACGTCGAACTCGTGATCGACCAAATTCAGGGTGGTGTTCACCACGCTGTTGATGATTGTGGACCCTCCGGGTGATCCGTAGGCTGCCAGCGGCCGTTTGCCCCGGAAGACGATCGTGGGAGCGATGCTAGAGCGTGGCCGCTTGCCCGGCGCGACGTCGTTGGCCCCGGGATTGAAGTTGTCCGGATCCGGATTGAACGCCGGCACGAAGTTGAAGTCGGTGAGCTCGTTGTTGAGCAGGAAGCCGTAGCCCGCGACCATCAGCCCCGTGCCCCAGGCCGACTCGATGGTGTTGGTGTAGCTCACCACGTTGCCATCGCCGTCTACAATGGAGAAATGCGTAGTGTGCAGGCCCTTTTGCATCTCCGGCCCGAGGGCCGCCAGCTTGGCCTTCTGCTTGGTCGTGGAGCCCGAGTCGAATGGCCGAGGGTCGTCAGCCAGGACCTGTGATTGGCGAGCGTCCGGATCGATGAGGGCGCTGCGCAGCGAGACGTAGTTGGGGTTGAGCAGTCCGCCAATGGGGACGTCCACGAAGTCGGCGTCACCCATCCACACCGCTCGATCGGCGAAGGCGAGGCGCATGGCCTCGATCATGGTGTTCAAGGTGCGGGTCGTGCCGAATCCGAAACCCGCTGCTTCGCTGCCGATGGGAAAGCGCTCGATAAGCTGCACGATCTGAATGGTGGTGAGCCCGCCAGAGGAGGGAGGGCCCATCCCCTTGATGGTGTAGCCTCGATAATCTCCCTGCACCGGGGCGCGGATTTTGGCCTCGTAGGCGGCCAGGTCGTCGGCGGTCATGCGCCCGATGCCGGCCGCCGGATCGGGCATGATGATGCTGCGGGTGGCCATCTGGGTGGCGACGATGGGGCCCGTCAGCTCGCCTTCATAGAACGCGGTCGGGCCTTGGGTGGCGAGGAGCTTTAGGGTCTTGGCGAGATCCGGTTGTATCAGCAGCTCGCCGGTCTGTAGCGGCGTGCCGCCTGGCTGGAATACCTTTCTTGCCTCGTCGTAGGCCAGATTCCCGAGTTCGTTCTGCAGCCTGGAGCTCAAGACGCTATCGGCCAGCCTCGGGCCGACCCGAAATCCCTCTTCCGCCAACTCGATTGCCGGTTGCAGCACCGCACCCAGCGTCATGGTGCCGTAGTGGTCCAACGCCATGGCGACGCCGCGCACCATGCCAGGAACGCCCACAGCGATCCCGCTGGTCGAGGCGGCACCGAAGCCACCACCACGGGCTTGGACGAAGGGCACGAACATGTCCGATGTGGCGGCCGCTGGGGCTGTTTCACGGGAGTCTACGGTCACGGTCTCACCGCCGCGGGCCTGGTGGATCATCATGAAGCCGCCGCCGCCAATACCCGCGGACTGCGGTTCCACCACGTTCAGCGCGAAGGCCACCGCAACGGCTCGGCGTTGCCGCCGTCGCGAAGTATCTCCGCGCCCACTCGGGCGGCGGTAGGCTCGCTGGTGGTTACCACGCCGTCCCGCGTGCCGGGAATACCGAGCGAGCGAACTGATTGCGCTTGCGCAGGCAGCCAGACGATCAGCAGTGAGAAGAAAACGACTAGGCACAGCCGGCCGCGCCCGCCTCGGGCCGTGGTCGTTTCGGCCTCGGTCTCTGTGCAATCGGCCATCTGTGATCTCCTTGGTAGGCGTTGCGTTTGATACCTCAGCGCATCGTGGTCGAATACCGTGGCTGGCTCTATCGACCCCGTCCTTGGTCCGGGGCTCCCGCGTAGCTTAGTAGGAACGGCCGAGTATTGTTGGCCGTGGATCAAGTCCGAGCCGACAAAAACGGTGAGGAGATGCCAGCTGGCAGCCCGGAAATGGTCGCCGCCAGCGGCCGTATGCCCGAGGGCAGCAGGGGGTCGGTGAGCAGAGAGAGGGCCCCCGAGTCTGTGTTCGGTCTCTCCCGATGCCTTCGGCAAACTGGTCGAGGTCCTCTTCAGTGGTGGCGGTACGATTGAGGCCAGCCTGCCCCGCCCGGCTGTGAACTAATACCAGTTTCATCCGCGTCGAAGCGCGCCAGCGGGCGAAGGCGCCCAAATGTTTGGCCCAGCCCCACGCAAATCGCTGCAATGTTGTGTGCAGACCAACACTTTGAATACTTCGATGAGCTTTCGCGGCGTGGTAATTGAAGGCGATGCCTGG
>CAZLYT010000718.1:0-2241 GCA_964563515.1 uncultured Candidatus Competibacteraceae bacterium | reverse complement strand
CCGATTAGATGATCACCTCGGTGCACCGCGCCCACTCCCGAAGGCGTACCGGCGAAGATCAGATCTCCGGCCCTGAGCTCAAACAGGCCCGACAAGTAGGCGATCATCTCCGGCACCTTCCAGATGAGCTGATTCAGGTCACCGCTCTGCCGCAGCACGCCGTTCACTTTCAGCCACACGGCGCCTACCTTGGGGTGCCCAATCTGGCTCGCAGCCACGATCGCCGAGCAAGGAGCCGCAGCCTCGAAGGCCTTGGCCACTTCCCAGGGACGACCGAGCTTTTTGGCTTCGCCCTGAAGGTCACGCCGGGTCATGTCGAGCCCTACTGCGTAACCGACGACATAGTCGAGCGCGCCCGCGACCGGAATGTCGGTGCCGCCCCTGCCAATGGCGACGACCATCTCGATCTCGTGGTGGACGTCCTTGGTGGCCCCCGGATACGGAAACTCGCTTCCGCTGGGGATCAGGGTGTCGGGGTTCTTTTGGAAGAAGAAGGGCGGCTCACGGTTGGGGTCATGCCCCATCTCGATGGCGTGATCGGCGAAGTTGCGGCCAACGCAGTAGACCCGGTGCACCGGAAACCGCTTGTTGGTTGCTACCACGGCAATAGAGGGGATGGGCTGCGGGTCAAACACATAATCAGGGGAATCGCTCGGAAGATTCACTGGGCTGCTCCGTTGCTGGGGGCTCTGGCTCCATCGCCCGGTCCCGGGGCTGGATCAGCTCGCGGCCTCGTACTCGGAACCACTGGAGGGCCAGACGGTCCGCGGGCGCGCGAGCTCGGGGCGGGCCAAGCGATACATGCGCGACCGTGCCAATGGACCAAAGCTTCCCTATCCTGTCATGTCGGCACACCCGCCGGGCGGTTGCCAAGCCTGGCAGTTGCCCGCGACGACCGCAGGCATCCATCATGAGGAGATTTCCATGGACATTGTCCCGCTGTTTCACCTCGCCTTCCCCGTCACCGACCTGCAAGTGGCGCGCGACTTCTACGGCAAGCTGCTGGGATGCTCTGAAGGGCGAAGCTCGCGTGACTGGGTGGACTTCAACTTCTATGGCCACCAAATCGTTGCACACCTGGCGCCCCAGGAGGCCGGACACCGCTCAACCAGCGCGGTCGACGGTCACAACGTACCAGTGCGTCATTTCGGCGTGATCCTGCCCATGGACGAATGGCATCGCCTTGCGGACAAGCTCACCAAGGCGGGCGTCGAGTTTGTCATCGTACCGCATGTTCGCTTCAAGGGGCAGCCGGGCGAGCAAGCGACGATGTTCTTCCTCGATCCCAGCGGGAATGCCCTGGAGTTCAAGGCCTTCGAGGACATGAGCCAAGTTTTCGCGGTGACCTGACCGGAGCTTCGGGAAATTGAGCGGCACAGGGAGGCCGTAAGCGATTCTGCCCCCTCCGGCGATGCGCTTTCACGCAGCTATCAGCAGGCACAGCGAAATACTTCCCGCACAAGCCAGACCGCGGATACCGGTGTCGCGGTGGACGTATCAAACCAGTCTTGTGGTGTACCTGAGAATTCCTCGTTAGCACGGGAGATGGGATGAACCTACGATGAGGCGCCAGATAGAAGCATTTTCGGTCCACATCGCTGCGAGCTGCAGACATGGTCGATATCTCATACTGGCTAGTCTTCTTCTCAGCGGCCCTGGCGCTCAACCTGTCGCCGGGGCCCGATCTGATCTACATCCTCTCTCGTACCATCGCTCAAGGCCGAAAAATCGGCTTCGCATCCTCCTTCGGCATTTGGACGGGAGCCGTGATCCATGTGTTGGCTGCCGCACTTGGGCTCTCAGCCGTGCTCGCGACGTCGGCCCTGGCGTTCGCCGTGGTCAAATATATCGGTGCCGCTTATCTGATCTATCTGGGTATCCAGGCGCTACGTTCAGCTGGAGGCCGTTTCGAGGTCTCTGCCTCCCCTCATAGCCCGTCCTCCGCCTTGCAGGCATTCCGACAAGGCATTCTGGTCAACATGCTGAACCCGAAGGTGGCCATTTTCTTCATGGCCTTCCTGCCCCAATTCGTGCGTCCCGAGATCGGCGCCACCACCGCTCAACTGATCGAGCTTGGGGTGCTGGTCATCCTGGTTGCGATGGCGGTCGAAACTGTCTTCGTTCTTGCTGCAGCGCGCACCACCGAGTTCTTTCGTGGCCACCGGCGGGTATCAGTGTGGCTCGATGGCCTGCTAGGGTCTGTGCTGATCGGCCTGGGGATTCGACTCGCTTTCACTGAAC
>CAZLYT010000717.1:0-9097 GCA_964563515.1 uncultured Candidatus Competibacteraceae bacterium | reverse complement strand
GCGCTCCACCCACGGCCACTCAAGCGGCGCGCAGGCCTCCTCTCCAGGTCTAGCCGTCTCCGGCACTCTCGAAGCCAACCAATCAGTCTCACCCAGCGTGTCTTTCACGAATCCACCTTCCTGCCCCCCTTCGCTCCCCCGGGCATAACCCCAGGCTCCCGTGCCCCGCTCGGCGTGACCTTAGCTGGCCGTTGGTGTTCTCCGTTTGCCGCCTGGTTTCCCGGCGGTGCCACAATATCGCCACCGTAGCCACGTCGACTCGACACACGACGCTCTTATCAGGGCTCTGACTACTGCCAGCCGTCACCTCGGCCGACAGTTCTCCCCACTTCAGCGCGTCCCACCTTCCTGTCGTTCCACCCCCAACTACGTGATGCCGCCCGCCCATCGCTTTAGCCACCACCAACAGCGTGGGCGGTGAGTTTCAGACTTCGCCCTCTCCCAGGAGGCTCGTCACGGCACCCCACCGAAACGGGTTCGTTAACCTGCGGACCGACATTTCGTCTCCAGTTGCTCTCCACCCGCCTCGCGGCGAGTGCAGTGACCTTCGGACTACGGAGCTGTGGTTTACTCCGGCACGGACTTCCACCGTGCTGATGAGACGCCCTCGTGGGCGCACTAGGAGCGGCATACGCCGCGATGGGGCGCGGAGCGCCCCCGCTGCTGGCCGCCGAAACACCCGCGCGCTCGCGCGCGCCATCGCGACTGACATCGCTCCTGCAACTGGAACGCGGTTAGCTACGCGACAGCGCGCAGCCGGAGGCTGGGCGAAATCTCCTACGAAGAGGGCTGAGGCGACCTTCTGGGATCCGAAGCTCATTAGGATAACCACACGATTGAGGGCTTCTTGATTCAGCTACCGAAACGCCATCCCCTCGCCTGCCACCAATCCCGGGTAGCGCTAACGGGCTTTGCCCGAGGGCACACCACCGTGTCGCCCCCATAGCGCCAGTCCCGCACCCTGCCCTGAAGCGTCCCAAGCCGCCACGTCCGCAGACCGGCGGTGCCATTCCTAGGCCAAGACACCTATTCTTTGATCGACAGAGGCCGCCCCACCGTCGGGGCTCTGTGAGCAGACGAGTGGTGCGCGGGCCCTACGCCCAGCACTTGGCGCTTCAACGCGCACACAGACAGAGAAGGGATCCAATGGCGGACATCAATGACCTGCAACAACGTTGGCTGAGGGGCCAGATCGATCGGCGAACTTTCCTGAAGCTCGCGGCTGCGGCGGGGGCCTCGGTGGCGGCGTCCACGGCATGGCTACCCGGCGTCGCCATGGCCCAGACACCTAAACCGGGAGGTCGCGTGCGCATGGGGCTGGGCGGCGGCTCCACCACGGACTCCCTCGATCCGGCCACTTACACCGACGCCTTCATGCAGCTGCTGGGCTTCGGCATCCGCAACTACCTCACCGAGGTCGCCGCCGATGGCACACTGATACCGGAGCTGGCTACCGAGTGGGAGCCCCAGGAAGACGGTGCGGTATGGGTCTTCAAGCTGAGGGAAGGCATCGAGTTCCACAATGGCAAGACCCTGGACGCCGAAGACGTGGCGGCTTCCATCAACCACCACCGGGGCGAAGACTCCAAGTCCGCCGCCAAGAGCATCCTCGATCCCATCAAGGACATCAGCGCCGACGGACCCGGGGTGGTGGTGGTAACGCTCAACGAGCCCAATGCCGACTTCCCCTTCCTGGTGTCGGACTACCACATCGGGATCATACCGCTGCAGGACGGCCAGCCAGATGCCAACTCAGGGATCGGCACCGGCGCCTACGTCTTGCAGAGCTTCAACCCGGGCGTGAGCGCAGTGCTCACCCGCAATCCCAACTACTTCAAGGACGACCGGGGGCACTTCGACGAAGTCGAGATCATCGGAATCGCCGACCCGGCCGCCCGTCAGAACGCCGTGATCACGGGCTCAGCGGACGTGGTGAATCGGCTGGACCTGAAAACGGTGCACCTGCTGGGGCGGGCACCGGGGGTACACGTCATCGAGACCTCTGGCAATCAGCACTACACCTTTCCCATGATCACCACCGTCGCCCCCTTCGACAACAACGATGTGCGCCTCGCCCTGAAGCACGGCATCGACCGGGAAAAGCTGGTGCAGGCCATATTGCGGGGCCACGGCGTAGTCGGCAACGATCACCCCATCGGCCCCAATCAGCAATTCTTTGCCGAAGACCTGGAGCAGCGCAGCTACGACCCGGACAAGGCCAAGTACCACGTCAAGCAGGCCGGCTTGGACAAGCTGGGCGTGGACCTATCCGCAGCCGACGCGGCATTCGCCGGTGCAGTGGACGCTGCCGTGCTGTTCCAGGAAGCCGCCAAGGCCGCCGGCATCGAGATCAACGTGGTCCGCGAGCCCAATGACGGCTATTGGTCCAACGTGTGGATGAACAAGCCCTTCTGCGCCTGCTACTGGGGCGGCAGACCCACCGTCGACTGGATGTTCACCACCGCCTACGCCGAGGGCGCAGCTTGGAACGACACCTTCTGGAGCCATGAGCGCTTCAATGAGCTCTTGATCGCCGGACGCGGCGAGCTGGACCAAGGCAAGCGCGCCCAAATCTACGCCCAAATGCAGCAGATCGTCCGCGACGAAGGCGGCGTCGTCATTCCCATGTTCGCCAACTTCCTGGATGCGCGCACGGAGGCCGTGGCCACCCCCGAGCAGATAGCCTCGAACCTCGAGCTCGACGGCCAGCGCGCCATGGAGCGCTGGTGGTTTGCGTGATACTGGGTCGGAAGCCCGCACGGAGCGATCCTCAACGCTAGAATGGGGCGGTTCAGCAACCGATACGACGGCGGATTACGCTGTGCTAATCCGCCCTCTCAAGACTTCTTAAATCGGACATGCCAAGCTCCCCAGCTTCTCGGTGAGCTTCATGTTCTCGGAGTAGTCTACTGGGCAGTCGACGACCGCCACGGTGTCGTCCCGCAGCGCTTGCTTCAAGGTCGGCATTAGCGCCTCGGCACTCTCGACGCGATAGCCTTTAGCGCCGAAACTTTCGGCGTATTTGACGAAGTCCGGGTTCTGGAAGGTGGACTGGTTGGGCCGTCCGAAGCGCTTGAGCTGAGGCGAGGTGATCAAGCCGTACTCGGCATCGCTCCAGATCAGCACCACCATGGGAGTACCCAGCCGCACGGCCGTCTCCAGCTCTTGGGAGTTCATCAGGAAGCCGGCGTCGCCGGTCACCGCCACCACCTGCTGTTGCGGGTGCGCCAGCCTGGCGGCAATGGCGCCCGGCAACGCGATGCCCATGGCAGCAAAACCGTTGGAGATGATGCAGGTGTTGGGGCGCTCGGTTTGATACATTCGGGCGACCCACATCTTGTGAGCGCCCACGTCGGAGATGACGATATCGTCGGCGGCCAGGGCTTGGCGCAGACACCATAAGATGCGTTGCGGTTTGATCGGGAACCCGGGATCGTCGGCGTGCACGTTCATCTCGTCCACGATGATCTGGCGCAGCCCGGATTCGATACGGTGGTTGTGGGTCCGCGAGTTTGCGGCGATGGCATCCAAGGCCGCTCCGATGTCCCCGACCACCCCAGCCTCCAGCACGTAGTGCTCGTCCACTTCCGCCGGGGTGGAGTCAATGTGGACGATCTTGCGCGATCGGTCCGGGTGCCAGAGTTGGGGGTGTTACTCCACCATGTCGTAGCCTACGCAGATGACTCAGATCGGCGCGCTCGAAACCACACGACACGTAGTCCCGGGACTGTAATCCGACGGCGCCCAGGCACAGGGGATGCGAGAACGGAATGACGCCTTTGGCCATGAAAGTGGTGGCCACCGGAATCTGCAGGCGCTCGGCGAACTGGATCAGTCGCTCGCCGGCACCGGAACGGATCACGCCGTTCCCGGCCAGCACGATGGGGTACTTGGCCTCGTTCAGCAGTTGTCCGATCTGGGCGATCTTCTCCTGGCGCGGGAAGCCAGCGGAGGGATACTGCACCTGCAGCGGCCCCGGTCCTCCACTTCCATCTGGGCCACGTTTTCCGGCAGCGAGATAAAGGTCGCCCCCGGCTTTTCCGTCTGAGCCACCTTGAAGGCCTTGCGCATGACTTTCGGCGTGGTCTCCGGCTCCCGGATTTCGACGCTGTACTTGGTGATCGAGCGGAACAGGTCCACCAGGTCGAGAATCTGGTGGCTCTCCTTGTGCATGCACGTGGTCGCGCCCTGCCCCGCGATCGCCACCAGCGGTGCCCGGTCCATATTGGCATCGGCCACGCCGGTGACCAGGTTGGTGGCACCCGGCCCCAGTGTTGCCAGGCAGACACCCGCGCGACCAGTGAGCCGCCCGTAGACGTCGGCCATGAACGCCGCACCCTGCTCATGGCGCGTGGTGACGAAACGAATGCTGCTATCGAGCAGCACGTCCATCAGATCGATGTTCTCTTCGCCCGGAATGCCGAAGACGTACTCCACCCCCTCGTTTTCCAGACAACGGACGAACAACTCGGCAGCTTTCACACCCACCCCCCGGCGCTCAATGTCGGGTCGCCAACGCGGACCCCTCTTGAAGAGCAGCGTTCCATGGCGCGTCCGCACGCCCGGTTGCGCGGTGGCCGAGCTGCTCGAGTCGGTCCGAACCCTTTGCCAGACAGAGCATCCAATCAGGCTGGAAAGCCATCTCAGGAGTGAGCGACCGATGAAACTACGCCACCTTTCAGCTCAAATGGGAGTAGCCACGCTCATGCTGCTCGTATCCGGCGGAGTTCTGGCACACCATGGCTGGAGTTGGACCGAGGGCGACAACGTCGAAGTCACGGGAGTCATCAAGACCGCGCGCCTTGGCAACCCGCACGGCGTTCTGACTATGGACGTGGACGGCGAGGAGTGGACCGCTGAGGTCGGCCAGCCGTGGCGCAACGAGCGCGCTGGTCTGACCGACGAGATGCTGAGTGAGGGCGCCGAGGTCACCATATCCGGGCAGCGCTCGCGGGACGCCGAGGAGAAACGTATCAAAGCTGAGCGGGTGATCATCGACGATCAAGTCTACCAGCTATACCCCGACCGGAATTAACACGCGACTCGACACCAAGGCAGCAGGCGGTGGTTGCGGAGTTACTCGCCGCCCTCGACGGTTCGGCGCTGGCGGATTGGCTGCGGGCCTCGTTCTGGGTCTATCCCTTCATCAACACGGCCCACGTGCTGGGCATCGCCTTGCTCGTTGGCGCCATCGCGCCCGTGGACGCGCGGCTGTTGGGAGCATGGCCGGAGATACCGCTGCAGAACCTCACCCACAGCGTGCTAGCGTTTGCGATGGCAGGCTGCATGCTCGCCATTCTCAGTGGCAGCCTGTTGTTCGTGGTGCAGCCCCTGGACTACGCCGGCAAGCCGATCTTCTGGGTCAAGCTCGGGCTGGTGACGGCAGGCGTAGCCAATGCCCTGCTGCTGCGCCGTACTGCCGCCTGGCAATTGATCGATCTGAGCCAAAATCATCCTCCGGCGCCACGACTCCGATGGGCCGGAGGCTTATCCCTCGGCTTCTGGCTTGGGGCCCTGGTGCTGGGCCGACTACTGGCCTATGTGTAAGCGCCGGTACCCCCCGGCCCAAGCCGCTATCAGGGACGCATGCCACCGCCGAAGAAAAACGAACGCTTCTGCAGCCATTCCGAGAAGCGCTGGTCCAGGCGCGCCTGATTCTCCGCCCACCATGCGCCGTCGAGCTGCAGGGCTACCTGGGCGTTGTCAGGGGCCGTCGGCAAACGGGGCTTCACCGGCTCGGGAATCAGCTCCATGGATGACTTTCGGGCGGGTCCGTAGGTGATGTACTTGGCCTGCTCCGCAAGCCGTTCGGTGGAAGTGGCGAAGCTCACGAAGGCCAGGATGGTGTTCATGTTTTGATTGCGCGTGCGCTTGGGGACTCCCCAGAGGTCGTACTGCAGGACCTGGTGGTCCCAGACGATGTCGATGTCGACGCCCGCATCAATTGCCGAGCCAAGGCGGCCATTCCAACCCGAGCTCATGGCCACCGCACCGGAGGAGAGCAACTGGGCCGGCTCGGCGCCCGACTCCCACCACACCACGCTGGACTTGATGGCGTCGAGCTTGTCGAAGGCGCGCTCCACACCCTCGTCGGTAGACAACGTGTCATAGACGTCCTCCGGGGCCACGCCGTCGGCCATCAATGCCCACTCCAGGTTGACGGTCGGCGACCGGCGCAGACCGCGCTTCCCCGGGAACTGCGTCAGGTCGAAGAAGTCGGCCAACGTTTGTGGAGCGGCATCTCCGAAAGCCGCCTTGTCATAGGCGATCACGGTGGAAAACACCACCTGTCCGACACCACATTCCGGCAGCAGGCCGGGCAAAAAGTCTTCCTGCGCTGGCGTCCCATCCGGGGCGGGTTGCAGAAATCCGTGGTCAATGGGCTCCAGCAGACCCTGATCACAGGCCCGAATGAGGTCTGGGAGCTCCATGTCGAGGATATCCCACTTGGTGTTGTAGGCCTCCACCTGCGCTCGCAGCTGTGCCAGGCCGCCGTTGTAGTCCTCGACCACTACGGTGGCGTCGGTTTGCTCCTCGTAGGGTTCCACGTAGGCCAGGATCTGACTGCGGGTGTAAGCACCGCCCCAGGACACCACCGTGAGCGAGGCACCCTCTCCATCCTGGGCCTGCGCTGAGTTCGTCGCCGCCATGGCCAGGAACAGGACCGCGAGGATGGCGGCTGGGCAAGGGTTGGCATGCGCTTTCATCGTCGGGCTCTCTTGGTTTCGGTCAGGGTGCTGGAGCGTTCGAATTGCGTACCACCAGCACGGAGCAGTTGGCGTGGCGGACCACTCGGGCGGCGTTGGCGCCCAGCAGGTAGTCCTTGAAAGACGGCCGGTGGGAGGCCAGCACGATGAGGTCGGCGCCGACCTCATCAGCGGCGGAGAGGATCTCGTGGTAGACGCGCCCGTCCCGCACCCGGTACTGCACCGAGACGTCGTCCGGCACCTGATTCTTGACCAGCGCGGACAAGCGCTGCGCTGTTTTGCTTTGGTACTGGCGATTGAAGTCCGAGGGCATCACCACGGCGGTGACGTCCAGATTGAGATCGACCACCGTGAGCACGTGCAGCTTGGCACCTTCGTGACGTGCGTGCTGCACGGCTACTGGCAGTGCCGTGCGCCAGGAGCTCTCGTGCGCCAGATCGATGGGAATCAAGATAGTGTTGAACATGCCCGCAGTCCTCGATCGGGTAAGGCAAAGTGGGTGACTCGGATCGGCGGAGCGCTCTACCGCGGGCACCCGCGACAGCCCTGCCGTCGCTGGGATCAGGCCACGCGTCGTCGCCGCTGGCCCCTCAGTCGGCTCTCAGGTCGTCGCCTTGGCCCAGCCCTGCTCGCCGGCAGCCTCGGCGCCAGGCTCCTCCAGCACGGACTCACCCATGTCCTCCCAGCGCTGACGCTCGGCATCGCTCGCCTTGGGCACGAACCAACCGGTTGCTGCCCAAAGCAGCCCGAACAGGGGTGACAGCCAGCACGCGAATGCGACCGGTGCATAGACCAGGGTCGGAATGCCCAGGGTTCCCAAGACGAAGGCCCCACCAACGTTCCACGGGATCAACGGTGAGATAAGAGTCCCGCCATCCTCGATGGATCTCGACAGCACCGTGGTGGAGTAGCCGCGACCGCGGTAGGCCGGCGCGAACATGCGACCGGGCAAGGCCAGGGAGAGGTAGACGTCTCCGGTCACCATGTTGGTGCCGATGGAAGCGCCGGTGCTGGAGCTGATCAGCGCAAACCGGCTGCGAGCCACCTTGAGGATGCTTTCCAACACCACCTCGAGACAGCGGGTCTGCTCCAGAATGCCACCGAATCCGAGTGCGATCAGCACCAGCGTGATCACCCATGTCATCGACTGGATGCCACCTTTGCTAAGCAGCTTGTCCACCGCCTCGATGCCGGTTTCACTGGCGTAGCCGTTCTGCATGGCGTTCAGCACGTCGTGCGGTGAGGCGCCCTGGGCGATCATGGCGACGATTCCGCCGAGCACCACCCCGGTGAAGATGGAGGGCAGCGCCGGCAATCGCTTCACAGCCAGGATGACCACCACCGCCGGCGGAATCAACAACCACCAGGAGAGGTAAAAGGTCTCCTGCAGCTTGTTGCTGATCAGGTCCACGCTTTGGCTCTGCATGGCGTCGCCGGCATAGCCGACTCCGAACCAGGCATAAATCGCGAGCGCCACCAGCATGGCCGGGCCGGTGGTGGCGACCATGCCCCGAATGTGACTCCAGAGGTCGGTGTCACAGACTGCCGGCGCCAGGTTGGTGGTATCGGAAAGCGGCGACATCTTGTCACCGAAGAAGGCTCCCGACACCACCGCCCCACCCGTCAAATAAGCTGGTATTCCAAGACCTTCGCCGATTCCCATCAGCGCCAGCCCGATGGTGCCCACGGTTCCCCAGGATGTGCCGGTGGCCAGCGAAATGATGGCGCAAACGACGCAGGCGGCGAACAGGAAAATACCCGGGCTCAGAATGGCCAGCCCGTAGTAAATCAGCAGCGGGACCGTGCCGCTCAGTATCCAGACACCAATGATCATTCCCACCGTCATGAGGATCGCCAGCGAGGGCAAACCCACACTCACCACGTGGTACAGGCCCGCTTCCATGTGCGACCAGCGGTAGCCCCGCTGCCACCCGATCACGCCGGTGATCAGAATGCCCAGAACCAAGGGAATGTGCGGCGTAAGATCGTCGAACACGAAGAGTTGCACCATGAGCAGCGCCATGGTCAACGCGATCGGCAAAATGGCCATCAAAAGCGTGGGTTTGGGCAGTTGAGCCTGGTCAGCGCTCATACCACTCCCTCAGCTGAGAATGCGGTATCCCGAACGCAATCGTCCCGGGAGGACAGCGTGCGGACTCTTTTATTGGGTGTGACAATCCGGCAACTTAGTACTTCGTTTCATAAGTTCGGCCCGTATTGTGATGTCACGCGGCCAGGGGATATTCCGGCTGAGTAGTATTGCTCAGCTTGGTGAGGAGTTTGTTCAGATCGTGGCGGGTGAACTTCCAGTCGAAGAGCTTGGCGATCGCCTCCCAGTGCCGTTCAAAGGCCTGGATGTGCTCGCGCAATACCTCGAGCGAGGGAAAGTC